>JAWOHN010000109.1:0-27388 GCA_046485135.1 Anaerolineales bacterium | reverse complement strand
ATCAGCGGTGCATTCAACCCGCTATACCGGATCGGCGCTGACGCGATGATGGCCGATATGATTCCGTCGGAAAAACGCCTGGACGCATACTCTCTTTTGCGAATAGGTCATAACGTTGGTGTCGCGCTCGGACCAGCAATCGGCGGGTTCATAGCCACCCGCTCATATACAACTGCATTTGCTATAGCTGCTGCAGGCATGCTCGGTTACGCGTTACTTTTGACCTTTTATGCACAAGAAACACTGCCCCAGGCGGGTAGAGATAGCCCAGCCAAAAAGGGCAGCCTGGGCGGCTACGGGCAAGTGTTGCGTGACAAACCCTTCATGTTCTTTTCGGGCACTTTTGTCCTCACTCAGATGTGCTCAGCCATCATGTGGGTACTCCTGGCTGTGTACGCCAAACAAAACTTCCAGGTACCCGAAAGCCAATATGGTCTGATCCCTACCACAAACGCCGTCCTGGTGGTTTTGTTTCAAATGATGATAATTCAGGCGACTAAACGCTGCCCGCCCCTGTTCATGCTGGCAAGCGGTAGTTTTCTGTACGCGTTGGCAGTTGGAAGTGTGGCTTTGGGACAAGGCTTTTGGGCGTTTCTGGGCAGCATGATCATCTTGACTGCCGGAGAGCTGATCCTGATCCCCACCGCGACCACGCTGACCGCCAACCTTTCTCCCGCAGACATGCGCGGCAGGTATATGAGTATTTATGGACTGACCTGGGGAATCGCATCAGGAATCGGGCCGGTTCTGGGCGGCGCGTTGAACGATAACATCGGACCGACTGCAATTTGGTATGGGGGCTTTGTGGTTGGCATGATTGCAACAGCCAGTTTTGTCGGGTTGGGCATTCATTTTCGCCAAATTAATAAACGATCTGTGTAAAGAGCACGCTCTCTGCACAGATCAAATCTTTCAGCTAATTGACCCAAAAAGGTCCGTTTTGAGACGGACCTTTTTAGGTTTTATGTCGCTGTGGGTTGAAGCAGGACTACATGGCTGGCTTGCAGGCCTTTCGGTCCTTCCTCAACGGAAAATTCTACCGCCTGACCTTTTTCCAGGCGTCGATAGCCATCTGCCTTGATCGATGAAAAATGGACAAAAACATCTTCGCCATCATCACGACCAAGGAAGCCATAACCTTTTGAAGTGTTAAACCACTTGACAGTTCCAACAATACGTTCTGTCATTACATTTTCTCCTGACATTGCTGTCTTAGACACAGACAAGTCCTAGATGACAGGCTGCAATCGTTCTCTCCTGGTAGCTTGCGTGCGTTACTTCTGCGCCAGACAACGGAGAAAAGATTATCACGTCTTGACAGCAGTGTCAAGATGAATTTTAGGCATGAATATTAAGCATTCTAGGACCTAGTACTTCGAATAAAAAGGCCATCTTTGGCCGAACGGCGGAATCTCTTTATGATTTATTTCCCAAGACGTTTATTAAAGGCTTCGGAAAGTGCTGGGACGATCTGGTGCAAGTCTCCCACCACACCGTAACGTGCCAGCTTGAAAATCGGTGCTTCAGGGTCCTTGTTGATCGCAACGATCAATTTGCTGCTGCGCATACCGGCTAAATGCTGGATAGCGCCTGAAATACCGCAAGCTATATACAGGTCTGGGGCAACCACTTTGCCGGTTTGTCCGACCTGGTGCTGGTAAGGCACATACCCTGCATCTACTGCTGCCCGGCTGGCGCCCATCGCTCCATTCAATACCTGCGCAAGCTCTCCGACCAGCTTAAATCCTTCCTGAGCACGCCAGATTTCAGCTTCTCGCTCATCCAGGCCAGCTGGGGCTTGTAAAGCGGGATTATTGGACATGCCCCGACCCCCGGATACAATCACAGCCGCGTCCGAAAGGCTTACCCCACCACCCGCTTCAGCATAATCCAAGACGCTGCTTTTTTGTGCAGCTTCATCCAGGTCCACCTGTACCCGTACGACATTTGCGGCCCGGTTGGCGTCTTGGTTTGTTTTTGGAAAAGCCCGCACGCGCACGGTAATGATCTGAGGGCGAGCTTTGGTCAGCACATTCGCCAGCAGCTTACCAGCGTAAACAGGACGGGTAGCCACAATATCACCATCCCGAACCTCCAGGGCGGTCACATCGACCAGCACGCCGGTATTCAAATCAACAGCCAACATGCCAGCCAACTCCTGGCCCCGGCTGGTGGTCGGGAACAGGATCACCTCTGGTTGAGCTTCTCCTACCAACTTGGCGATGGTGGAAGTATATGGCTCAGGACGATAATCGACCAGAATTGGATCATCAGCCTGCAAAACCTCATCTGCACCGTACTGTCCAGCCAGCTCAGCCAACGGGCCAACCTCGTGACCAAGCACAAGGGCTGTTAGACCTGATCCCAAATCTTCTGCCAGGCTCTTCGCCGCTCCCAACACTTCCCAGGATGTCAGCAAAGCCTCCCCCTTAAATTGATCAATGTAAACCCAAACCTTGTTGCTCATCACAGCACCTTCTCTTCCAAGATTTTGTCAGCCAACGTTTCGGCAATTTCCTGAGCTGTTCCCCCACTGATAAACTCGCACTTCACCTCGCGGACAGGTGGGTTGGTAACATCAGACCAATCGACATGCACTTGAGGAGCCTCGATGCCAAGATCAGCCAGTGACCAGGTCGGAATGACAGCTCGTGAGGCTTTGCGGATGCCCATGAATGATGGATAACGAGGCTCGCCAATATCCTTGCCTACGCTGACAACCGCCGGTAATTTTCCTTCCACAACCTGGCGCCCCTCTTCGGTCGAACGTTGTACCTGGATTTTTCCAGCCGCGGCATCCAGATTATCTATCTGTGATACCAACGTAAGAGCTGGCCAGCCAAGAACCCGCGCGGTCTGGGCATGGGTCACACCCATGTCGCCATCAATGGCCTGGCGACCAAAAAACACCAGGTCAACGCCTTCACCTTCAGCAACCTTCTGAATGGCAGCCGCCAGAACACGGGCTGTGGCCTGGCTGTCAGTTTTTTGCAGGGAGGCATCTGAAACCAGGATCGCTTCCTTGCACCCCATTGCAAGAGCATGTTTGAGGGCTTCCATGGCGCTTTCATCCCCCACGGTGACCGCAATAACATTGGCGCCTTGTGATTCCTGAAACTTCAAAGCGGTTTCCACTGCATACTCATCCCAGGGATTGATGACCAGCGGCGCATCTCCCCAGGAGATTTTTCCGTTCTCAGCAACCACCTTGGCAGCTGAGTCAGGGACTTGTTTGACACAAACTACGATTTTCAAGTTGACCTCCTCTATGAATAATCCGGTGTGTTTATCTGGCTTGCAAATCTTGATTTAGTGAATTAAGCGTAAACCTTGAGGTTAAAACCTTCGTTGGCAGGTTGACCGGTTACGATCAAATTATCATCACGGACTTACACGACCATTGCTTATTCCTGCCAGAGAGCGGCATCATACGCCGGGAGCTCACAACGTAAAGGGGTATCCTGGCGATAATTGAGGGCATAACCCGCCTGAATTAACTGGTGTATCTCGCTGGTTCCTTCGTAAATAACCGCCCCTTTAGAATTTCGCAGGTAACGCTCTACATCATACTCGTCGCTGTAGCCATATGCCCCATGGATTTGAACGGCCTCGGAGGCAGCTTCAAATGAAGCATCGGTGGCATACCATTTTGCCAATGAGGTCTCCCTGGTATTGCGCAAGCCCTGGTTTTTCAGCCAACCTGCACGTAGATAAAGAAGACGCGCCGCGTCATAAAATTGTACCATACGCGCAATTTTCTGCTGAATTAGCTGGAATCTACCCAGTTCGCGCTCAAATGCTTTGCGCTCCTTGGAATAACGCACACTGGCCTCCAGGCAGGCCCGAATCAACCCAGTTGCGCCAGCAGCCACAGTATAACGCCCGTTGTCCAGGCAAGACATGGCAATCTTAAAACCTTCCCCCTCCTCTCCAATCCGGTTTTCAAGGGGAATACGCACATCTTGCAAAGCTATCCAACCAGTTGATCCAGCGCGCACACCCAGTTTGCCATGGATATCCCCGGTAGACACTCCGTGGCGATCTAACTCAACTACAAATGCTGACAGTCCTTCATGGGGATTCTTTGCACCTGGATTTGTGCGAGCGACCCACAAGCAATGATCAGCTTTGGTAGCCAGCGAGATCCACATCTTTTCACCATTCAGCACGTATTCCGATCCTTCCCGCCGGGCTGTGGAGGCCAAAGCTGCAACATCAGAACCAACCCCGGGTTCTGTCAATCCAAAGCAGGCGATTTTTTCACCCCGAGCTTGGGGTACTAAAAATCGTTGCTTTTGTTCTTCACTACCCCACTGCAGCAATCCCATGCTGTTCAAACCCATGTGAACTGACATAACCACCCGCAGAGTAGTATCAACAACTTCCAATTCCTCGCAAGCCAAACCCAGGGAAATATAATCCATCCCCTGCCCCCCATAGCGAACGGGAATGCAAATGCCTAATATCCCCAGCTCTCCCAACCGGGGCAGGATGAATGAAGCCATCTCCTGCTTGCGATCGTACTCCTTAATAACAGGAGCAACCTCTTTACGGACAAAATCACGAACCATCTCTTGAACCATTTGATGTTCCTGGGATAGCTTAAAATCCATTTTGCCTCCTGTTGAATATGTGTGAGTTCGGGATATTGAAAATAAGGTTGAATTATTGGATACACAGCAATTTCTGTATTATAGCCGTTAAGCGGGTGGATCTTATCCGATCCAAGTAGATACAATCTAATTCAACAACCGGTGGCCTATCCTGACAGCATGTTTACAAATTGTGCAATATAATCAGGGAGATGGCTAGATTTTTACATCTTGATTTGCTTGTGCGACTCCTGGCACCCCTGCTGCTGATCCCGCTGCTGGGGATATCAACACGCCCCCATTTCGTCGAACGTTATCTGCGAGAAGGAAATTTGGCGGAGGGCTTCGGTGCTTACCAAAGCGCTGCCAGGAGCATTGCTCACGTGGCTGGCTATTATGAATGGCGCGCCGATTTATGGGAAAAAGCCGGGCTACTGGCTATTAAGGGCAACGACCCCCAGGCTGCCAGGAGATTCCTAGACAAAGCTGCCGCTCTTGGCAGTCTCTCGCTTGAAGCCCAAATAGCCATGGGAGATACCTACCTTGAGGAAGGCGACCCATCGAACGCCATTCAATACTGGCAAAAAGCGCAAGCGGAGGGAAACGCAGCAAAGATAATTATCCTCAACCGTCTTGTAAAGGCCCACCAGCTTGAAAAAGATTACCCAGCCATGATGGAAGATTTAAAGGAATTGATCATTCTCAATCCAAACGAGGCTGCCCTTTATTACCAGCTTGGTCTGATCCTGACAGCAACACAACCGGAGTCTGCTCCGGCATACCTGGAGCAAGCCGCAGCCATCGATCCACAGTTTTCTGACACTGCCAATACCATCCGGCGAAGCATAAATACTGCTCGCTTATCCGGGGAGACTGCTTATACCAATATATTGGCTGGACGCGCGCTGGCATCGATCGATGAATGGGATCTGGCAGTTGAGGCATTCCAGCAGGCAACCCTGGCACGACCCGATTATGCTGAGGCCTGGGCATTTTTGGGAGAGGCTCGCCAGCACCTGTCACCGGCAGAAGAGCAACAAACGCAGAGTTTGATCGAGCTTGAAAAAGCATACCTGCTTGATCCAGAGTCATTGGCTGCCAACAGCTTCCTGGCTTTGTACTGGCAACGTTTGGGACAACTTGAATTAGCCCTGGAGTATCTTGGGAACGCAACCCATTTGGATCCTTCCAACCCCGCCTTCCATCTTGAAATCGGAAATACTCTGTCAGAGATGGGCAATCTGCCAGAGGCTCAAACGGCCTACCAGAAAGCCATTGATTTGGCTCCGAAAGATCCGCTCTATTGGCAGGCCTTGGCAGAGTTTGCCCTCCGGCACCAGATTCAGTTGCAGGAGCTTGCATTACCAGCAGCTCTACATGCCTATGAGTTAGACCCACAGAATCCGTCTTCCTTAGTGACATTAGGGAAAACATACTACTTCCTGGAAGAATATGATCACGCCCAACAGTATCTACAGGAGGCCCTAGCTATCGACCCCGATTTTCCCCTGGCATATCTACATATCGGACTGAACTACCTGGTTCAAGGGGATGTTCAGCAGGCAGCTCAGTCTCTCTACCAAGCTCGCGAGCTAGCGCCTAACACCGCCATCGCAGAAAAAGTGGACCGGCTGCTATACCAGTACTTTCCTTGATATTTCTCGTATGCTAAAATAAGGAGTAGCCATGCACTTGAGAGTGGGCAGTTCGGACATGGGGTGTTTCGTACGATGCACATGCGCAAAACGCTCAATGTCTGGGTTCTTCACAAAAAAATGGAGTGCTACCCATTTCGGTGTCCAAATGAAAAAATATACTGCTATTTGGATGGTGATCGTTATATCCTTTGCTGTAATGGGCTGCAATGCATCCCCAGCTAACCATACTATCCAGGTTCCTCCAACCACCCAGCCGCTGGTTCTGTTTCAGGATGATTTCTCCGATACCTCCGGAAGCTGGTACAGCATGGAAACAGATGAAGGATTAACAGATTATTTCAACGAAGGCTACCGGATACTTGTCAACCGGAATGATTATTATCTATGGAGCATCCCAAAAGGTCAGTTGTTCACAGATGTCCGGATAGAAGTTGATGCTAGCAAGATCGGTGGCCCAGATTTTAATGAAATCGGCGTTATCTGCCGTTATAAGGACTCCGATAATTTTTACTTTTTTACCATTAGCAGCGATGGATATTACAGCGTCAGCAAATTCATCGACGGTAATGAGCAATGGATTGGCATGGACGAACCTCAACTAGATGATGTCAATATCCACACCGGAGAAGCAACCAATCAGCTTGAGGTTGTCTGCAACCAGGGAACATTAAGCCTGTCCGTCAATGGAAAGCATCTTATAGATGTAACGGATGGCGATCTCAGCGAGGGCAATGTGGGGCTTATTGCCGGCACCTGGGATACCCCGGGCACAGATATCCTTTTCGATAATTTCAAAGTCCTGAAACCATAAAACGTGAAGAAATCTGTCCTGCTGCTTCTCAGCGTAATAATGTTGACCTGCCTCTTGCCTGCCTGTGCGATGACCCCTGTCATCGGAGGGGAAATCGTCCCTTCCGGAGGGGTGTTATTCAAGGATGATTTCTCCGATCTGAACAGCGGATGGATGCAGGGCGAAGATGAATTTGGGAAAACTGAATATTTTGATGGCAGCTTTCGTATCCTGGTCACCTCTGCTGTGACTGGAAAAGTATCCATCCCGCGCTTGTTTTTTACGGATGTGGTGATCGAGGTCGATGCGACCAAGATAGCAGGTCCAGATGACAACGATTACGGGGTCATCTGTCGCTATCAGGACGAAAACAATTTTTATTTCTTGGAAATTAGCAGCGACGGATATTATTCGATCGGGAAGTACAAAGATAATCAACTCCAATTGATCGGTATGGAAAAGATGCAAACCAGCGACGTTATCCGCCAGGGTCAGGCAAGCAACCAGATTAGGGCAACCTGTCTGGGATCTTCCCTTAGCCTGGCAGTAAATGGGCATAAGTTAATTGAGGTGGAGGACATCGATTTTATCGCCGGAGATGTCGGCCTGATTGCAGGGACGTTTGAAACCCCGGGTACAGACATTCTTTTTGACAATTTCAAGGTTTTAAAACCCTAAGCGTATTTTATGAAAATCTATCTGGATTCAATCGGCTGTCGACTTAATCAAAGCGAAATTGAGCTGTTCGCACGCCAATTCCGGGCTGCCGGACACAGCTTGGTATCCCAAGCGAAGGATGCTGATCTGGTGGTAGTGAACACCTGCACGGTCACTGCTGCTGCAGCCTCTGATTCACGCCAGAAGATCCGCCAGGCAGCCCGTGCTGGCGCCCAACAAGTTATAGCCACCGGTTGTTGGGCCACTCTGGATCCACAAGGAGCAGCTGCTCTCCCCAATGTCAGCCAGGTTATTCCAAACCAGGCAAAAGATCAGTTGGTAACCGAGCTGCTGCAAATCTCTTCAAATGCATTTGAATTGGAACCCTTGCAAAGAGAGCCACTGCCCGGCGCCCACTCCCGCACCCGTGCCTTCATTAAGGTACAAGATGGCTGCGATAGTCACTGCACATTCTGCATCACAACGATTGCCCGCGGGCCAGGGCGCAGCCGCAGGGTAACCGATGTATTGTCTGATATAAATAGTGCCCTGGCAGGCGGGGCGCGGGAGATTGTTCTAACCGGAGTCCATCTGGGCTCTTGGGGAAAAGATCTCAGCCAGCCACTTGATTTGAAATTCCTGCTTAAAACCATCCTGGCGGAGACTGATATCCCCCGGCTGCGGCTATCATCGCTGGAACCCTGGCAGATTGATGAGGAGTTCCTAGCCCTTTGGAAAGATCCCCGCCTATGCCCTCACCTGCATTTACCCCTGCAATCAGGTTGCGCAGCAACCCTCCGGCGGATGGGGCGTAAAATTAAACCACAGGAATATGCACGATTACTCTGCAATGCCCGGAAGCTTATTCCCAGGATAGCCATCACCACCGACATCATTGTAGGCTTTCCCGGAGAAGAGCAGGCTGAGTTTGACGAAAGCATGTCTTTTGTGATATCCATGGATTTTGCCGGCGGACACGTATTCACTTACTCAGCCCGAGCCGGTACAGCTGCAGCTCGCTTGCCCAACCAGATCCCGCACTCTATCCGGAAAGCCTGCAATGCCAAAATGCGGGGAATCTTTTCCGAGTCATCTATTAACTACCGGCGTTCATTCCTGGGCCAGTCACTATCCGTGCTTTGGGAAAAAGCCACCCTGGTAGGCCCGAAGACCTGGCAACTCCAAGGCCTGAGCGACAATTACTTGCGCATTTCGGCTATTGCCAGCGAGAATCCCTGGAATACCATCAATGAGGTTAAGCTAACGTCCCTGACCGAAGATGGTCTCTTCGGTGAATTATAGCTATTTTCAGTAGAAGGCAACGCTGGATCAATTCGTGAAGAATTCAGGACCAATCACGGTCGAATGGATTGCTACCCGGTAGGGACTGTACCAGGAAATTATCATCCCCATCCAACCAACCAATAGAAGCTTTTTCGAAGAGGATATATCAGGAGGAAAAATGAACACGGATTGCATCTTTTGCAAGATCATCAAAGGGGAAATACCCGCGGATATCGTGTATAAGGACGATCAGGTCACTGCCTTCCGTGACATCAATCCTGCCGCTCCCACCCATATATTGATCGTCCCGATCAAGCATATTGCCTCGACCAACAATCTAACCCAAGGGGATGAAGGCCTGGTGGGGTATTTGTTTACCATCGCCAGCCGCCTGGCTGAGGAAGAAAACATTCACGAGACTGGCTACCGGCTCATTATCAATACCGGTCCGGATGCCGGGCAAGCTGTGTTCCACATCCATTTACATTTGCTGGGCGGGCAGCGTATGCGCTTTCCAATGGGTTAAATAGGCGTTGGATGACTTTTACACTAAAAATAGGTATAATGAACTTCATGGACACAAAAACTCAGATTGAAAACGATCTAAAAGATGCAATCCGCGCCAGCGACGACTCACGCAAAAACGCCTTGAGGATGGCCCTTTCAGCCATCAAACTGGTTGAAATCCAGAAAAGGAAGCCGTTAGATGAAGCAGAGGTCATCAGTGTCCTTCAAAAAGAAATCAAATCATACCAGGAAACAATCGCCGAATCCCAAGCAGCCCACCGGCTGGATATGGCAGACTCTGCAAGAGGCCAGATGTCGGTATTGGAAAAATATCTACCGGCCTCTTTGACACAGGATGAATTAGATGCGCTCACTCGCGCTGCCATTGCTGAAGCAAATGCCACCTCCCCGGCTGATATGGGAAAGGTCATGAAGGTATTGATGCCGAAACTTAAAGGTCGTGCGACTGGCGAGCAAGCCAGCCAAAGCGTGCGCCGGTTATTACAATAAAGAAAAATGACGAAACAAAATAAACTGCAACCTGCTCGCAGAGCGATTTTTTACAGCGCTCTATTTATCATTATGGGAGGGGTTGCCTTTCTTGCCTTACTGCTACCATACTCTGTCCTCTTTCAAGATGCGCCATTGAGAGATGGAGATGTTGCTGATCAAGATTACCGGGCCCCGCAAGCCTTGACCTACGAAAGTGAAATCCTGACGCAGATCCAGCGTGAGAGGGTAGCCGTTGAAGTCAGGCCAGTATATAGCGCGGCCGATCCGGGTGTTGCCCGGCGCCAATTAGAAAGGCTGCGGGCGGCTTTGTCCTTTATCACCGCTGTGCGTGCCGATCTTTCTGCCACACCTGAACAAAAGTTAACGGATCTAGCTGCCTTAGAAGACATCCACCTTGACCATGAGACTGCTCAGAGCATCCTGGCAACGAGCAACTCGCGCTGGGAGGCGATCAGCCGAGAGGCAATCGTTGTTCTCGAACAGGTCATGCGCACAACCATACGTGAGGACAGGCTGGAAGAAGCTCGTACCAACGTGCTGACCCTGATCAGTCTGTCGCTTTCTGAAGATCAAGCAGAAATCGTTGCTGAGCTGGTCTCAGCATTCATTGCCCCAAACAGCATTTACAATGCGGCTCTGACCGAGGCAGCCCGAGAACAGGCAGTTGCAGCTGTACAGCCGGTCTCTCGCTCTTTTGCCGCGGGCGAAACGATCGTCCCGCGCGGAGCGATCATTTCTGCAACTGACATGGAAGCCCTGTTGCAGTTTGGGCTGACGCAACCCGAAATTCGCTGGCAGGACCTGACCAGCGCGGCTGCCTTGATCTTGTTAATCCTCATTTTCATGGGCGTCTATTTGCGCAGAAATGCAAAACTGGCTGGAGATTTAAGGGCCATTACCATGATGGCGGCGTTATACTTGATCTTTTTGGTTATTGCACGCCTGTTTGTCCCTGGGCACACAGTGTTCCCTTATCTGCTGCCAATTTCTGCCTATGCTCTGGTAGTTTCTTCTTTGATTGGGGCAAAGCCTGCCCTGGTCACGGTGCTTCCTTTGGCAATCCTGTCCACTTATGGGATTCCGTATGCATTGGAACTGACGATCTTTTATGTGATCAGCAGCTTATTCGGCGTGCTGATCCTCGGCCGGGGTCGGCGAATTACCTCTTTCTTTTGGACTGGTTTGGCGGTTGCCCTCTCCGGAGCGGCAGTTATTTTGGTTTACCGTCTGCCCCAACCGGATACGGACATGACCGGTCTATTGACATTAACCGGCGCGGCATTCATCAATGGGGCTGCTACGGCGGGTTTAACCCTACTACTCCAATTCTTTCTGGCCCAACTTTTGGGTATGACCACTGCCCTACAGCTTATGGAGTTATCCCGTCCAGACCATCCCCTGCTGCAATTGCTGCTGAGGACTGCCCCTGGGACATACCAGCACAGCCTGCAAGTAGCAAACCTTGCTGAACAAGCTGCAGAACGGATCGGCGCAGACGCTCTACTGACTCGGGTGGGTGCTCTATACCATGATGCCGGCAAAACCATGGATCCGATATTTTTTATTGAAAACCAGGTGCCTGGTAATCCAAATCCTCACGACGAACTCGACCCAACCACCTCTGCATCTATTATCGTCCAGCATGTTCCAAAAGGGCTGGAGTTAGCCCGCAAGTACCGGTTGCCTCGCCGCATACATGATTTTATTTCAGAACACCATGGGGATATGATCACCCGCTACCAATACACCAAAGCGCTAGAGGCAGCCGGACGGGATGAGAGCAGGTTAAATTTGGAAGATTTCCAATATCCCGGGCCAGCTCCACAATCCAAAGAGACCGCTTTGCTTATGCTTGCTGATGGCTGCGAAGCGCGCGTTCGGGCAGAACATCCCAAAAATGAGGAGGAACTGCGCGCACTGATTAAAGATGTAATCGACTTACACTTAAAAATTGGTAGCTTAAGATACACCGACTTAACCTTGTTTGATCTGGAAACGGTGATCGATTCGTTTACCACTACCCTGCGAGGCATTTATCATCCTCGGATAAAATACCCCAAATTAGACGCGCTGCCAGAGGGTCTCAAAGAAAGCTATCCTGAAGATCAGCTCACAGCTGAGCCAGCGTTGGAGGTTTTGCCTGCCCAATATGTAGATCCACCCAAATCCTCCCTCTGATCAGATGGAAGGGAAAGACAAATGATCCATCTGCAAATTTCAGAAAATGTCTCACCTGCTTTCCAACAATCGGTTGTCAACCAGGCTGCCTCAGAAACCCTAGCAACCATTCCTGACATTGGTGAAGTAGATCTCACCATTCTGCTGACAGATGATGACCAGACCCACCAGTTGAATCTTGAGTACCTGGCAGTCGATGCACCAACAGATGTCCTGGCCTTCCCGGCTGACTACATCGATCCAGACACAAAAGCGCGCTATCTGGGAGACGTGATTGTCTCCTACGAGAGAGCCATTTTTCAGGCGCAAAGAGGAGGTCATCCGCTTGAACAAGAAATTGAATTATTGGTTGTGCATGGCATTTTGCACCTTGTCGGTCATGACCACAGCGATCCAGATCAGAAGGCCAAGATGTGGGCAGCCCAGTCAGAAATTCTGACCCGTTTAGGAAATCCGATCTCCCCCTTATAAAACAATGTCTTCATTTTTATACTCTCGTGCACGCTCATTTCGGTATGCTTTTGCGGGCTGGTGGTACGTTATCCGCACTCAAAGGAACGCCTGGATACATGCCCTGATAAGCGTAGCAGTATTCGTGGTTGGCGTCTGGTTAAGACTTTCCGCCCAGGATTGGGCAGTAATCACCCTGGCAGTCGCCATGGTTTGGACAGCAGAATTTGTAAACACTGCTCTCGAAGCTGTCGTAGATCTGGCCAGCCCCCAACAGCATGACCTGGCGCGGGTCGGGAAAGACGTCGGTGCTGCCGCAGTGTTAATTGCTGCAACTGCTTCTTTCATAATCGGTTTGCTGATCATTGGTCCACCTCTCTGGCAGCAAATACTAGATACCATGAACCCGGGATAAATGGAGATCAAATATGAGCATTGAGCATTTTCTATTTGGCACGGTTGGCTCCCCCCTTTCCACTCCCAAAAAGCCCGGCGGCAGCGTCGGTGGAATTCAAAGATCCAGTGAGCTGGGCCTGGGCGCGTTGGAACTCGGATGGGTAAACGCAGTCCGGGTAAGCGAAAAGACCTGCCATGAAATCCAAGCAGCAGGGCAGAAATTTCAGGTGGCGATCAGCGTACACGCGCCATATTTTATTAACCTAAATGCTAACGATGAGGAGTGGCCAAAAGCTCGTAAACGCTTGATGGATGCTGCCAATTATGGGTTTCTAGCCGGTGCAACGGATATCGTCTTTCATCCCGGCAGCTACTTCGGACTTTCCCCACAAGAGGTGCTGCCGAAAGCCATTGCCCGCCTGGAGGGGTGCCTTCAGGAGTTGTCATTTGCAGGCAATACGGTCACACTGCGCCCGGAGACGATGGGGAAATCTGCCCTGCTGGGCTCCTTAGAGGATACGCTGGAAATGAGCCGGTCGATCCCGGGGGTAGAGCCATGCTTGGATTTTGCGCATCTGCATGCCAGAACCGGCGATGGTTCGATGAACAGGTATGAAAAATGGGCAGAATGCCTGGATCAGTATGCCAAAGCCTTAGGCGCGGAGGCCTTGCAACGGTTGCATATTCATCTCTCTGGCATTGAGTATGGCGCAAAAGGGGAGAAAAACCACCTACCCTTAGAAGAAGCGGATATTGATATCAAGGCCATATTTCGAGCTCTCAAAGAATTTCACTGCCAGGGGCGCATCCTGTGTGAAAGCCCGATTATGGAGGAGGACGCTTTGAAGATGCAGCAAACTTGGAACGAGCTACCTTGGTGATTGGCAGTTCGTCTTAACGAACCTGTTTTAAATTTATGACGATCAGGTTCTTATCGCAATCTTCAAAAGTCTCGAAATAGATTTTTTCTGATAATGGAAGACCAGCTTGATCCAAGAGCTGCACCCATAAGGTATTTTTCGATGCAGCTGGCTGATCGGCCAGGGTAAATTCAAAGCCTCCCCGGTCGTATTGCGTGGCTGTACCCGTCATTGTTAAGTCTTGTACACCCTTGCCATCCAAAACACCCCCTAATTGCACAATCAACCATTGAACCGGAGCACCGCTGAGGTCTAAGGCCTGCCCGCCGACGCCCATCCAATTACAGCCTTGTTCTGGTCGAAATGCAGCGCTAGAGATCGCCACAGGGTTTCCTTGTTGGACTTCAAAGGTCATTCCGCCTGGCGTGATGGTCGCTTCAGCGGGTAAGACCGCTGTTTCAGTCAGCAGAGGTGTAGGTGTCGGCCGGGGAGTGTTGGTAACAGTAGGCTCAAGCGTAGCCGTAGGGGTCCAGGTGGGAGGAAGAATGCTGCGGGCCGTTGGCGTGCTGGTGGGAAACGAAGCCAGGGCCGGTAGCGTGGGCGGAGGGAAGGGGTTAATTCCTGTTTGCGGATTGAAAAAGATCATGGCTGCGACAACCGCAACCAGCACAACCCCAAGCAATACCAACGCCGTCATTAGATTCCAAATTAAAGCTGAGACATTTCGAGGCGGGGGAGCTTTTTGCTCGTCAACGTAATCAAAAGCATCCATTGATTCTTCCCTTCCTTATATGTTCTATGGGAGAAAATATTGTAAATCGCTCTGGTTGCGGCGCTCTCCAAGCCAGCTGCGGAGCGCTTGAACCTGCATGGAGAGCCAGGCATCAGGAGATAAAGGGCGCTCAACAGCTTTTTCTATCACCTGAATAATATGAAAACCGAGTTCAGTTTCTATGACTGCACTGATTTCTCCTGGTTCAATATTGAAAATCACCTCATTCAAAGCAGCCTGCGCAAGATAACCCTTTGGAAACCATCCCAGATCACCTCCCAAAACAGGGTCAAATTCGTAGGCCAAATCCTCAAAATCTTTGCCAGACGAGAGTCTGGTCAGTACATTCTGGGCAGTTTCAGCGTCAAATACAAGGATTTGCCTGGCGTGGACCTGATCCATCCGTTCTGGAACAGCGTTAACAATTCTATCTCGCATCCAAGCCGCTGCCATAGCTCTGCTCATAGAACGTTGAAAATCTTCCTGTGAGTACCCGTTATCAGCCATCCACTCCAACAGTATTTGCCAGCCGCCCAATTCATCCGCCAGTTGCTCCAGACGATTGTCCAGCGCAGTCTGGTCTACCACAAATCCCGCCTCCGCTGCCGCCTGAGCCAACAAAACCTGGTCAATGATATCTTCCAGTACACGTTGCTCTTCCTCGGTTGCCATATTCGTGCCAGCTTCTCCAACCGCAGTCTGGTACCTGTCCAGTTCTGCCTGGTATTCTTGAAGCGTGATTCCTTCGCCATTCACCTGTGCAGCCAAAGGAACCAGTGTTTGGGTAGGTGGCAAATGGGTCGGTGTAGCAATAACCGGCGCAGGCGAGGAAGGGGTATTGGAAGGTAAGGCAGTTGGCACAGGAGCACTTGACCGACAGCCGCTGGCGGTTAACAGAATCACCACAGGCAGGATCATATTTAGCCGTCTTAGAAATTTGATAACCATCTTGCAGATTATACCCTTATACACGATTTTTTGCCTTCATCCCACTTGGATATCATATTTGACACCAAAGCATAATTGTAGGTTTCCCTAATTTCAGATACAATTCCTGTCAAGGGAATTCCAATGAAAAGAAAAATTCTATACGCCATCGCAACTTTCCTTTTTCAGTTTTTTAGCCGGCTAAACGTCTCTGGGTTGGAAAATGTGCCGCATCGAGGACCGGCTATTTTGGCAGTCAACCACCTGGGTATAATCGACGCCCCTCTAATTTTTGCGCTTGTTCCCCGGACAGATCTGACCGCCCTGGTAGCGAAAAAACACCTGAAAAACCCTTTTCTAAGGATCATCGTAAATATCGTTGGGGGGATTTGGATCAATCGTGATGAAGCCGATTCCCATGCCATGCGGGCAGCCCGAGAGCACTTAAACAAAGGTGGTCTGTTGGGAATTGCTCCAGAAGGTACTCGTAGCCCCACAGGAGGGTTGAATACAGCTAAAACTGGAGTAGCCTACCTGGCTGACAAAGCCAAAGTACCTATTATCCCTATAGCCATTAGTGGCACGTTCAAAGGATTGAAACAGGCGCTCTTGTTGAAGCGACCAACCATCAATGTTCATATTGGAAAACCGATTATACTGGCGCCATTCGAACGCAAGCACCGGGACGTCGCCTTACAACAATATACAGATGAGATTATGTGTCATATTGCAGCGATGCTGCCCCCATCCCAACGTGGGGCGTATGCACAACACCCGCGTACGATCGAGATATTAGAAAAGCAAACGACTATTGACGTTTGAATAAATCGATTCACCTTGACATTAGCACGTTTTTGCAGATAATAAGAATGGTAAGGTCTTGATAATAAAAATAAAGGCCACGACGGTGGAAAGTAAACCAGGCGGATTGGTTGTCAAAATTCGCCAAAACTGACAGGGAAGCCAGGGCATAGACTGAGACCCTGGCGCTGCCGAAACTGGTTGAAGTTCCCTCCCGAGCCGCCCAGGGGAACCGTTGGGTGAAATTTACAAAAAAACCACCCAACCAAGTAGTTTGGGCCGCAACCCCGGCGTTAGCAGGGGAGCCAATTGCCTGCAGGTGACGACCACATAAATCCTGTTCGCCGTTGGTATAACGAGTGGGCTGCTGCCGGCAGCCAACAAGGGTGGTACCACGGGATTTCAATCTCCCGTCCCTTACGGGTTGGGAGATTTTTTGTTTTAAGGAGGAGCAATGCTTGAAGAACTGAACCAAATCTTAATAAAAGCCGAATCTGCTTTACAAGAGGTTTCTGATGATGATGCTCTAGAAAGCTGGAGGGTGACATATATGGGCCGAAGCTCACCCTTGATGAGTACCTTTGATCGCCTGGGGCAGATTCGAAAAGAAGATCGCCCAGCAATAGGCCGCCGTGCCAACGAGGTCAAAAGAGCATTAGAAGCAGCTCTGGCGGAGAAATCGGAAGCGCTTCGCCAGCAAGCCCTACAACGGTCATTGGAAACCACCCAGCTGGACGTCACTCTTCCTGGCCGGCCTCTCCCACTGGGACGGTTACACCCCTCCACCCAAATTCTGCGAGAAATCACCTATATCTTCGCGGAAATGGGTTTTCAGGTGTATCGCTCGCGAGAAGTGGAAACCGATGAATATAACTTCCAATTGCTGAATTTCCCGCCCAATCACCCTGCGCGGGAGATGCAAGATTCTTTCTATATAGACACAGGCAGCGAGAGGGGCGATAACCCCGTTTTGTTACGGACGCATACCTCCCCAGGCCAGATTCACGCCATGCGAGAGTATTCCACGCTTAACCCTGATAACCCACCTTCCATACGCTTGATTCTGCCAGGGATGTGTTTCCGTTACGAGCAGGTAAATGTCCGCTATGAGCTGCAATTTACTCAGGTGGAGGGTTTGGCTGTCGGCGAATCGATCACCTTCAGCAACCTAAAAGGCACCTTGAGCGATTTTGCCAGGCGCTTATTCGGCCAACAGGTCCGCACCCGCTTCCGCGCTTCGCACTTTCCATTCACTGAGCCCAGCGCCGAAATGGATGTGGAATGCTTTGTCTGTGGAGGGGCAGGTTGCCCGGTGTGTAAACGAACCGGTTGGCTCGAGATCCTTGGATGCGGGATGGTCCATCCAATTGTGCTTACTAACGGTGGTTACGATCCAACTCGCTTTACCGGCTTCGCTTTTGGTATGGGACCGGAACGGATCAGTATGTTACGCCATCGTATTGAGGATATCCGCTATTTTTGGGCGAACGACTTGCGCTTCTTGGAACAATTTTAGGGAGAACTATCATGAAAATACCGCTATCCTGGCTACAGGATTTTGTCGAGATTGACCTACCCATTGAGGAACTTGCTCACCGTCTGACTATGGCGGGATTAGAAATTGAAGAAATTCGCCTGGTTGGGCTAACAAAATCCACTGAAATTCGTGGCGATAATCCTGATCCGCGTTCCAGACGAGAGACCAAGATCTCTGGCTTAGAGTGGTCCCGGGATAAACTGGTGGTAGCTGCCATCCTGGAGGTGATGCCCCATCCAAATGCGGATCGTCTGGTACTATGCCGGCTACAGGATGGGGAACGCGAGCATACCGTGCTGACCGGCGCGCCAAACTTATTCCCATATAAGGGTTTGGGTAAACTTGAAAGCCCGCTAAAAGTAGCCTATGCCAGGGAAGGCGCACAGATCTTTGACGGGCACCAACCTGGTCAGGTCCCTACCACCCTCAAACGGACAAAAATTCGGGGAGTTGAGTCCTATTCCATGGTCTGCTCCGAGAAGGAATTGGGCATTTCAGACGAGCATGAAGGAGTCATCATCCTGGACAGCGACGCGCCGGTCGGCGTTCCCCTGGTCGACTATATGGGGGATGCGGTGCTGGATATCGCTATCACCCCCAATATCGCCCGCAACGCAAATGTCTTTGGCGTTGCTCGTGAGGTCGCGGCAATTACCAAAAAACCCCTGCGCGTTTCCCTGGACAGATGGGTGGAAGTTCTAGCCGAGGGAGACTCAATAGATGGCAAGGCTACAATTGAAATCCAAGATGCAGAGTTAAACCCGCGCTTCGTTCTGGGCCTGATCCGCGATATCCAAGTTAAGCCTAGCCCATACTGGGTTCAACGTCGCCTGCGCCTGGCAGGCATGCGCCCGATCAACAATATCGTCGATGCCACCAACTACGCTATGTGGGAAATCGGCGAACCCCTGCACGCCTTTGATTATGATGTTTTGGTTCAGAGGGCTGGGGGCAAGCCGCCAAAAATTATCACCCGAACTGCTTTCCCAGGAGAGCGACTGACAACCCTGGATGGCGTTGACCGGTCTTTGGATAATTTCACCGTGCTGGTATGCGATAGCGTCGGCCCTTTATCCATTGCCGGTGTGATGGGTGGCCTGGAGTCAGAGGTGACCAGCGCAACCCGCAACGTTCTTCTGGAAGGCGCGGCCTGGAATTTTATTAACATACGCAAAACGATCACTTCTCAACGCCTGCAATCAGAAGCTGCCTACCGCTTCTCCAGGGGAGTTCATCCAGCCATGGCAGAACGTGGCGTCAAGCGCGGTTTGGAATTAATGCGCCAAATAACCGGCGGTGTGGTTGAGCACGGTCTGGTAGACAACTACCCTCAGTCACCACAGGATCCGGTTGTAGAAATCACTCCTGCAGAGGTAAAGCGCTGGTTGGGGATCCACCTGGATCTGAACGAGATAGCCGAGCTACTGGAAAGACTGGAGTTCAGGGTAGAGATCAGCGGAGATACAATCAGAGCAACCACTCCTGACCATCGCCTGGACATCGGGCAGGGCATTGTGGGAGTTGCCGATCTGCTAGAAGAGATCGCCCGCATTTACGGGTACGAGCGTATTCCAGAGATCCGCATGGCGGATCTCCTGCCGCCTCAGCTGGGCAATCCAGACCTGGCGCGAGAGGAACGCTTGCGCAATATCCTGGTGAGCTTGGGTCTGCAGGAGATCGTTACTTACCGGATGACCTCCCCAGAGAGAGAGGCTCGCCTGCTGCCCAAAGGCGCCGAAGTTCAGCCTAACTCGTATATTAAACTGGCTAATCCATTGTCCAGCGACCGGAATGTGCTGCGCCGCAATCTGATCAATAATATGCTCGAGATTGTGGAGCGCAACGCGCGTATCCGTGAGCGAATTGCCCTTTTTGAAATTGGGCCAGTCTTCAATCACACAAACAACAGTGATCTGCCTGATGAAATGCAAAAATTAGCCATCGTCCTGAACGGGCCGCGGACCCTACCATCATGGCAAGATAATCAAACCGAACCCATGGATTTCTACGATCTGAAGGGTGTTCTACAAACGGTCTTGTCAGGGCTGCAAGCTGTAGATATTAATTTTATTCCTACACAAAACCCTACCTATCATCCAGGAAAATGCGCTGCAGTGACCATACAGGGGAAGCAGACCGGTATTTTGGGTCAGCTTCACCCGCTGATCCAAGAACAGTACGAACTCCCTGAAACGGCTATCCTGGTTGGTGAGTTCGATCTTGACGTGATCATGGCAGCCATGCCTGAGCGCTACGATATTCGCTCTGTGCCAACCTTCCCTCCGGTTTTGGAAGACCTGGCGGTAGTAGTTGACGAAGCGATACCTGCCGAGCGGGTTGCCCAAGTCATCCACTCAGCCGGTGGACAAATGGTGAGCGAGATCCAACTTTTCGATGTCTTTCGGGGTAACCAGATTGGCCCTGGTAAGAAAAGCCTGGCTTACAGCTTGACCTACCAAGATGCACAACGGACATTAACAGATCAGGAGGTCGCCAAGATCCGCACGCGGATCATAAAAAAATTGGAACAGGAATTAGATGCTAAATTAAGGAGTTAATCCGGGTTAAGCTCTCAATCCATCGATAACTTGGGCAGCGATCTCATAACGCCCAAAAGCTGGCATGAGATAAATACCACTTGCCCACTCCCTGACCTGGTCAATGAGTTCCAGGGCGATATCAACCCCTACCTGAGAAGCTTTGTCACCCGCTCGATCCAAGCGGTCCTGTATCTCAGGAGAGATGTTGATTCCTGGCACTTCATTATGCAAAAAGGCAGCATGGCGGCTTCCGTATAACGGCAGCACCCCAACGAGAATGGGTACATCCAACTGGCCGTGCAATTCCTGGTACCGTTCCAAAAACCGCCAGGCTGATCCGGGTTGAAACACTGGTTGGGTCAAGAAGAAATCGCTCCCCGCCAGGATCTTCCGGCGCAGATTCTTTATCTCGCGATCCATATCTGCAGGGATTAGGTTCAAAGCACTGCCCACAAAAAATGAGGTCGGCTGGCCAATGTTAGCTCCAGCATGATCTACACCCAGGTTGAAATTCTGCTTGATCAGCTTGATCAAGCCGGATGGGACCAGATCATAGTTATCTGTTGCGTCCGGATAATCACCTATCGATGTCGGGTCGCCCATGACCACAAAAACATTACGAATACTCAAAGCATGGGCCGCCAACAAATCCCCCTGTACCCGCAGCAGGTTACGCCCGCGGGTTGGAAAATGAAGGGTTGTTTCGATGCCCAGCTCGCGCTGCACCAGCCCACACACAGCCCAGGGGCTCATACGCATCCGGGCCATTGGACTGTCCGCGACATTGATGATATCTGCTCCCGCTTCAGCCAGCAAACTGGCGCCGGCCAACAGCTTATGAACAGATAGGCCTTTGGGCGGGTCTACCTCCACAGATACAACAAACTTGCCCTCGGCCAATTTTTCTGCCAGTCTAGTCGGGCGGTCGGGTAAGGATAGACCTTCTCCATTTTCCTCTATGGACAGAACCTCGCTCAACAGATCACCGCAACCGTGGGGAGTACTATCTAGGGAGGATCGCATCGCGGCAATATGATCGGGTGTGGTTCCACAACAACCACCGATCAGACTGGCGCCAACTTCACAAAATGCAGAGGCATATTCCCCGAAATATGCTGGGTGGGCCGGATACATCATCCGCCCCCCCACCTGCTCCGGCCAACCGGCGTTGGGCATGACAGAAAAGCGCGCCTCCGGGACTGCGGCTTTCATCTTTTTCATGATTCGCAAGACCTGGGCCGGCCCCCCAGAGCAGTTAATGCCAATCAAGTCTGCTCCGCTATCAAAAAGCTCCTTTGCAACCCTGCCGGGGAGATCGCCCAGCAAGGTGCGGTCGTCTCGGGTAAAAGTCATAGAGGCCACAACCGGCAGGTCGCATAGATCCCTGGCTGCCAGCACTGCCTGCTGGGTTTCGTGGATATCGCTCATAGTTTCAATAACCAATACATCGACGCCTGCCGCCCATAAAACAGCAATTTGTTCCTTGAAGACCAGGCGGGCTTGCTCTGGTTGGACCCTCCCAAAGGGCGCCAGACGCACTCCAAGCGGACCAATATCACCTGCGACCAGTACATCTCTGAATGATGCCAGAATTGACCGCCGCGCCAGCTCAACGCCGGCCTGGTTGATCTCAGTTACCTTTTCTGCCAATCCATGCAGAGCCAATTTATAACGATTGGCGCCAAATGTATTGGTTTGAATGACTTGAGAGCCTGCCTCAATATAGGACCGGTGTATCCCAGCAACCAATGCAGGGTTAGAGAGATTTAATTCATCAAAGCAGCGCTCAAAGCCAACTCCAAGCGCATTTAACATAGTCCCCATAGCTCCGTCGCCCAGGATCGGTGTACTCGATTCTAGCAATCCTCTAAATTTGTTTGCTGCTGGTTGTGAATGAATTATTCCACTCATACCAATCCCTCTGCCACCTAATAATTCGACCTAATCTTTTCCCGAACTCACCATAGATAGCAATATCACTGCCATCCAGGCAGTATACCGTATCCGTAAAAATTCCGCCAATCCAGATTTACTTTGTTTAATTCATTATGGGTGAACGTGCGCAAACACGGTTTTTCGTTTTCTTGGCCTCATACAAAGCCATATCAGCCGTGTTGATTAGTTTATCGACTTCGATCGCGTCATCCGGGCAAGAAGCTATACCAATACTGATGGTGATATGCCCAATTTGTAACCTCTCACGAATCAGGAAGTTCTTGGTACTGATCGCCTCACGCAACCTTTCAGAAAGGACAATCGCCGATTGCTGGTCGGTGTGCGGTAGGATCACTGCAAATTCTTCACCCCCATATCGAAAAGCCGTATCGCTTTTCCTGATATAGCTTTTCATTAAATCTCCTAATTCCCGCAAAAGGTCATCACCAGCTAGATGTCCGTATTGATCATTGTATTTCTTAAAATCGTCTAAATCGCAAATAATAAGGGACAGCGGATGTCCGTACCGGCGGCTGCGAGCCAGCTCTCGCTCTAATTCTTGGTGCAGGTAGCGCCGGTTGTATAAACCGGTCAACCCATCGGTGTGAGCAGAGTGTCTCATCTCGCGGTAAAGTCGAGCATTATCAAGAGCTAAAGCCACATGCCCGGCAAAAGACTGTACCAAAGCAGCATCTTTTTCATGATAAAGATCGGCCTGGACGCTACCGACCGTAAGCAGGCCAACCGTAGTGCTATGGGCAACCAGGGGAACACAGATAAAACTACGCATTGAATGCATGCCTTCCATTTGATTGAGGCGTGGATCATTGGCAGCATCCTGAATCAAGATATATCGATGCCCCTCTACAATCTCTTGAAATAGAGAGTCTCCCGGTAGGTCAATTTCAGTTGGGAGAATATGGGAAGATTTGAGCCCGCCCCGGGTCGCCACCACTCGAGCTTTCTTACCCTGGATAAGCATAATCGATGAGCTATCACAGACAACCAGCTTCATGAGGTATTTTAGCACCAGACCAAGGAGTTGTTCCTGTTCAAGGGTTGAGCTCAAAACCACTCCCATTTGTTGTAAGATCTCAGCTTGCTGGCGCGCCTTTCGCTCTACAACCAATAGCCGGTCATATTGCGAGCTGATCAAGCTGACCAGGTAGACGCCTATAAATATCAAAGCAGATCCAGGGATCAAGATCCTAGCAATATTGACCCAACCCAATAAGACTTGCGTTCCCAAGAATGGCGCCAAGATGCCCTGAAGGAACAAATCGTAATTCTCCAGCCAAAGAAAAACCGCCAGTAATGCAGAGGCCAGCCCGGCTCGCAGAAAGGCATCCCGTCGTGAGAGCATCAAGCCTCCTGCCAGAGTGAGCACAAGAGCCAGGGGAAGCAGGTAGAGATCGGTTAAGCCCAGCAGATAGACCGCCAGACCAAGAAATGCCATATCCACAGCGAATAGAATGTTCTGGGTAAGGCGCAGCCCACCATCATCCAGAAGATGATCTTTTTGAAGATAAGGACGAATACGCCAGGCAACCAGGAGGTTATATGCGCCGCCGGCTAAGGCGGCTAACCACAATTGGGTTGGAAGTGGCTGTTTGAGAAAGTGAAAGACCAAGATGATCAGGCTAAACGCAATCAAACCGAACCAACGCAGCTTTATCATGATGGAAAACTGCTTGATGGGGTGTTGCATTGGTTCTGGGTGAAACGCCATTTTGCTTATCTCAATCTAGCGATCAGAGAATTTCCCAGGGTGGAGTCCCGCTGCCCCCTACACCAATCAGTGAAGCGCGGATAGGATCCGCTAACTCAGGGATGACATCGGCAACTGCAGCCAACATGCCAAAGCAACCCGTAATCATCATATCGCCAAAGGGTACGGCGAAATATGGCCTCATGCGGGAAGCTCGCATCATGTTGCGGCGAGGGCCGGTTACCGCCACACCATAATTTTCCTTCTCGATATCGAAGGGAGTCGAGTTATATATGAGAGCGCCATGGCCGTGATCTCCAAAAACATCTTCGTGGGCCAAATTACCCTGTGCCAGAGCAACTAGCAAACCATCTAGTTTTTCAATATCCAGCAGCCCGGTGTGGTGTTCGAAGACTCCTTCAATCCCATCTGGGCCCATTCGAAAAGCAAGGGTATGAAAATTACCAACGTTGGCAATCAGTACCCGCGCAGGTTCCGCTACTTTTGGATCAAACGTGGCGCCTAAAACAGCAGCAGGAGCTGTATCCATCACCACCATCGGCATATCACCAATAAATGCGCCCTGCTGTTGGCGAGCGGAGTCAACAACTGCCTGCAAGCGGGTCATTATTGGGGGTACATCATCTGCCAGGTAAGCAAATGCACTCAGGCGATTTTCCGCGCGTAGCCTTTCGTCCAGGTAATCAAAGCGGAATTGGCGATCGGAATAACCCGGCGGCGAATTCCCATGGTCAAACACAGCTACCGCCACAGCCGCCAGATCATGCAGGGGAACGCCAAATTGATCAAATGAGTTGGCAATAGCCTGGAAATCATAATCCCGGAGCTCCAAACGGAGCACAGAGTCTTGCAAGCTGTTCGCCTCGTCTTCTTCGACTATGCGAATGCCAGATGCTTGCACAACCTCGAGATCGTCATTGAAGGATCGCGCCGCATCCGGCGTGGCAAACAGCGGAAATCCGGCCTTAACATGCGCTTCAGCTGCCCACTGGCTGGGACCTCCCCCCATTGTTACCCCGCTGAGTAACACCGCTTCTCTTTGACGCGTAGCTTCCTTTATTCTCTGATGCACCCGCATGGTTGGCGAAGGAACGATCAATTTAAAACCGTTTTCAATATCCAAGCGGGAATCATATAAAAATATATCTTGGGTTCCGGTACCCACATCAATGGTCAATATCTTCATAATTTCTCTAACAGTAACAGCCTTTCAGAAAATAATCATCAGTTGTTGTTTGTCGAATAGTCTACCACAATTTAAGTTTACAAGTATCTCAAAGAAGCCCAAAAATCAACAATATACTTGTACCCAACGCGTATAAAGAAATATATTTTGCATTAAATAACAAAACGCAATAAATATTGATATCCGGATATGCCTTTTACAATAATATACTGCAACTTTCGTACCAACTTGCACAACATTATGGCTTGAGCCAGCATATTTGCCAGCATATTTGCCAGCATATTTGCCCTAATTGCTCTCGCACAATGCGGTATACTTTTTCTGCTCGGGCTGCCATAAGATTGACAGCAGTAAACTCATCCGATCAATCATTCTTTAACGAGGTTTTCAATGGCCTTTGAATCCGAATATGAACGGTGGGAAAAAGAGAACCTTAAACCCACCCTTAAGCGTTTTCCTGAACGAAAACCAGTATTTATCACATCTTCTGGGATTCCGCTGCCCCCTGTTGCACTTCCTGTACACCCCGATCCAGATTACATGGATCAGCTTGGTTTTCCTGGTGAATACCCTTTCACCCGGGGGGTGCAACCCAGTATGTACCGGGGCAGATTCTGGACGATGCGGCAATACGCCGGCTATGCCACGGCGGAGGATTCTAATCGCCGCTACCGTTATTTGTTAGAACAAGGCCAAACCGGTCTGTCAGTTGCTTTCGATCTACCTACCCAGATCGGTTTTGACTCTGATGACCCCTTTGCAGTTGGAGAGGTGGGCAAAGTGGGAGTATCGATCTCATCCCTTCAAGATATGGAGATTCTCTTTCGCGGGATTCCCTTAGACAAAGTATCAACAAGCATGACCATCAATGCTCCCGCTTCGATCTTGTTAGCGATGTATATTGCTCTTGCAAAACGTCAGGGTGTGGAGGCTCACCAGTTGAGGGGCACAATCCAAAATGATATTTTGAAGGAATATATCGCCAGGGGTACATATATCTTTCCACCCAAGCCTTCCATGCGCCTGATTACGGATATCTTCAGTTTCTGTCAAAGGGAAGTCCCGCATTGGAATACAATCAGCATCTCTGGTTACCATATCCGAGAGGCTGGCGCGACCGCCGTGCAGGAAGTGGCTTTTACTCTGGCCAATGCAATTGCTTATGTACAGGCGGCTTTGTCCAGCGTGAAATACCCCGGCCAGCTTCGCCGCGTAGTGGTGTGGGACGAGAAGAACAATCGAGAGATTGAACTGCTCACCAACCATCTTACATTTGGCGCAACCACCATCAGCAAAATATACCGGGACAGGTGGGAGATAGAACTCTTTTTCAAAGTCCTAAAACAGCACCTCAAGATCAAAACGTTCGTTGGCACCACCCCCAACGCCCTCAGAACCCAGATTTGGACAGCATTGATAACCATACTGCTCATCAAGTACCTGCAGTTCCGATCTAAGTGCAATCTGCCGCTTTGCAGGCTGGTCGCGCTCTTGCGCCTCAACCTCTTCTCATATCGCAACCTGTGGGACTGGCTCGATGATCCGTTTGAAACTCCACCCAAGGAACCCGAACTCCAATGTCAACTCGTATTCTAGACAGCATCCGACAACTTCACCACCCCGCGACGCAACAACGGGGGGTAGAAATCGAGAAGCTTATCGAAAACCGCATCTCACGCACGAAATACTTGACCGGAAACCAGTTCTAGCGGTATCTTGGACAGCAGTGGTGTTCACTAGAATTATGAGTATAGCATATCACGACTGAAGGTTCCAAGTTTCGGGGTGCTGATGGTGCCCGCGCGCCCGGCATTCAATCATAAGTGAGCGGGACGAGAAATTGGCGGCAGGAGTTGCGACCGTGGGCAACTAAGGTTACAATGAAGTGGGTATGAACAGGCAAAGGATTGGCAGCGATAGATGCTGTCAGGCCACGTCAGGTAAGATTGGGGGATTAGCGAAATGGAAGTGAAAGAGTTCCTGCAGAAGACTGTGTCATTTGGACTTGGAACCGCGGCTTTCGGGGTGGAGAAACTCACACAGTTCGCCGATGAGATGGTGAAGCGCGGCGAGTTG
>JAWOHN010000052.1:0-4083 GCA_046485135.1 Anaerolineales bacterium | reverse complement strand
CCCACCTGGCCCGGAAAGCGCGCCAGAAAGCGCCGCACCGTCTGGGGGGTCAGGGCGATCTCTGGCACCAGCACGATGGCGCTGCGGCCCTGGCAAGACCGAGATCTACTTATACGCGGTAGAAGAAACGTTACGCCAGGGCTGCCCCGGCAGGGTCTGCCGAAGCGGCAGGGTCTGCTGCCCCGGCAGGGCCTACCGCTGCAGCCCTGGCGCCGTACCTGCTGCACGGGGTGACCGGCTCGGGCAAGACCGAGATCTACTTATACGCGGTAGAAGAAACGTTACGCCAGGGCCGCAGCGCCATCGTGCTGGTGCCAGAGATCGCCCTGACCCCCCAGACGGTGCGGCGCTTTCTGGCGCGCTTTCCGGGCCAGGTGGGTCTGCTGCACTCGCAGCTCTCGCCAGGCGAGCGCTACGACACCTGGCGGCGGGCGCGCTCCGGGTTATTATCGGTGATGGTGGGCCCGCGCAGCGCGCTGTTCACCCCCTTCGAAAACCTGGGCCTGATCGTGGTGGACGAATGCCACGACGACTCGTATTACCAATCCGACCCACAGCCGCGTTACCACGCTCGCCAGGCAGCCATCGCCTACGCACGCCTGTGCGGGGCTGCTTGCCTGCTGGGCTCAGCCACGCCAGGGGTCGCCGACCGCTACCAGGCCGAGCGGGAAAGGTGGCGTTATGTAAGCCTGCCGGAGCGCATCCTGGGCCATCGCCAGGTGATCCAGACGCAGGCTGAACGGGCCGGCGGCAGGTCACGCTACCAGCCAGCCGGCGAGCAAGCCGAAAGCATCGAGCTGCCGCCGGTGCAGGTGGTGGATATGCGCGCGGAGCTGAAGGCCGGCTGCACCTCCATCTTCAGCCGGCCCCTGCAAGAGGCCCTCCAGCAGGTGTTGGAGCAGCGCCAGCAGGCCATCCTATTCCTCAACCGGCGCGGCGCGGCCACCTATGTCTTCTGCCGGGATTGCGGCTATACCTTAAAATGCCCACACTGTGATTTACCGCTGACCTACCATTTACAGTCGCCCGACCAGCCACATTTCGAGAGCGCGCGCGGGTCACTGCTGTGCCATCGCTGCGGTTACGACCGCCAGGCGCCCAGGACCTGCCCACAGTGCGGGGGGAAGCGGGTGCGCCACTACGGCGCCGGCACCCAGCGGGTGGAGGCGGCTGCCCAGGCATTGCTGCCGGAGGCGCGCCTGCTGCGCTGGGACGCCGAGACCACCCGCCAGAAAGGCTCGCACGAGCTGATCTTGAAACATTTCAGCAACCACCAGGCCGATATCCTGGTAGGCACGCAGATGCTGGCTAAAGGATTGGACCTGCCGCTGGTGACGCTGGTGGGGGTGGTCCTGGCCGATGTGGGACTGAACCTGCCCGATTACCGGGCTGGCGAGCGCACATTCCAGGTGCTGACGCAGGTGGCGGGGCGGGCCGGACGCAGCCCGCTGGGGGGGCAGGTGATCCTGCAAACCTTCCAGCCGGAGAATTACGTGATCCAGGCGGCTGCGCGGCATGACTACGCCGCCTTCTACCAGAAGGAGCTGGATTACCGGCGGCGCCTGAAATACCCCCCTTACAGCAAGCTGGTGCGGCTGGAGTACCGCCACTTGGACCCCAGGCAAGCCGAACGGTCTGCCCAGGAAATGGCGCGCCAGCTACGGGCCTGGATCCAGGCAGAGGAACGGCGCGCCACGGAGATCATCGGTCCTGCGCCGTGCTTTTTTGCCCGCCTGGGCGGCAACTATCGCTGGCAAATCATCCTACGAGGACCAGACCCGGCCTCGCTGATTAGAAAGCGCGACTTGGGAGAGTGGCGGATCGAGGTCGACCCACCCTCCCTGTTATAATTGTGAAGATTCAATATCCGCGCAGGTTAAACCCTGCGCGGAGGAATAATCTAAAAAATGGTGTGCGCAGGGGGTGTACATCCCTCACGCACACCATTTTTTGGTAATTTCTGAAGATCAATAAGCCGAAAGAGGAGGCTGAGATGCAATCTCGTCGCGAGCTACTAACCTGGAACGATGTGGACAAACTGATCGACCACCTGCTGCCACAGTTTGATCTTGAATTTGACGCCATGATCATGATCACACGCGGCGGCATTGTACCAGGCGGCTTGCTGGCCGAGGCGCTTCATATAACACACCTCCTTACCGCGGCGGTGGATTTTCCGGCTGAGATCGAGCGGGAAAAGACCGGTTTGTACGCCTGGCCGCGTTTCCTGCAATTCCCCGAGAATGTCCTGTTGCAAGACCGGCGGGCGCTGGTGGTCGATGACGTGTGGGGCTCGGGCAGGAATATCACCGCGGTGAAGAACCGGGTGACGGCAGCCGGCGGGCTGCCCTACACCTGCGTGCTGCATTTCAACCCCTATCGCAGCCTGTTTAGCAACGCGCGTCCGGATTATTACGCCGCCATCACGGACGCCTATATCGTCTACCCCTGGGAGATCGACCGCGGCCCGGACCGGGTGTTGTTGGGATAAGAAGATCAAGTTGTGGTATAATCTAGACAGTCTAGATGTAAAAGTGCTTCCTGGATGTACAGGAGTAGAGATGACCGATAATGTGTGGCAATTGCAAGATGCAAAAAACCAGTTTAGTGAGGTAGTAAAAAAAGCCCTGGCAGAAGGCCCGCAAAAGGTGACGCGTCACGGTAAAGAAGTGGTTGTAATCCTGTCCAAAGCAGAGTACGAGCGCCTGCAAAAATCTCAAGCCGGTCTGCTGGAATTCTTCCGCCAATCTCCATTAGTAGGCGTTGACCTGGACCTGGAACGAGACCAAAGCCCACCCAGGAATATTGAACTGTGAACTATATCCTGGATACAAATGTCATTTCAGAACTGGTAGCCGCAAAGCCCAATACAAAAGTGATTGATTGGATACAATCGATCGATTCTGAGCAGGTTTTCCTAAGCGTGATCACGGTTGGTGAGCTCAAAAAAGGGATTGAAAAATTACCCGACTCCAAACGAAAAGAGCGACTGAATCGTTGGTTACAGGAGGATTTACTGGTACGCTTTGAGGGTCATCTTTTGAATATCGATACGGGCACGATGTTGGTATGGGGGAAGTTGATTGCCAGATTGGAAGCCAGGGGACGACCTATGCCGGCAATTGATGCGCTATTGGCAGCAATCGCTCTGGAAAAGCAATACACATTGGTGACTCGCAATAGCGCAGATTTCGCAGAAACCGGTGTTTTGCTATTCAATCCCTGGGAGTAAAAGGAATTCAGCCTAACCACTAATAACCAAAAAAGGTGTGCGTGGGTCATAGTTCCCTTGCACACCTTTTTTAGTGATTTTATTTGCAGATCAGGGCACGGCAGCCTGGACGGCGTTCACACCGCCAGCCAGGACGGCTTTGAGCTGGGCCTGGCGGGCCATGTCAGCTGAGGCAGCCAGGATGCGCAAGGCCTCGCTCGGGTTGTGGAAGCCCATGCTGTTCTCGGCTGAGAGGAAATCCCAGCGCAGCTGCGCTTCACGGTGCAGCAGGCGGGCTTCTTCCAGCAGGGCCTGGTCGGCAGCTGGGTTGGCGTTGGCTTCGATCAGGGCGGCGATGGCGTCCACCAGAGCTTCCTCGGCCGCTTCCATGCGCTCACGGACCTGGTCCTGGATGATGGCCACCCGCTCGGCCACGTAGGTCACGTCGGTGTGGCAGGCCCCGCAGGCGGTATCCAGATTCAGCAGGGGGCTCCTGACATTGTGAGTGGAGTATTTGACCGCGCCATCGCGGGTATAGGGCATATGGCAATCGGCGCAGGCCACACCGGCCTTATAGTGGGTGCTGTCGGCGGTGTAGACCTCATATTCAGGATGCTGCATCTTGATCATAGGAGTGTCGGTGCCCGGGTAAGTCCAGTCTTTGAAGCCGATCTCGGTGTAGTAGGCGGCGATCTCTTCGATGCGGGTGCCGTTCTGCCAGGGGAAGGTCAGATAATTATCTTCTCCGGCAAAATAGTATTCGACGTGACAGTTGGCGCAGACAACGGTGCGCATCTCCTGGCGGGTGAAGGTGCGCCAATCTTTGCCTTGCTTTTCGAGAGCCTCTTCCAGCGCCGGGTTGGTGACGATCA
>JAWOHN010000159.1:0-4116 GCA_046485135.1 Anaerolineales bacterium | reverse complement strand
CCGGGGTAGGATCGCCGGCCCGCCGCAGGTGAAGGTGGGCGACTGCGGATCGAGGAAGAAGATTTGCATGTCGGTAACCAGCAAGGCGGTCTTCTGCGGGTGGGGCTGCATCGGGTGCACGTTGTAGGGAGCGATCCTTGCCAGCCACGCTTCTGTCTTTTGATCGAGAGATTCAACGGTCACGTAAGGGTCCATAATTCTCCTGTAAGATTATTTTAACGGGTCTTTAGGAATCCACATAGGGGAACCCCAGAATAGCTGGCAGCCATCCCCGCCCAGGAACTGGCGGATTTGTCCTTGCACACAGCGGGTCGCTTTTCGTGGATTACGCTGCCACCCACCTAGAGCTGCCCGTTGTTCTGGGCTTTGAAGATCGCACGATCATTGCTTCAAACCAACGCATCCACCATCAAGGCCAAAAACAAGAAAGCCAGATACATACTGGAGTAGCGATACATCTTCCAGGCCAGCTTATTACCCCCCTGGCGCCATACCTTCCAGGCCGTGTTGAGCAGCGCCGCTCCCAGGACAGCCGCCGAGACCAGGTAAATGCCGCCGCCCAGGCCGAAGACCGGCAGCAGCAGCGTCAAGGCGACCAGCTCGATGGTATAGATGAAAATCTGCCAGCGCGTTTCCGCTTCGCCGCGTACCACCGGCAACATCGGCACCCCCGCGCGAGCATAATCCTTGCGCCGCACCAGCGCTAAGGCCCAGAAATGCGGCGGCGTCCACATAAACACCACCGCAAACAAGAACAGAGAGGGGATATTTAGACTGCCGGTTGCCGCTGCCCAACCCACCAGCGGTGGGATCGCCCCCGCGCCGCCGCCAATGACGATATTTTGCACAGTGGCCTTCTTTAGGAAGATACTGTAGATCAAGACATAATAAATGATGCCTGCCAGCGTCAGCAACGCCGCCAGCAGGTTCACAAAGGCGACCATCACATAAAAGGAGGCCAGAGCCAATCCCACCCCAAAGGCCAGCCCTTCGGCGGGGGTCAAGCGCCCGGAGGGGATCGGCCGCCGCTCGGTGCGCTGCATCTTGCTGTCTTCTACCCGGTCGATGTACTGGTTGATGGCGCTGGAGCCGCCGGCTGCCATGGCGCCCCCCAGGATCGTCCAGAACACCAGGCTGAAGGAAGGCCATGTCTGCGCGCCGATGACGATTCCCGCAAAGGTAGTAACTAACAGCAGCGCCACCACGATTGGCTTGGTCAACATAAGCAGATCCCGCGCCAATCCCCTGCGGCCTACCAGCGCGACGGCTTCGGTTTGCTCATCCTCTGCTGTGCGACCCGCCAGACCGCTGGCAGTGGTCAGAATCACCAGGGCTACCCAGGTCCCCGCTGCAGTGGCTTCGTGGATGCTGATCATATAGACCGGGTATCCGTTCAAAACTTTGTATGCGCCCATCAATGCCTGGGCGAAAAACAATACAAAAGCAGCTGTCGCCGCCGTCAAAACTGGCGTCTGCGAGTGCTGCGTGCGCCAGGCCTTCAATGTTTGCACTGTCAGCAAGGCGCCGGTGACCAACACCATCACCTGGTGAACCAGGTTGACCCACCCCGCCGCGTCAATTGGCAGCACAGAGCCTTGGCAGAAGGGCCAGCTCGTGCAAGCCTGCCCCGACTGGCTGCCCGACACAACCGCCCCGCTGACCAATAATAAGAAAGCCGCCCCCAGTGTCCAAAGCGACAGTCGCCCGAAAGGGGAACGAAAACTCAGACGGATGGTCGCATGTTTTTCTACCACCTTCGCCGAGCTTAGCGCGCCTTTCTCCAGGTACAAGGCTGCCACAGCCGGGATCACCACCAGCGCCTGCACCACCAAGGACAACCCCAGATGCAATGCGCTCAGATCAGCCGGCTGATCGCGCAGGGCGATCACAGCCCCCAGCAAAATTTGGATCCCAACCAGACCCAAAGCTGCGTAAATAGGTCGGCGCAGCCAGGTCTCCCCCCGCAGACGTTGTCGGGCCAGGTAAGCCGCCCCGCCCAAGACCAACACTAGCAGGACAGTATCCAGGCGGTGCAAGTAAGCCAGGCCCGCGTCCAGGCTGAGCGGCGGGAACAAACTTCCCTCACATAAGGGCCAACCCTGGCAGGCCTGGCCCAATCCGGTTGCCCGTACGATTCCTCCCATGACAATGACGATATAGACCAAAATGGAGGCGGTCAAAGCCAGGCGGCGAAATTTTTTGATCGAATTGTGATCTTTCGTCATCGAATAATTTATCCCTTATAACTGCTCATTTGGCAGATAATCCAAAAAAATGTTTTTAGTAAGCTAAGCAATTTCTATACAACATCTCTCATGCTGATCGCACGTACTGGTCCCTGCTTTTTCCCGTCTCTGATTCCCGGCGTACATAAAAGGGATATCCAATCCCTAAAATCAGCGCAAAGCTAAACCATTGCAGCGCATAACCCAGATGAGAACCCTCGGTAAGGGTCAGCTCCAACTCCGCTCGATATGGAGGCCCAGACCAGGCAGGGTCTGTTGATTGCTGGATATAGACCGGCAGCAGGGGATATGGCGCTTGTAAGGCGATCCGCTCCACATTGGCAGCCAGAAGGGACTCCAGGCGTTGACCATCCGCTCCGGGGGTGGGGTCTACCGCCCGCCCAAGCTCTGGCCTCTCTTGCGAGACGCGTATAACCCCCCTGACCATCACCTGACCCTCTTCCCGGTAGCGACTCAAATTGCCTTCGGTGAAGTCATCGAAAGGCGCCCAGCCCCGGTTGACCAGGATGGTATGCTCCGATCCGCTGATCTTCAACGGTGTGAACAGGTGCACACCAAGTTGGTTCTCATAGACCTGATTGCGCAGAGCAACTTCTTGGGAGAAATCATATTCCCCGCTCACAAATATGTCCCGGTATTCCATCCCCTCCAGTTCCCGCTGGCTGGCAGCGCCCGTTTGTAGAGTCTGTGACAAATCCAGGGCAGGTTGGTCGAGCTGCGCCTGTACACGGGCATTGAAAGTTCTACGCTGTTCCAGACGATCCAGCTGCCAGATGCCCAACCGCGCCATCACCCCCATCGCCAGAACGACAAGCAGGGTGGTCAGGATCCATTGGCGGCTCAGCAAGCGTAAGAACATGATCGATCATCCCAATTAACTTTCTGTCAAAGAAAATCCGCTCAAATGCCGGGGTCAGCTTTTTTCTCTTTATCCAGCGGAAACAGCGCCAGGCTGTAAATAAACAAAAAGATAATCGTTCCCGGTCCGGCGACGATCAGCGCTTGCAGGCGGGTCCCCAGCGTGGTTGCCTGGCGCACATCCAGCCCCAGGTATTGCGTAGGTTGGAAGGAGCAGGACTCGACGTAGCGGTTCGCGTTCTCCAAAGCCAGGCTGGCAGATGAATTAGCCGGTATCCACAGCGGTCCAAGCTGGTGGTTGACCGTGTCCTCGTTCTTGACCACCAGCACATCCCCTACGATGAAGACCATCTCCTCCGGGATCGAAGGCGTCGTTTCCCCCCGGCTGATCCTTTCAGCGGTGCCCAAGGGGATCAGCAGTTCGACCTGCTGGGGAGCTCTTTCGTGAGACTCCTTCTGCAACCGGTAAAAGGCTTCGCTGGCAACAAAAATCAGAGCCAACGACACAGCGGATAATAACCCCAGCCTGATCAAACCCAGGCGAAAGAGATGCTTCGATTTCTGGTTCATTTTTCAGCAACCATATGGCGCATATCCTCAGCCATAACCGCTGCGCCTGTCCCAAAGGGGTAAGTCATGCGTAACTCGCCTTGACGGCCCACCACATAAACTCTGGCAGTGTGATCCACCAGGTAGCCTCCCGCTTCACTGGGCTCGTGCTGGTAGACAAAAATATTGAAATCTTTCCAAACCTGCTCCAGCTGCTCCTGGCTGCTGGTCAATCCGACAAAATCTGGATCGAAATTGGCCAGGTGCTTGCGCAGAATTTCCGCTGTGTCGCGCTGTGGATCAACAGTAACAAAGATAAAATCGATCTGCTCCGCCTGCTCCCCCAGTTCTGCTTTGATCTGGCGGTATTCGGACAGGGTCACCGGGCAGACATCCGGGCAGTGGACGTAACCGAAAAAGATCAGCGCGATCTTGCGTCGGCCGTCTTCTGCCAGCCGTTGGC
>JAWOHN010000125.1:0-8696 GCA_046485135.1 Anaerolineales bacterium | reverse complement strand
CGGCGCATCTGGGCGCGTGAGATGCGCCACACCTTCGGCGCCAAAGACCCGCGCTCCTGGTTGATGCGCTTCCACACCCAAACCGCCGGCGTCTCGCTCACCGCCCAGCAGCCCGAGAACAACATCGTGCGTGTCGCCATCCAGGCCCTAGCCGCTGTCTTGGGCGGCACCCAATCGTTACACACCAACAGCATGGACGAGGCCCTGGCCCTGCCCTCCGAGCACGCCGTCACGGTGGCCTTGCGCACCCAACAGGTCATCGCCGAGGAATCTGGCGTCACCAACACAGTGGACCCCCTGGCAGGCTCTTTCTTTGTTGAAGCGCAAACCGACCGCATCGAAGCCCAGGCCTATGACTACTTCCGCCGCATCGATGAGCTGGGTGGAGTCTTGCCGGCGATTGATAAAGGCTTCTTTCAAAGCGAAATCTCCGATGCTGCCTACCGTTACCAGCGCGAAATTGACGCTGGAATCCGCCATATTGTAGGCGTGAACGCCTATACCGACCAGAAGCCAATCAGCATCCCCATCTTGGAGATGGATCCACAAGGATACGAGCGGCAGGTATCCCGGCTGGCAGAGCTGCGCAAGAGCCGCGATGCGGGGCGAGTCGGGCAAACTCTCGACCGGCTACGGATTGCCTGCCAGGGCACTGAAAACACCATGCCCTATATCCTGGAGGCCGTGCGGGCTTATGCCACGCTCAGCGAGATCATCCTGGTGATGAAAGAGGTCTTTGGGGTTTACGAAGAGCCCACCTGGATCTAAGCGAGCGCTCTGATAAACGTGTGTTACAATCACCCAACGATTTTGATCAGCTTGATGACAATCCTGGCTGATCAGTAAAGAGGCCCTTCGGAATTTATCGTGTAAGCGTGCTGGAATTGGTTAATCACTCCCCCAATTCCAGGTTTCCTCACGGTAGTTCTCAACGGCTCATAAATGACCCCCAAGGAGAGAAATCTTAATGAACGACACCAAAAACCCCGAGGAAATTGGAGACAATTCCGTCGTCACCTTAGACTATACGCTTACGGTGAACGGCGAAGTGATTGACACATCTGAAGGGAGCCGCCCGATCCAGTTTATCCAGGGTCAGCAACAAATCATCAAGGGATTAGAAGACGTACTGTACGGGATGAGCGTCGGGGATTCCAAGGAAGTTGTAGTAGAGCCCGAGGAAGGATATGGAGAGATCGACCCGGAGAACTTTGCCGATATCCCACGTGACCAATTCCCGCCTGAAATCCCCCTGGAAGTGGGCATCGAGCTCGAACTGAAAGACCAGGAAGGCGACCTGATCGACGCCCGTATCGTATCTGTGGACGGGGAGAATGTGCGCCTGGATTTCAACCATCCCCTGGCTGGCGAACAGCTGCACTTTGTAGTGAAAGTTGTTGGCTTGCGCGAGGCGACTGAAGAAGAATTATCGCACGGGCACGTTCACGACGAGCATAGCCATTGAGCTGTCCGAAAACAGTTACAAAAAGCGGCGCTTGGATCTGACAGCGCCGCTTTTGCATATAAAAATATCTAACGATCTCTTATACACGGCCGGTAATTGTACGTAGCCAGGCACTAGCCTTTGGAGCAATCGCCTGCCAGATCGGGCAGCGATCATACACCCCCGAAAAGGCCACCAGGCCACCCAAGACCGCCAGCGCCAGGTAAAACCCTGCAAAACCGCCCACAGCGCCCAACCCGATCAGGAATACCCCCGAGCCCAGTCGCAAGACTCTCTCTATTATGGGAATGTCACTGCTGGCTTTGACCTCTCCACTGATTGCGGCTTCAAAGAGTGCTTTCATCGCCCCAGGCGGCTGAACGCCGGTGCCGCGCTGGACTTCCTTATCCCCCTGAAAGGCAATCAGAGTGGGGATGCCATATACATTGAAATGCCGCAGCACTTCCGGGTTTTCATCCGCATTGACCCGCCAAACATCGGCCTGTTGAGCATATTCCTTTTCTAAACGGTGCAGGATTGGCTCAATCCGTTTACAGGGACCACACCAGGGCGCCCAAAAATCCACCACCACCGGGCGCGGGTTATCGTGTAGCTTTTCCAAAAAGGTCTTGACCGGTTTGATATCGCTCATCATGCTTGATTGGTACGAATGCGAAACAGGAAATAAAGAGGGCACCATCCCACCAAACCAGTAAATAAGGGAACAAAACCCAGGATCTTCAGGGCAGTTCCCGCGCCTCCGCCAACCACGCCACCCCAACCCAGGTATAGCAGCACAATCCCTAACAAAATGCGCACGATGCGATCCCAACTGGCTGTATTGACAAAATTCATAACAGAAACCTCCTGTAACTTGTAGAAAATCAAATTTTTTGAGTAAGTCAACCTCTACTACTCTAGATGAAGTATAGCCAGAAAGGTTACATGAATTTTGTTCTATATCCCCGCCAGGGGATCGCTGATTCCCAACAGGAAGATGGCTACCAGTCCCAATAAACCAGCGGCAATTAAATAATACAAGGTTGGTAGGATCGTTTTGCGCAGCATGGCGCCCTCCCGTCCCAATAACCCTACCGTAGCAGACGCAGCCACAATATTGTGAATGGCAATCATATTCCCTGCCGCCGCTCCCACCGCCTGCAGCGCGACAATCAGCGCACCAGAAATCTGCAAACTTTCGGCTACGCTGAACTGGAACAGGCTGAACATCAAGTTACTGATGGTATTGCTGCCGGCGATGAAGGCCCCCAGAGCGCCAATAGAAGCAGCAAAGAAAGGCCATACTGCGCCGACATGCGCAGCCACCCATTCCGCCATGGCAATCGGCATACTGGGCAAATTCAGCAAGTTGACCCCCGAATTGATATAAACTCGCACCATCGGTACTGTGAATACCAACACGAAGCCAGCTCCCAAAAGGACCTTGCTGGAATCGGTTAGCGCATCTCGAAACTGGCTCAGGTTGACCCGGTGCATCAGCAAGGTGATCAACACCGTCACAATCAAAGCAGTGCCAGGCAGGTAAAGAGGATAAATGTGGGCAGCAATCTCCGTGCCCAGGATATTCACCCATGAGATCTCCAGCGCATCCCTTAATACCTTGCCAATGGGGAGCTGCGGTAGGCGATTGAGGACCAACAGCACCGCCAGGAGCAGGTAGGGGAGCCAGGCCAGCCAGATCGGCATGCGTTTTTCAGTTTTATTATCCCTGGTCTGAACCTTGAGCTGACCAAGCCATCCAGGATCCCATTCTTCCTCAGGTGGGAAGTCCCAGTTATCCTTGGGCATCAACCAGCCTCGCTGAGCTGCCAGCGTTACGATAGCAAGACCAACCAACGCCCCCAGCAGAGAAGGGAACTCAGGCCCCAGGAAAACGCCCGTCAGGGTATAAGGGACCGTGAAAGCCAACCCGCTGAAGAGGGCAAAAGGCAGAATGGATAAACCCTCCGTCCAGGAGCGGTTTCGACCAAAGAAACGCGTCATCATCATGATCATCAACACCGGCATAAGCGTTCCGATGATGCCGTGAAAGACAGCCGCATAGGAGGCGATCAGGCGCAAATACTCTTCAAAGCTTAAGCCAACCGCAGCCAAACGGGCAACCAGCTCCGGGCTTTCCAGGCCGCCAGACATACCGATTAGCACCGGAGTCCCCACTGCGCCAAAGGTCACCGGTGTGCTTTGCACCATCAGGCCGATCATAACGGCTGCCATGGCTGGGAAACCCAGCGCAACCAGCAGCGGGCCCACGATAGCAGCGGGTGTGCCGAAACCGGATGCGCCTTCAAGAAAAGAGCCAAACAACCAGGCGATGATAAGCACCTGCACGCGCCGGTCGCTGCTGATGCGGGCAAACGCCGCACGGATCACCGCTACTGCGCCCGATTGGGTCAGGACGTTGAGCAGCAGGATTGCACCAAAGATAATATACAGGATTTCCAGGGTGATAAAGAGCCCTTGAATGGTAGAAGCCGCGATCTGTACCGCCGGCATCCGCCATGCCAGCCAGGCAATGCCGGCGGCTACCAGGTAGACCACCGGCATGGATCGACGAGCAGGCCAATGCAGCCCCACCAACAACACAGCTGCGACCAGGATGGGCATGGCGGCCAGCAAGGCCTGTAAGCCAAGCGTCATAGGAAGTCTCCTATCCCCTGTTTAATTAGGACCGGACCCGGCTGGCAGTGACTTCGTTATCAAGCTGCTGCCCGTCCTCAAAATCTTTGATATTTCTTAGCGTCGTTTCAGAGATGGCCTGCAGGGCATTGCGCGTAAAGAAAGCCTGGTGCCCGGTGATGATCACGTTGGGAAAGGTAAGCAGGCGAGCAAAGACATCATCTTGCAAGACCTTGTCAGACAGGTCTTCGAAAAAAAGGTCCTCTTCTTCCTCGTATACATCCAAGCCCAGGTAGCGGATTTTGCCAGATTTCAAAGCCAGGATAATCGCGGCCGTATCCAACAGCGCCCCCCGGCTGGTATTGATCAACATGGCGCCGTTTTTCATCTGCCGCAGAGTCTGCGAGTTAATCAGGTGGTAGGTCTCAGGAGTCAGCGGGCAGTGCAGGGTGACAATATCTGCTTTTGCCAGCAATTCCTCCAGAGAGACATAGGTCAGCCCGACGGCTGCCAGATCAGGGTTCGGATAGGGGTCATATGCAAGCACCTGGCAACCAAACCCGTTTAATATCTTAGCAACCACCGCTCCAATTTGACCCGTGCCAATGATCCCGGCGGTCTGCCCGTGCAGGTCAAACCCCAACAGGCCATCCAGGGCAAAATTACCCTCACGAACCCGGTTGTAAGCCCGGTGGATTTTGCGTGTGAGCGCTAGAATCAGCCCGGCGGTATGTTCGGCTACAGCGTATGGAGAGTAAGCCGGCACACGCACGACTTTGATCCCTAGCCCGCCAGCCGCAATCAGATCGACATGGTTAAAACCAGCACTGCGCAACGCCAGCAGCCTGGTCCCTGAACGATGGAGCCTATCCAATACAGGCGCGTTGAGCTGGTCATTTACAAAGGCGCACACAGCCGGGTAACCGGAGGCCAGTGCCGCGGTGTCCTCCGTCAGGCGCGGCTCAAAGAAATGCAGCTCATGTCCATAGATGGCATTGGCGGCTTCTAGAAATTGACGGTCATAGGGTTTAGTGCTAAAAACGGCAACTTTCATTTTTCACCTTTCAACTATTGAGTGCAGCGTGAGATAAATCTCCCGCTGCATGCTAATCTTCAACCAACTCTGTCTCGCCCATCTGGATGAATATCAATCCATCCGGGCTGCCTTCCACGCGGATGGTAGAGCCTTCCGGGTAGCTGCCGGAGAGGATTTCCAGCGCCAGTGGGTCTTGCAGCTCACGCTGGATAGCGCGTTTGAGCGGGCGAGCGCCAAAATTCGCATCGTAGCCCACCTGCACCAGATATTCGCGAGCGCCCTGGTCTACCTCCAGGTGGATGCCACGCCCCTCCAGAAGCTGGACAACCCGGCGCAGCTGAATATCCACAATGCCGGAAAGATGCCGGCGAGTCAGCGGGTGGAAAATAACAATCTCATCGATACGGTTCAGGAACTCAGGCCGGAAATGCCCCTGGAGTACACTTGTGATCTCCTCTCGCGCGACCTCCCGACCGCCTTCCCACAACTGATTGCCCAGGTTGCTGGTCATGATGACAACGCTGTTGCGGAAATCAACAGTGCGCCCATGCCCATCCGTCAGGCGTCCATCATCCAAAAGCTGGAGCAGGACATTAAAAACTTCGCTGTGAGCTTTTTCGATCTCATCAAACAGAATCACGCTATACGGGCGCCGGCGCACAGCCTCCGTGAGCTGTCCGCCTTCCTCATAACCCACATAGCCAGGGGGCGCTCCCAGCAGGCGTGCCACGGTATGTCGCTCCTGGTATTCGCTCATATCGATGCGGATCATGGCTCTTTCATCATCGAATAAAAACTCTGCCAGAGCTCTGGCTAGCTCGGTCTTCCCTACTCCCGTCGGTCCCAGGAAAATGAAGGAACCGATCGGGCGGTTGGGATCCTGCAGCCCGGCCCGCGAGCGGCGCACAGCATTCGAAACCACCCGCACAGCATCATCCTGGCCGACCACCCGCTCGTGCAGCTTTAGCTCCATTTGAATGAGTTTCTCAGTCTCGCCTTCCAACAGGCGCGCCACCGGAATGCCCGTCCAGCGCGCCACAATTTGGGCAATCTCCTCCGCGTCGACTTCCTCCTTTAAGAGTGCACCCTCCTTCTGAAATTCTTTCAGGCGCGCTTCTCCCTCAGCCAATTGGGCTTCCAGCTCGCGCAGGGTCCCATAACGCAGCCGGGCTACCTTTTCTAGATCTGCTGCTCGCTCAGCGCGCTCAATTTCCAGGCGGGTCTGCTCGATCTGCTCTTTGACAGATTGCAGGGCTGAGATGGCGTCTTTCTCAGTCTGCCAACGCACGTGCAGTTCGTGCGAGCGCTCGCGCAGATCCCCCAGCTCCCGCTCCAGGCGTTCCAACCGTTCAATGGAGGCTTTATCCTTTTCTTTTGACAGGGCCTGGCGCTCGATCTCCATTTGCATGATCTGGCGGTCGACTTCGTCCAAAGCCTGGGGTTTAGAATCAATCTCAGTGCGTAAGCGCGCCGCCGCCTCATCGATCAAGTCGATAGCCTTGTCCGGCAACTGCCGGTCAGCGATATAGCGGGTGGACAAGGTTGCAGCAGCGATTACCGCCGGATCGGTGATGCGTACGCCGTGATGCACCTCGTAGCGTTCCTTCAGCCCACGCAAGATGCTGATGGTTTCCTCCACAGTGGGTTCGTCCACCACCACCGGCTGGAAGCGTCGCTCCAAAGCCGGGTCTTTCTCAACATGCTTACGATATTCATCCAGGGTGGTCGCCCCGATCATATGCAGCTCGCCGCGCGCCAGCATTGGCTTGAGCATATTGCCGGCGTCCATAGCGCCTTCAGCAGCGCCCGCTCCAACCACCGTATGCATCTCGTCCACAAACAAGATCACCTCACCCTGCGCGTCCGTGATTTCTTTGAGCACGGCCTTCAAGCGCTCCTCAAACTCGCCGCGGTACTTGGCGCCCGCTACCAACGCGCTGATATCTAACTGCACCAGGCGCTTGTGTTTCAGCCCTTCGGGCACATCGCCGTTGACCATGCGCTGGGCCAGCCCCTCCACAATAGCCGTCTTACCGACGCCTGGATCGCCAATCAGGGCTGGATTGTTCTTTGTGCGGCGCGACAGGATTTGCACCACCCGCCGGATTTCCTCGTCCCGCCCGATCACCGGGTCCACTTTTCCCTGTCTGGCCTGGGCGGTCAGGTCGTGGCCGTATTTCTCCAGGGCCTGGTAGGTATCCTCTGGAGTCTGAGAGGTCACTCGCTGCGTACCACGCACCGCCGCAAGCGCTTTCAGGATGGCGTCTTTGGTCAAGCCGTACTTGCTCAGACGTTTACCCTCTACGCTTTCGGTCAGGCCTAAAAGGATATGCTCGGTGGATACATATTCATCGCCCATGCCGCGGGCATAGCGCTCGGCGACCTGCAGGATATCTGCCGTGGGGCGGGCCAGACCAACCTCACCCGTTGCGCCATAAACTTTAGGGCGCCCATCCAGCTCACGGGATAACTCATCTTGCAGCGCCTGGACGCTGCCGGCTACCTGAGTGACAATGGCCGGAACCACTCCTTCAGGTTGGCGCAGCATAGCCAACAGCAGATGAGCGGGCTCAATGGCCTGGTGGTTATATTCCTGCGCCAGTCTTTGAGAGCCGAGGATCACCTCTTGAGATTTTTGCGTATACCGTTCCAGGTTCATGACAATACTTCTCCTTGCTACAAATAAAGTGCTCGCGCTTATCGCTGCACCAGTTTTACTTTCAAAACTGGCAAGCTGTATAAACGCGATCGTTTAATCCCGTAGAAGTATAACCAGCCTGTATTGGAAGTAAATAAGCAAGACGTTAACCAATTGTACAAATCGATCTACCAGCGCGTCATGCGCTGGTAAGGCCCACCTCTGGAAAATAATTTGGCCAGTACAAAACCGGCCACAAACCCACCGGTATGCGCCCAAAAGGCCACGCCCCCTACATCCGGCCCGCCTAAAGTCAACAAGCCTTGAAAAAGCTGTAATACAAACCACAGTCCCAGCACAATGATGGCCGGCACCATCGTCAACCGCAAGAAAAAACCCAGCGGCAAGACCGATAACACCCTGCTGCGCGGATATAAAATCAAATATGCGCCCAGGGAAGCTGCAATGGCCCCGCTGGCGCCCAGGGTCGGGATTTGCGAGCCGGGTGAAGTGAAGATGTGGATGGCAGAAGCAAATAGCCCACCCAGGAGGTAGAAGACCAGGTAACGTCCATGGCCCATGGCATCTTCCACGTTGTCCCCAAAGATCCACAGGTACAGCATATTACCGCCCAGATGAAGAAAGCCGCCATGCATGAACATGCTGGTGAACAGAGTGGAGGCAGTCGCCAGGCTGAAATTCTGCAGCAGATCAGACGGCACCAGGGCGTACTGCCAGACAAAGGCTTCTGGATCAGGTGTGATAAAAACCTGGTAAATATAGACCAGGATGTTCATCACAATTAAGGAGTAATTTACATAAGGTGTGATATTTGTGGGATTTTCATCTTTCAGCGGGATCATTTCTTGTCCTCCCTGGCGCAAGATCGATTATGCATTCATTGTAACTGTTATGCCAAGTATCTGTCAAACTGACCTTTT
>JAWOHN010000045.1:0-13747 GCA_046485135.1 Anaerolineales bacterium | reverse complement strand
AGCGGGCAAGAACTTCTGCTGCGCGCCTGCGGCGGGCTGGTGCGATCTACACATGGTAAATTAATTCTGCATGATCAAGACCTTACCGGCAAAACCTACCGAACTTACTTAAAAAATGGGATTGCTTATCTGCCAGCAGCCCGCCTGGAACAAGGCCTGGTACCTGGGCTTAGCCTGACTGAGCATTTTATCCTGGCCGAAGGCGCCAGAGGGTTCTTCGTTGACTGGGATGAAGGGGACAAACTGGCAAAAGAGCGCATCATAGATTTCAATATTCGGGGATCATCCACAACTACAGTGGAAGCCTTGTCCGGCGGTAACCAACAACGAGCTTTACTGGCTTTACTGCGGACACCCCTGGCATTAATCCTGCTTGAGCATCCTACCCGTGGCTTAGATATCGAATCGACGATATACATATGGAGCAAGCTCAAAGAACGCTGCCGCCAGGGCACAGCTATTTTATTTATTTCTTCGGATTTAGAAGAAATATTACGCTACAGCGATCGCATTCTGGTATTTTTCAGCGGTAGTGTGTCCCCATTACTAGATGCATCTAAAACAACAGTAGATCAACTGGGTCAATTAATTGGGGGTAGAGCCTGGGAAGAGACATTCAAACAAAACAGGAGTACGGATGGCTAATTTGAATGCACGCTGGATCAACATTGGCTTCCAGGTATTGGCAGTTTGTTTGGCCCTGATTTTTACTACCACGATATTGATCTTGGCCGGCGCCCCCCCATTGGAGGCATACCAACAAATCATTATCGGCTCTGTCGGTTCCCTGCGAAAGATCTCCGACGTATTAGTAGCCTGGGTACCTTTGTTGCTGGTTACCTCTGGTCTGATCGTCACATTCTCAGCAGGCTTATGGAACATCGGCATCGAAGGCCAGATTACCCTTGGTGCAATTTTCACCACCTGGACGCTGCGTCTCCTGCAAGACTCTGCCATGCAGCCCGGATTAATCATTGCCCTGAGCATATTCGCCGGAATGATCGGTGGCGCGCTTTGGGCTGCACTGGCTGGCGCTCTTAAAACCTTTGGAGGGGTTAACGAGATCTTTGGCGGGCTCGGATTAAATTTTGTTGCTACCGCCCTGACCCTGTATCTGATATTTGGGCCCTGGAAACGTCCTGGCATCGGGTCTATGAGCGGAACCGAGCCATTTCCTGAAACACTCTGGCTGCCACAGCTAGAAAATTTGCGCATCAGCCCTTATGCTCTCGTGCTGGCGATTCTTTCCATTGGGTTGATATACATACTCATGCAAGGGACTTATTTCGGTCTAAAGTTAAAAGCAGTGGGGAAAAATATGCGCGCGGCTTTTCTGCTTGGCATCCCTACCTGGCAGTACATGATGCTTGCCTTTGTCTTGTGCGGCGTATTTGCGGGATTAGCCGGTTCTATTCAAGTCACTGCCGTATATCACCGCTTGATCCCATCCATCTCCAGCGGTTATGGCTTCCTTGGTTTATTGGTTGCCATGTTGATCAATTATCGGGCAATTTGGGCGATTCCAGTAGCTCTATTTTATGCAGCTTTGAATATCGGCAGCATCCAACTGCCCATTGTACTCAAACTCGACTCTTCTCTTTCAGGGGTATTACAAGGTTCCCTGGTATTATTCGTTTTGATGGTTGATGGCCTACGCCAGCGTCTAATACGGAAAGCTTGAGGAATTAAGATGACAATTGAAGCCCTCTTAATTGGTTTGGCAGGAGTTTTGGCCGCGGCAACACCTTTACTCTTTGCCACGATTGGCGAAACCCTGACCGAAAGATCCGGTATCATCAACCTGTCTGTCAATGGGACCATCTTACTCACTGCCATGGCGGGTTTTGCCGTGGCGTCTACCACAAACTCCCTGGCCCTTGGTTTTCTGGCAGGTATGTTGATTGGCGGGTGCGTGGCTTTGGTGGTCGCTTTCAGCAGCATCGCCTTGGGTCTTTCACAGGTAGCCGTTGGCTTCGTGTTGACCTTGTTATGCAGAGACCTGGCATATTTTCTTGGCAATCCGTTTATGGGCCAATCCGGCCCACGCCTACCCCATTGGAATATCCCAATCCTAAGTGACATCCCAAGCATTGGCCCCCTGCTCTTCAAACATGACTTAATGACCTACCTGAGCTTTGTATTAATTATCATTGCCTGGATTTGGATCTACAAAACCAGACATGGTCTGATCTTGCAAGGAATTGGTGAGCGACCAGCCGCGGCCTTCGTCCGTGGCGCAAACGTGAACCGGCTTCGCTACCTCTACACCTTTCTTGGCGGTGCACTGGTCGGTCTGGCAGGTCCAATTTATTCGTTGAGTGTAAAAGCCGGCTGGATGGGAACCATCTCCGGGTTGGATGGGATTGGCTGGATCGCTCTGGCAATCACAATATTTGGCGGCTGGAATCCGATCAGGGCAGCATTTGGGGTTTACCTGTTTGTCTTGCTACAATGGTTGGGGGTTGTCCTGCAACCCAGCCTGCCGGGTATCCCATCCCAAGTACTGCAGGTCGCACCGTTCCCATTGATGATCCTGGCATTACTGTTTGTAAACATTGGCAATACCGAGTGGTTGGACAGGGTTTTGGCTGGTTTACCGGACTCCACCCGCAGGTTTATCTCCCGGGTTTTACGTTCTCTACGGGCGTCTCCTCCGGCTGCTCTTGGGGTCCAATTTAAACAAGATTAAGCGGAAATTCACATATGAGGATGTTATCGCTTGGAAGGCAGGCTAGGATATCTTGAAAAATACAATTGGCTATCAATGTTCAATTTGTTGTGAAACGTATGATTTAGAGGAAGTCCAGTATATTTGCCCATCTGACTCCGGGAATCTGGACGTTATCCTGGATTTTGCCACTTTGCGCAGGAATTACTGGCCAGAGGACGTTGTTTCAAGCACTGAAGCCTCACTCTGGCGCTACCTTCCCTTGCTCCCAGTTGAAGAACCCGGTGGAGACGGCACGCCTCTGCGAGCAGCCGGCTGGACGCCCATCTTTTCACCCACAGATGCGGAAGTGAGGCTGGGACTGCGCTATTTTTGGATCAAAGATGAAAGCCGCAATCCCACCGCGTCCTTTAAAGACCGAGCCAGCGCAGTGGTTGTCGCGCGTGCCCGTCAAATAGGCGCAGAGGTAGTAGTGACCGCCTCCACCGGAAATGCAGGAGCAGCCCTGGCAGGAATGGCAGCCGCAGTAGGGCAAAAAGCCGTCATCTTTGCTCCGCGCAGCGCACCACCTGCCAAGATTGCCCAGCTCCTGATCTACGGTGCACGCGTATTACTGGTTGACGGTAACTACGATCAGGCTTTTGATCTATCCATTCAGGCTTCCCAGGAATTCGGCTGGTACTGCCGCAATACCGGTTACAACCCTTTCACAGTAGAAGGAAAAAAAACCGCTGCCTTTGAAATTTGGGAGGTCATGTATCGAAATGCAATTAGCTTCAAACCCGATACAAAAGTATTATCGATCTTTGTATCTGTTGGTGATGGAAACATCATTTCCGGTCTTCATAAAGGCTTCAAAGATTTAGATGCTATGGGTTGGCTCCCATGCATGCCCCGTATTTATGGAGTCCAGGCAGATGGCTCAGCAGCAATTGCAAATGCTTTCTTTGAAAACACAGAAGTGATTACGCCGGTAACAGCTCACACCCTGGCAGATAGCATATCGGTCGATCTACCCCGAGATGGCGTACGAGCGGTGCGAGCAGTGCGGGATACCGGCGGTAGTTATATTAAAGTAAATGATGAAGAAATCCTGCAAGCGATCAGCCAGCTTGGAAAAGTTGGGATCTTTGCTGAACCAGCCGGAGCCACCGCGTACGCCGGATTGGCAAAAGCGATTCAACAAGGAAGGATCAGCCCCGGAGACCCTGTGCTTGTCTTGAATACCGGCAGCGGCTTGAAAGATGTCGGAGCTGCGATGAAAGCTGTTTCAGAAGCTCCAATCATCGAACCAACGCTTGAGGCAGTCAAGCGAATAATCCAATAAGATATGGAAACGAATGTCCACACCTACATTCACAATTATTGCTCCGGTTTACAATGAATTAGAAAATTTACCCATTCTCTACGATCGGGTCCGCCAAGTGATGGACTCGACTGGAGAGCCATGGGAGCTAATCCTGGTTGACGATGGCTCAACGGATGGTTCCACCGATCTGATTCGAAAGCTGGCAGAGCAGGATCACCGGGTTCGTCCAGTGATTTTCGCCCGCAATTTCGGGCACCAAATCGCAGTCACGGCAGGCTGGGATTACAGCCGCGGTCAGGCTGTCACCATCATCGATGCAGACCTGCAGGACCCTCCCGAAGTCATTCTGGATTTAATCGAAAAGTGGCGCGAAGGATATGAAGTGGTGTATGCTGTTCGCACCGAACGGGAAGGAGAGAGCTGGTTCAAACTATTCACAGCCTCCATTTTTTACCGGCTGATTTACCGCATCACCGACGTGGATATTCCACTCGATGCAGGTGATTTCCGGCTGCTTGATCGTAAGGTAGTGAACGTCCTGAATCAAATGCGCGAACGCCACCGGTTTCCACGCGGAATGTCCGCCTGGGTTGGCTTTCGACAGGTAGGTGTTCCTTACCGGCGTGCAGCCCGCCAGGCAGGTGAGACCAAATATCCATTCCGAAAAATGTTCCGCTTGGCACTCAATGCCATCACTGGCTTCTCCTACTTCCCCCTGCAAGTAGCGACATATATGGGCTTTATTTCTGCCGGAATCAGCATCCTGGCTATCCCGATCGTGGTTGGCCTGCGTTTATGGGGCACGCAAACACCGCTTGTAGGGCAGGCAACCACTTTAATAGCCGTCTTGTTTCTGGGCGGCGTTCAATTAATATCCCTGGGGATTTTGGGCGAGTACATTGGACGCTTATATGACGAAGCCAAAGGAAGACCTCTGTACATCGTTCGTGAAGACCCGGTGTCGCCGGTAGAAATGCTTGAAAATAACCAAACTAATTGAAAGGATTGTTAAAGAAAATGATTGACCTGACGGTACACCAAGAGAGACGTGAGCGCGCGATCCAAAGAGTCCGTGAACGAAATATCATCATTCCAACTTATGCACAAATGAAAGACCCAAACCTGATCCCAGCTAAGGTAAAGGAATCTCTTAAGCAGGTCGGGTTATGGGAAGTGAATCCGCTTAACCTCTTCCGCATTACCTGGAAAAATGAGCCAGCGCCTCATGGGGGAGGCTTTGGCAATGTAAATTACCTTGAACTCCCCTCCAGCTTGACGGGAACAGATGCTCGTATTGTCGTCCTGGTAGGAAAATGGTTCCCTACCGGAGCGCATAAAGTCGGCGCAGCCTTCAGTTGCCTGGTACCTCGTCTTGTAACAGGTCAATTCGATCCAACTACGCAAAAAGCCGTCTGGCCTTCAACCGGAAATTATTGCCGCGGTGGCGCCTACGATTCTGCTTTGCTGGCAACCGAGTCGATAGCCATCCTCCCTGAAGGCATGAGCCGAGAGAGATTTGAATGGCTGTCTAAGATTGCTGGTGAGGTCATCGCTACCCCCGGCAGCGAATCTAATGTCAAAGAGATTTTTGATAAATGTTGGGAGCTGCGCAATTCTGGAGAGGATTTGATGATCTTCAACCAGTTTGACGAGTTTGGCAATTACCTGTGGCATTACGATGTCACCGGTCAAGCCATGGAAGAAGTGCTCCAGGCGGTGATGGGACCGGCTGATTCCTACCGGGGAATGGTTTCAGCCACCGGCTCTGCCGGAACTATTGCCAGCGGCGATTACATGAAGCAACTCTACCCATCCAGTATGATCGTAGCCAGCGAAGCTCTGCAATGCCCAACGCTGCTTGAAAACGGCTTTGGCGCCCATCGCATCGAAGGCATTGGCGATAAGCATGTACCCTGGATCCACAATTCTAAGAACACAGATGTAATCGTAGCAATCGATGATGAGGCAGTAGTCAACCTTTCGCGTTTGTTCAATGAGAAAGCCGGGAGAGATTATTTGGTAAGACAGGGAGTCCCAGAAGACTTGGTCGGTCAGCTCGATCTGCTAGGTTTCTCAGGAATATCAAATTTGCTCTCAGCCATCAAATTTGCCAAATACTTCGAGTTGGGTCATAAAGATATCGTTCTGACTGTTTTGACTGATTCAATGGAATTGTACGAAAGCCGGCTGAAGGAAATGCATGAAAAGTTTGGCGAGTATAACCAGCAGGATGCTGCCGCTCACTTTGCTCGCTACCTGCAGGGTGTCGCAACCGACAACATGCTCGAACTCCGCTATCCAGATCGCCGTCGGGTGCACAACCTGAAATACTTTACCTGGGTAGAGCAGCAAGGCAAGACTTACGATGAGATCATGGACCAATGGTACAAACCAGATTACTGGACCGGTGTCCAAAAACAAGTCTCAGACATTGATGCTTTGATCGAGGAGTTCAATGCTGAAGTTGGACTGATCTGATAAGGCGACAGAATGAACCTCACCCCCAATTCCCTGATCCTGGTCGCAATCATCAACAAGCCGCGTGACCTGGAGATCGCGCGTCTGTTGGGGTGGTACCGCATCCCATTGCGGACTGCCCCAAAAGTTGTCGCGGTGGACCATCTGGCTTTTTACCAGACCAGCGCTTTTGGGGAAGGGAATGAGGGCGTCCATTATATTGCTCCCGTGCGCGGCCACGAGCTAACAACGCGGGCAGAGCTGCTGCGTGATGAGCCAAATCATCCCCGCGCCCGGGAGGAATATTTCAAAATCCAATTAGGACCTTTAGTGCGATTACCGAAGCCTATCCTGGCTGGGAAGTGGCGCCGGATGACTTTCCTTTACACCACTGGAGAGTACCTGCTCCGCGCCGAGACCCTAAACGACCTGGTAGTGCAAACAGATGAGCGCAAGACATTATGGCAGGCCCTCCGAGAAAGGGCTCACCAATCTCAAGATTACCAGACGAGTAACCTGCCGGGAGTCGATCTCGATCCAACCCTTGTGGAGATGCTGCTTGGGATCAGTGATCTCCAGGCGATGAATCGAAACAAAACCCCTTAAAATCCGCTTAGCTATGGGATTTATTACAAACCCTAAAGACACAGAATTATGTCCATACTCATCAAATCCGGAACTTTGATTACCGCAGCAGATACATTCCAGGCCGATATGCTGATTGAAGGCGAGATGATCGCTTCCATAGGCACAGATTTGAAAGCCCCCGCAGCTGAAGTGGTTGATGCATCAGGAAAGCTGATACTCCCCGGAGGAGTGGACCCGCACACTCATTTCGACCTGCCTATGTTTGGGACTGTATCCTCCGACGATCACTACACCGGTCACAAAGCTGCGGCCTTTGGGGGCACCACCACCGTACTTGATTTTGTTCCGCAGGATTATTCCACCCTGGCAGAATCGGTGCATGCCTGGCGGGCAAAGGCAGATCCGAAGGCTGCCATTGACTTTGGGTTTCACATGAACATAACCCGCTTGGATGAGGCGATCGCGGAAGAAATCCCCAAGTTACTGAAACTAGGCATAACTACCTTAAAAGTTTTTTCGGCTTACAACAACAGGTTGCGGCTGCAAGATGGCGAGATTTTCCGGGTATTGCGGATCGCCAAGCAGCATGGCCTGCTGACCTTGCTGCATGCAGAAAGTGGGGATGTTATTGACCAGCTTATCGCTGAGGCCCTGGCAGCCGGGAATACCACACCAGAATGGCACGCCCTGACCCGGCCAGCCTGGGGAGCCACGGAAGCCTTGTTGAGAGGAGCGGCTCTGGCAGCCCAAGCAGATGCACCCTTGTATATCGTGCATATGAATACTGCTGGCGAGGTCGATCAGCTCCAGTATGCCCAGCAGCAGGGTGTGCAGGTAATGGGTGAGACCTGTCCACAGTACCTATTCTTCAATATTGACCACTTGCGCCGGCCAGATGGTAGCAAATGGATCTGCTCACCACCGATGCGTACACCCAAGGATAACGCCCGCTTGTGGGAAGGTCTCCAGGATGGCGTTATTCAAGTCGTGGGTACCGATCACTGCCCATTCTTTTATGATGGGTCCAAACCAATTACATATGAAGGAGCTCCTGTGTCCATTCCAGGCAAAGAGCTAGGTCAGGGGGATTTCACAAAAATTCCGAATGGATTGCCCGGTGTTGGAGATCGCCTGCCCATCTTGTGGACATACGGGGTCCGCTCAGGCAAGCTTACCCCAAACCAATTTGTAGCCATCAACAGCACCAATCCAGCCAAGATATTTGGTCTTTATCCTCGTAAAGGAGCCCTGGTACCTGGGGCAGATGCAGACCTGGTGATTTGGGATCCGGAGCGGCGCGTAACCTATGGCATAGCTCATTCCCATCACCGCACGGACTATAATCTGTTTGAAAACTGGGAGCTGGTCGGTTTTCCTGAAAAAGTCTATCTGCGGGGATCTCTGATTGTGGATGGCCAGCGATGGTTGGGCCAGGCCGGAAAAGGGCAATTCCTTCACCGTCATCCATGATCCTTAACTGAATCGAGTCTCTACACCTGCTGAACAAGCCCGAGCTCATGCTTGCCCTGTTACCGATCATCCTGTTACTGCTCACACCTGGGGTCATGCTGGTCATCCGCATTGTCCGCCCAGGCTTTACATATTATTATCTGTTGGCAGTTGCAGGCTCATCTCTGACATGGATTACTATGCTTGTTTTAGGGTTCCAACTACCACAGGCCATCCGTTTGTTAGAATGGAGCCCCGAAAGCCTCTTCCCTGCTTCACCCACTTTATTGGCAGACGAATCAACCTGGCCCTACGCATTCGCCGTGGCGACTCTTGCGCTTTCAGTGATCCTGACAGCAGTGGCGCGCATAACGCAGCATAGCTGGAAAACCTGGGTGAGCACACTTACCATAGCCAGCATGAGTATATTGGCCATCTTTTCCGGGAACCTGCTGACTTTATTGCTGGCATGGGCTGCAATTGACCTAGTTGAACTGATCATCTTTTTCATCCAGGTGAATGACAGTTCCGCCAGAGAAAGGACCGTGATTTCATTTTCCGCTCGGACGGCTGGTATTGTACTCCTGCTGTGGGCTGGTGTAGTGGGTGCACCTGGAGATCCATTTTTCTTCTCTGATATTCCCGCAGCAGCCAGCGTCTATTTGCTTGTGGCTGCCGGATTACGTTTAGGTGTGCTACCTTTACACCTGCCTTTTGCGCAAGAACTCCCCCTCCGGCGTGGGTTGGGCAGTATATTACGACTTGCCCCAGCTGCCTCCAGCTTGATGTTGTTAACTAGGACCGCAACGGTGGGTGTAGCTCAACCAATTCAACCTTATCTATTTGCCTTGGCCGCCCTGGCAGCCATTTATGGCGCGATAGGGTGGTTAACGGCTACCGATGAATTGCGGGGACGACCTTTCTGGATCCTTGGGATGGCAGCCCTGGCAGTTGCTTCAGCCATCAAAGGACATCCCCAGGCCAGCCAGGCCTGGGGTTTGACCTGCCTGCTAACCGGCGGCTTACTCTTCTTGTCCTCTGCCAAATATCGTAGCTTGCTGATTATATTTATCCTGGGCATATTGGGGATCACAGGGCTGCCTTTTACACCCGCATGGGACGGCGCCCACCTATATGCCGCTCCTCTTGATCTATTCCTGCCCATATTCTTGATCAGCCAGGCCATCCTGATGACCGGGTACCTGCGCCACGCGCTGGCTGCATCCTCTGATCTGAGCGGATCGGAGCGCTGGATCCGGACTGTGTACCCACTTGGTTTGGGTTTGTTACCTTTATCTCATTACCTGATCGCTTGGCAAACCCCCTTGCCCCATGATAACACCGGAAATTATGCAGAATGGTGGGCCGGTCTCAGCGTCCTGATCATCACTGCACTGCTGATTTTTATTGGCCAGCGTGATCTGCACCTGCCATCTGTGATTATGCCAGTCTGGAACAGATTATATTCTTTAAAGTGGATGGCCAACCTGGCATGGGCGCTATACCGTTCGGTCGGCAAGGTCATTGCCATTGCGACCAACATTATGGAAGGATCAGGTGGTGTGCTTTGGGCGATGGTCTTGCTGGTTATTCTGGTTTCCTTGCTGGTCCAAAGCGGACTGGGTGGGTAAGAGATGGACCTTAATTTTTTTTCATACCCAGCTGTCATTTTGGTAGCTTTGACCTCTTTGGTGCTGCTAATCAGCGTAAATTGGCGCTGGATTATCTTGATGCTGGCGCTTCAATATGTCGGTGTTTTTTTTCTGGTTTCCTTGCGATGGCCTGTAGAAATGGCAGCTGCCGTAATCGTCGCTGGATGGATGGCAAGTGCTGTACTGGGATTTGCGATCAGTGAAGCAACAACCTCTATCCCTTCGGTTTGGCAAAGCACAGAAAAATTCTCACCCTCCGGACGGCTTTTCCGCCTGCTGGCATCTGGTTTGGTTGCCATCACGGTGCTTTCTATCTCACCCAAGCTGGTGGAGTGGGTCGAAAACATCGGGATCATCCAGGCGGTAGGAGCATCAACCCTGATTGGAATGGGTCTTTTACACCTCGGTCTTACTGCACAACCCTTTCGGGTAGGCATCGGACTGCTGACCTTCCTATCTGGATTTGGGATCCTTATTGCAGCTGTGGAAGTGTCTGCCCTGGTTGCAGGTCTTTTGGCCATTATCAAACTTGGACTAGCCCTGGTAAGCGCATATTTACTGCTTGCCCCCAACATGGAGGAAGCTTCTTGAGCGCTCCCCTGCTGTGGATCTTCTTTCCGGGCTTTCTTGCCATCCTGCTTTTTGTGTTCAGGAAGTTGGAGAAAGCAACTGCTTTCATTGGTGCAATGGTTGCATTTGCGCTGGCTGTCCTGGCCTGGAAAATGCCCTTGTCCGATCTTATTTCTTTCGGTCCCTGGTCATTCCAATTCACATCCTCTATGTCTGTCTTGGGACGCCAGCTGGTTTTAGCAGACAACACACGTTCGATCCTTGGATTAATCTACCTGATGACAGCTTTTTGGTTCGGAGGTGCTTTCAAAGCACGTGCCGGATCTCTCTTTGTGCCGTTGGGTTTAGGCATTGTCACCCTGTTGACTGCTGCCCTGGCAGTCAAACCCTTTTTGTACGCAGCTCTTTTCATCCAAATAGCCGCCTTTATGAGTGTTCCCTTACTCTCTTCGCCAGGACAACAGGTTGGTCGAGGCATTCTGCGTTTCCTGACTTTTCAAACAGTTGGCACCCCCTTCATTTTGCTCACAGGTTGGTTGATCACCGGAGCCGAGGCGGTCCCTGGAGATAACACTTCTTTTCTGCGAACAATCATCCCCTTGGGTTTTGGTTTTAGCTTCTTACTGGCAGTCTTTCCTTTCCACACATGGGTCTCGATGTTGGCAGAAGAAGCACATCCATACGCAGCTGCCTTTATCCTCTTCTTGCTTCCGGGGATTGTTTCGATATTTGGGCTGGGTTTTTTTGAAAGCTACGCCTGGATGCGCAATTCTCCCATTATCTTCACTGTGCTGCGCCTGACAGGTGTAATTATGGTGGTTACTGGTGGTGGCATGGCTGCTTTCCAGACTCACCTTGGGCGGATGCTTGGCTATGCGGTAACCGTGGATATCGGGCTATCCCTGATTTCAATTGGGATCCACCGTGGGATTAACATCGGAGCAACCGGCTTTTCACCTTCATTATCCATTTTCTTCGCCCTGTTCTTGTCCAGGGGACTCGCTCTTGGCGTTTGGGCGTTAGCGCTGTCTACAATCCAGGATAGATCTAAAGGGATGAGCTTTCGAGAAGTTCAAGGCATTGGCAGAATGCTTCCTCTGGCAGCAGTTGCGGTGATACTAGCCCATTTCTCAATGGCTGGGTACCCACTATTAGCTGGGTTTCCCCCTCGACTGGCATTATTCGGAGAACTTGGCCAGATTTCACCTCTGTCCATTTTTTGGGTGCTTGCTGGGAGCTTTGGCCTTCTGGCAGGCGGCTTGCGCTCACTGGCTGTCTTAGTAATGGGCGAGAAAAATGATCCTTGGAGAATTAACGAAAATAGAGCTCTTATCTTGCTGCTAGGATTGGGAGTTGCAGCCCTTTTCTTGGCAGGTCTTTACCCCCTGGTATAATGGCTTACATTGGGAAAACTAAAATGTTGATCGTTCCAACAACCTTTTAGTACACCCCTTGCAATAGCTATCTGGACAAGGAGATACTCCATGGAATTGGATCAAATTCTAAAACGCGTCCAATGGATGGATGATGAGCGCCGGAAAGATAAAGAGATCATCACAAAATTAGAGAATAGGATTTTGGCTTTAGAGGGAACCATCAGCGGCGCAAACCAACAGGTGAAAGAACTCAACGGAGAGATTACTCGTCTGACTACCATCATAACCCGGATGGATCAGTACGACTCAAGCCTGACCCAATTACGCCTGGAATCTAAAAAGCAAGGTGAAGAACTTGAAAAAGAGTTCAATAAACGGGCAGAAGAAACCGAGAAGATGCGCAGGGTTGAGCTTAAAAACCTGGATGTAAACATTTTTGAGCTGCGAAAAGAGCTAGATACCCTACCAAAACTTGAAAAGGGTATCCAAGGGCGGGTCGAAGAAGATTCACGCCTCGGACGAGCCATAGATGAACTACGCTCGAAGATCGAAGCCATCCGGCGGAGTGAAGATGAATACACCCGTACATACCGCCTGCTTGAAGATGGACGGCGCCAGGACAATAAACGGCTCACAGATCTCCAAGGCGAAGTGGCAGCCAACCGAAAACGAGGCGATGACCACCGTGGGCAGATTGAACTGCTAAATACCAGCCTGCGCAAAGTTGAAACTCGCCTGAGCGAACTGCTCTCCGTAGAAACTGAACGCAGGGACGCACAGGTTGCCTTTCTTGACAAGCAGAACCTCATTCAGGTGGAACGTGATCGAACCTGGAAGGATTGGCAGGCGCGTTTTGCCACTATCGAAAAGCAAGCCAGTGACGTGGAAGCACAATTAGCCAAATTAGAAACGACCCACCGTGAAGCCAAACGTTCGCAGGAAGGACTGGAAGAATTAACTCAACGGGTGGAGCGCCGAATTAGTGAGATGACGGAAATCCAACGCCTGTCTGAGGATCGTTTCCGACAGGAATGGGTCACTTTCAAAGCTGATGACCAAAAGCGTTGGACCAATTACACTCTTACCCAGGAAGAACAGCGCAACGAAGTGCTCCGCCAGTCTGAGAGATATGTTGAGCGTATTACTCAGCTTGAAGATGGGTTACAGGAAGAACAGGATTTGCTCCAACAAATCATCGAGCAGAGTGAAAAACGGCTGCAAGGACTTCTAGCCCTGTCCCACGAGTGGGTTGCAGCATACGAGCGAACAATAGGCAGAGTTCGTTAATAGCAAGAAAGTCGCCCCTAAATAACTATGAGAGTTATCGGAACTGCCGGTCACGTAGATCACGGAAAATCCACTCTTGTCCAGGCGTTAACTGGAACGCATCCGGACCGCCTGAAGGAAGAACGTGAGCGAGAGATGACCATTGATTTGGGCTTTGCCTGGCTTACCCTTCCGAATGGTGAAGATGTAGGCATTGTTGATGTACCCGGTCACCGAGACTTCATTGAAAACATGTTGGCAGGCGTGGGAGGCATCGACGCGGCTCTGTTTGTTGTAGCTGCCGACGAAGGCGTGATGCCTCAAACAAGGGAGCATCTCTCGATCCTGGATATCTTGCAAATCCAGGGTGGTGTTGTGGTCCTTACCAAAATCGACATGATCGACGACAGCG
>JAWOHN010000029.1:0-7899 GCA_046485135.1 Anaerolineales bacterium | reverse complement strand
ACTCATTGTGCAAAAGAAGCAGGCTTTATTTCGGAACGAACTGCTTTGGTAGATGCGGCCTTCCGCCTTTTCCTGGCCAATGGGAATGACCCTATGACGGTATCCGAGATGGCTGAGAGATTAAACCGGCCTGCGCATATCATCTTGAAAACCTTATCGGGTGGAAGGGTATATCGAGGTTTACGCCCGGTGATGGAATACTAATCGAACTTTCCAATTCTTGTGCCCCCGTAGCTCAATGGACAGAGCAAGTGCCTTCTAAGCACGAGGTTGTGGGTTCGAATCCCGCCGGGGGCGCCTGATTGATTGACGGTTGGAAGATATCTCCCAGGAGGGTGGATGATGGTAAATATGATTGTAAAGGTCTCCCCGCAGAAATCGAAAAGGCAGGTCCCTGAGGATGCCCAATACTTCTCAGCGGGTAATCTGCGTTTCCGTCTTTCTTCACGTACTTGTTTGTGGAGCCCTCCAACCGATGTATATGAAATTGAGGACGCTGTTATTGTCAGGGTTGAGATTGCCGGAATGCGCGAAGATGATTTTGCGATCATGCTTGAAGAACGCATCTTGACTATTCGGGGGACCCGTCCTGATATTCCTGAACGGCGTGCATATCACCAATTAGAAATCCCCTTTGGCGAGTTCATTTCTGAAGTAGAGCTACCTGTCCCAGTCCTTGTCGACAAGATTGAGGCGGTCTATCAGGGTGGATTTTTAAGATTGGTGTTACCCAAAGCAGTTCCGCATTTTCCTTGGACTGAATGATCTGAGAACTGGTGCACTGGAGCCAATACGACTTTTCAATGCCTGCCTCCTACCAAAATCCCTCCTATACCAGACTCTCATGTGTTTCTGGTTGGAAAACTGGGGGAACAACGATAGAAACTGAAGTTGAGAGATATGCCACTTAATCCTATAACCACGCACATCCTTCAAAAGGAAGATGAAGGTGAAGTAGAGGATCTCCACAATAATGTCCAAAAGGAGAATATCCCCTCGATTTTGCCGATTTTACCGTTGCGCGGGCTGGTCGTTTATCCCCAAACCGCTGTTCCGCTTACGATTGGCCAACCCCGATCGATCCGCCTGGTTGATGATGTTGTGGCAGGCGATGATCGTTTGATCGGTGTGTTAACCTCGCGTGATCCGGAGCTGGAGGTGCCCGCACCGAAGGATCTCTATAGCATTGGCACTGTAGCAATGGTCCACCGCCTGTTTCGCGCTCCTGATGGAACCATCCGCTTGCTTGTGCAGGGTATCGCTCGTTTCAGAGTGGGGGAATTTGTGCAGCAGGAGCCTTATTTGAAGGCTGAGATTGAGCTGATCCCTGAAGTAGTGGAGGAGGGTCTGGAATTGGTCGCCCTGGCGCGCAATGCACGCGATCAATTTGAGCGGATTGCTGAAATGATCCCTTCTATACCCCGTGAACTGGTCGCTTCAGTCACGGCATTGGACGATCCACTCCAAACTGTTTATACCATTGCCAATTTTCAACGAATGGACCTGCAGGACGCCCAGCAAATGGTAGAGCTTGATTCTGCCTCGGAAAAGCTGCACAAGTTGGTTGCGATCCTGGTCAGGGAAGTGGAGGTGCTGGAGATCGGGCAGAAGATTCAAAATGAAGCCCGCTCAGAGATTGAAAAACTACAACATGAGTATTTCTTACGAGAGCAGCTCAAAGCTATCCAGCGTGAACTGGGTGAGGGCGATGAGCAGGCTGCTGAAGTGGAAGAATTTCGCAAAAAAATCGAGGCTGCCGGAATGCCGGAGGAGGCAGAAAAGATGGCCCGGCGAGAGCTTGACCGTCTCTCTCGCCTGCCGACTGCTGCCGCCGAGTATGGAGTCATCCGCACCTATCTGGATTGGTTGGTCTCACTGCCCTGGTCGGTGACTACCCAGGATAATCTGGATATTCCACACGCCAGGAACGTTTTAGATCAGGATCATCACGGCCTGGAGGATGTCAAAGAACGCATTCTGGAATACCTGGCTGTGCGCAAATTGCGCCAGGAACGTTCAGATGAATTAGAGCAGGAACCTATCGACGAGATTCGCCGTTTGAGGGAAGGCGTCATTTTGTGTTTTGTCGGGCCGCCAGGTGTGGGCAAAACCTCATTGGGCCGCTCAATTGCCCGCGCGGTGGGTCGCAAATTCATCCGTATTTCCCTGGGAGGTATGCGCGATGAAGCTGAAATCCGCGGACATCGGCGAACATATATCGGTGCGATGCCAGGTCGCATCCTGCAAGCAGTTCGTAGGGTTGAGTCACGCAACCCGGTATTTATGCTGGATGAGGTGGATAAGCTGACTTTCGATTTTCATGGAGACCCCGCCTCAGCCCTGCTGGAAGTTCTGGACCCCGAACAGAACTCCGAGTTTCGTGATCACTATGTGGAAGTAGCTTATGATCTTTCCCAGGTGATGTTCATCACCACTGCCAATTTGTTGGAACCGATCCCAGCTCCCTTACGTGACCGGATGGAGATTATTTATTTGTCCGGTTATACAGAGGGGGAGAAGGTTGCAATTGCCAATGGGTATTTGATTCCCCGCCAGGTCCGCGAGAACGGCCTGCACCTGGATGAGATCTGTTTTACCCCTGAGGCCCTCCAGACGATTATTCGTTCCTATACTCGCGAGGCCGGAGTGCGGAACCTTGAACGCCAGATCGGATCGGTTTGCCGTAAGGTAGTTACCCATATTGCCGAAGGGAAGTCGGACCGAGTTGAGGTAACTCCTCAGGCAGTTCGGGAATTTTTGGGCAGACCAACCTATTTTGGGAACGAGGAGGTAGAAGCGCGCACATCGATTCCGGGCGTGGCTACTGGACTGGCTTATACACCAGTTGGTGGCGATGTACTCTTCATTGAGGCTACTCGTATGCCAGGTGGGAAAGGTTTCCAGGTGACCGGTTCCTTGGGCAACGTCATGCAGGAATCTGCCCGGGCGGCTCTCTCTTATGTCCGCTCTCGGGCAGAGCAAATTGGTCTGGAGCAGTCATTCTTTGAAAAGTCAGATTTCCATCTGCATATTCCAGGTGGGGCCCAACCCAAAGATGGTCCCTCTGCCGGGGTTACCATGGCAACTGCCCTGGTATCATTGGTGTCCGGGCGGCTTGTGCGCCCAGATGTGGGTATGACAGGTGAGATCACTTTGCGCGGGCAGGTGTTGCCGGTGGGGGGTATCAAAGAAAAGGTTTTGGCTGCCCACCGCAGTGGATTAAGAACCGTCATCCTGCCGAAACGCAACGAAGCAGACCTGGAAGACTTGCCAGAGGAAGTACGCGAATCAATACAGTTTGTTTTTGTTGAGAGCGTGGATGAAGTTCTGGAGGCAGCTTTAGAACCCGCCTCGCGTAAACCTAAACGAAAGGCAAAAGCGGTCCCCAAGACCGTTTCGGAAACAACCAAAAATGAGTAAAATTATGTTGGTTGAGGATGATGCGACCATGCTTTCCTTGCTGCAAACCTTGCTGCAAATGGAGGGGTTTACAGTTAGCCAGGTCAGCGCAGATGAGGTTGAAGAAATTGTGTCAGAGATCAGGCAAGAAGAACCTGAACTGGCCCTGATTGACGTACACCTGCGTCAAATCAGCGGGTTGGAGATTTTGAAACAAATTCGCCAGGATGCCGAATTAAAAGATTTGTTTGTGCTGATGTCATCGGGGATGGACGTTGGTTACAAATGTATGCAAGCCGGCGCGGATGGATTTATCCTTAAGCCATATATGCCGGATGATTTGATCAGGAAAATTCAAGAGATCATCAATACAACTCGCCCTGCCAGGGAGGTTGCGAGCGATTAATGATCATCATGACAATTACAGCCGCTCAGACTAAAGCCTTTGCAAAGGAATACCTGAAATTCAGGTACGCGTGGGGGATGCATTCTCCTTACTCACACCAGTTTTTCTGGCATTTTTCTACTAGACTGGGCAGTTACAAGAAATTACGATAAGAGAGTGAATAGTGGCTAAAAAACGTCCCCGCGCCCCGATGCAGTGGGCCACGATGGATTTACATTTACACACACCGGCTTCGATTGATTACCAACAGCCGGAGGTCAGTTATTTAGACATATTGCACCGCGCCGAAGCGCGTGGATTGGACATTATCGGGTTTGCCGATCACAACACTGTGGCTGGATACCGGGGTATGCAGGAGGAGATCCAGCAACTTACGATGCTGGAAAAACTTAACCGATTGCTGCCGGAGGAAAAGTCTCGCCTGGCGGAATACCGCCGTCTGTTGGAGAAGATCCTGGTGCTGCCCGGTTTTGAATTTACTGCTACCTTTGGATTTCATATTATGGGGTTTTTCTCCCCTGAGAAACCTATCCGTGAAATCGAACACTTATTGCTGGATTTGAATATCCCTACTGAGCTATTAGATCACGGCTCAGAAACCATCGGAGCCACGTCAGATGTGATCACCGCTTATCAGGTGATCAACGAAGCCGGGGGTTTGGTTATTGCTGCTCATGCCAATTCTAGCAACGGGGTGGCTATGCGCGGTTTTACCTTTGGCGGGCAGACTCGCATCGCTTACACCCAGGACCCTCGCCTGCATGCGCTGGAAGTGACTGATTTGGAGCAAAGTGGGCGGCGTAACACGGCGGCGTTTTTCAGCGGAACCAAGCCGGAATATCCGCGCCGGATGCATTGCATTCAGGGTTCAGATGCTCACCGAGTAACCTCAGATCCCCAGCGTAAAAAGAATTTAGGGGTGGGCGACCGGGCCACCGATGTGATGCTACCCGAGGTCAGTTTTGATGCCTTGATCGAGCTATTTCAAAGCAACGACTTTGCTCGTACACGCCCATACCGCCACCAAGAGGAACCGGCCTTTGATTTCATTATGGCAGCTCGTGAAGAGGGCGCAAACATTGTTCAAGATTTTCATGAAAGTATGACGGTGCGGGGAGGCAAGCTGTACGCCATCATATCGGACGTATGTGCGTTCACCAATACGAACGGCGGCACGTTGTATGTCGGTTTGAGCAGCGACCCGCAGAAGCCGGTGATGGGGGTGATTAACCCGGAACAACTGGTAGCCCAGTTGGAAAAAGAGATTAGCAATCGTATCAGCCCACCTGTCCAAACGACAGTTGACGTTCACGAGACAGCCGGCAAGAAAATATTACGGGTTCTGGTCCCGCGCGGTGATGATCCGCCCTATGCCGTTGATGATAATAAGATCTACGTGCGGGATGAGGCAGAAACCGGTCTGGCTGTGCGCGATGAAATTGTCGGTTTGGTCAAACGTGGCTGGCGCGAGCGCCCTGTATCTGCGCTTCCAGCGGAAGTCAGCCCCGAGTCTAGCGAGAAAGCCCCTGCCCGGGATGAAGTGGTTGAAGAGGTTAAAAACGGGATTGCTCCCCGGACCGGAGTAGAAGTGGTTGGAATGGAAGAGCGTGGTGGCTCGCGTTACTTTACTATGCGCGACTTGCGCAATGGAAATGTTGTCAAAAATGTGACTCGCACATCTGCCAGAAGGCTGTGGCATTATGCGATCAAAGAATTTGCCAAGCTGCCAGCTGATCTCAGCCAGGCCTCGATAATTTGGGAAGGGGACCTGGGCTTATTGCATCGTCACAAGCAGGGCAATATCACTCGCTACGATCTGATTCAGCGCACCCCGCAAGGATACCGGTATTACTTTGGCGTCACGGATGACGGAATCCGCGGGCCCTGGAAGAAGCTGGTAGGCGCAGAAGATGAGCGGGATTGAAAGCGACAGCTTTACAATCCGTACGTTCCGCCATCCGCAGGATTACGAGCAAGTGTATGCCATCTGGCAATCTGCAGGCCCGGGTATTCATGTCAGGCGTTCTGATGAGCCAGAGGAGATCCAGAAGAAGCTTCAACGCGACCCAGATTTATTCCTGGTGGCTGAGGTGAATGGCAAGATCGTTGGCACAGTACTGGGAGGCTTCGATGGACGCAGAGGGATGGTCTATCACCTGGCTGTGCAAAAGGAGCACCGTTTCAAAGGTCTTGGAGACCAATTGATGGTTGAGCTTGAGCATCGTCTAAAAGAGAAGGGTTGTATCCGTTACTATCTTTTGGTGACCTATGACAACCAGGAGGCGGTGCGTTTCTACGAAAAGGGCGGATGGACGCGCATGGATTTACATATCTTTGGGAAAGATTTAGTTTAGCAGCATGATGTACCTGCTGAGGTTGATTTGAGTGATATTATTTCGACTAATCTGGTTTTGCGTGTTGGTATTCTGACCGTCTCTGACCGTTCATCGGCAGGGCTACGCCCGGATACTTCTGGCCCTGCGTTGGAAGGGTTGATAACAACCCGGGGTTGGAAGGTTGCTCGCCGGCTGACGGTTCCGGATGAAATTCCGGCGATCAAAAAAGCCCTCATTAATTGGGCTGGAAGCGGTGATCTGGACGTGATCTTGACCACCGGGGGTACTGGCTTCAGCCCGCGTGATGTAACGCCGGAAGCAACCCTGGCAGTAATTGAGCGAGCTGCGCCAGGTTTAGCTGAGGCGATGCGCCAGGCTAGCTTGCGGATCACGCCGCATGCCATGCTCTCTCGTTCGGTAGCCGGTATTCGGGGTCGCACGCTGGTTGTTAACCTGCCGGGGAGCCCTAAAGGAGCTGCCGAAAATCTGGATGTGATCATACCCGTCTTGCCGCATGCGGTCCAATTGTTGCGCGAAGACCCACGCTCTGAAGCCGGGCATCAGGCCAGGTAGGAATTGCGTCCAACCAGGTTAGCAGAAGATTAAGGTCAATCGGGTCATGTGGATCTATCCTTGCCCTCATTTACAGAGGGTTATATAATCCAGTTAATTACACAGGCAAAAGCTTTTGCTGATTAGTTATTAATCCAGATGAAATCTCCAGGAGGGGCAAGCCCGGTGGGAGATTTTCTTGGAGGTACTTTTGGACGATTATCGAAGTGAAGTGATCCCGGAAGCGGATAGTTCGGGACAGAGATCAAGCTGGCGGCGAGCACTAATTGATATCCTTGAGACCATCATTCTATCGGTGGCTTTGTTCTTGGGCATTAACATGGTATCGGCTCGTATCCGGGTCGAATCGATCAGCATGCAGCCAACCCTGCATGCGGGCAATTTTGTTTTGGTCAACAAAATTGCCTATAAACTTGGATCTCCGGAGCGAGGGGATGTGATTGTTTTTCGCTACCCTCCTGATCCTGAGCAGGTACCCTATATCAAACGCATTATTGGTCTGTCAGGTGACAGCATCCGGATTTATGATGGCAAGGTATACGTCAACGACCAGCTCATGGTGGAACCTTACATTGCCTCTGCAACGCACCAGGGCGGTGATTGGATCGTGCCGGAAAACTCCCTCTTTGTGATGGGGGATAACCGCAACAACTCATCTGACTCCCGCTCTTGGGGCATGGTGCCGATGAATAATGTAATTGGAAAGGCGGAGGTTGTGTATTGGCCTCCGGACAAATGGGGCATGCTCAATTTCCCGGCTGCAGTTGCCGCTGGGCATTGAGTTTACTTTTTTTATAATCAAATTTTCTTATTTCGAACTCAAGTTAATTACTTTGGATTTTGGCTTTGGATTGCTCAGTGGCTTTCTTGGATTAAGCTGCGGGCGATGACCATTCTTTGGACTTCGCTGGTGCCTTCCCCGATCGTCATCAGGCGGGCGTCGCGGTAGATGCGCTCAACAGGATATTCCCGGCTGTAGCCATACCCTCCATGGATTTGGATGGCGTTGCGACAGACTCTTTCGCCCATTTCTGTGGCGAACAACTTAGCCATGGCAGCCTCTTTTGTAAAACGGCGGCGCTGGTCTTTCAGCCAGGCTGCATAATAGATCATCAGGCGGGCAGTCTGGATTTCGGTAGCAGCGTCTGCCAGCATCCATTGGATGGCCTGGTGATCGACTAGCGG
>JAWOHN010000253.1:0-3675 GCA_046485135.1 Anaerolineales bacterium | reverse complement strand
AGGGCACGAGAAAGTTGTAATGCAGCCATAATTTTTCTTTGTTGACGCCGGTTCCCGAGAAAACATCTCCTTCACCTGAGAAGATCATGGTTGGTATTCGCCCGTCAACTTCTCGAATGATTACATAGCCCCATAGCTCGGGTGCGTAACAATCGTTATTGCGCGCCACCCAGGCTCGATCCTCGAACAGGTACACGGCTGCGCTGCATTGCTTTACGTCGCATTCTTCGATGAAGGCCCACTCTGCCAGGCGTTGCAGGGGAATACCTGATCCTTCAGCTATCCCCTCAAATTCATCCTGAAATCGCTTTGGCAAGGTCCGCAGCCAGGGCAGCGCGCCGGCGTGCAATTTGTGCATGTCTTTGAGATCCTGCACACTGGCAATATAGCGGCTGATCGTTCCCTCCAGCGTACTGGCAAAGGTTTGCCCGGCAGCAAATCCAATCTCGCGCGGACTGCCCTTGAAACGGTAGATCCGGTTCAGATCGTTATTCATCGAATGGCCTCCTTCCTGAGCTCTTGGGCGGCGGTGATCCACTGAAGACTCACTTTGCGTGTGATCGTCTTCGTGGTCAATTATATCTATATCATAGAGCCTGCCCTTATCCAAACGTCCCGCAGGTTTTTGGTGGAGATCTGAAAGTTCAGGGAAGAACCTGCGGGACGTTTCCTCCTTCCCGTACACGGCGCATCCTCTACTGGTGATCATTCCATCCAAATATCGCCTTGACCCCTCAGCCTCCCCCAGCCGCCACCAGGTATCCGGTGCATCGCTCTAGCCGATATCCTTGGGGATCGATGGATCCGGCTGCGTGTGCCTGGCGAGATAGCTCTCCGGATAGATGCCGACTTATGTGTATAAAGCCGGGTAAAGCGGCACCGCGATGGCAAAACTGGTGAAGTGCAGTCGCTGGTATTTTGCTGGCAGCTGGCGAATAGCACCAATCCGCTCGCGCATGAACTGCCATTAGGTTATACCATCCGCACCGGCTTGCGGCATGGGCTGAGAACCTTTGTACGACACGTAGGCGACAAAAACCAGACCGGTGATCAGGACGAGCGCCAGGAGTAGGCGAACAAGCATTCCCAGGGCAGAAAATACGGAGCGGACCATTGATAACTCTAATTTGATTCTACAACCAAATCTCTATCTCATTCGTCCAATTTATCTGGGCCAGATGATGCTGGACTGGTTCAAACCTCCCTTAAGCCGTTACCCCGGTTTACACCAGGTGTGTTCGGGGTTTACACCAGGTGTGTTCGGGGTTTGCACCAGGGTGTTTGAACCACTCTATATTTACGGATGGACGATCACAGTTACGCTTTTATTTACCTCTCTGTTGGGATGCTTTTTGAATTTTGGGGAGTGTGTTTTATAATTAATCTATGGCTACGTCAATTTTAGTCACAAAACTATATATCCCCCCTACTCGACTAGAACTCGTCCATCGTCCGCGCCTGATCGAGCGGCTGAACGAGGGTCTGCATCGCAAACTAACCATCATCTCTGCTCCGGTGGGTTACGGGAAGACGACAATGCTGAGCGAATGGATCCCACAGAGCGAGCGTTGCGTCACCTGGGTCTCCCTGGACGATGGGGATAATGACCCAGTACGCTTTTGGGAATACTTTATCGCGGCTTTGCAAATGTTGGATGCGAAGATCGGCAGGAAGGCCCTCGCACTCATGCGAACTCCCTTGCTCCCACCTATTGAAGCGATCCTGACTACCTTACTCAATGAGATTGCCGCGTTCCCGGACAACTTTGCCCTTGTCCTGGACGACTACCACGTTATGGATGCCAAACCGGTAGATAAGGCCCTGACCTTTCTGCTCGAGCACCTTCCGCCACAGATGCATCTGGTCATCGCCAGCCGTGAGGATCCAAACCTACCCCTGGCCCGGTTACGCGCCCGGGATCAATTGACCGAGCTACGCGCTGCCGACCTGCGCTTTACCACCGCTGAAGCCGCCGAATTTCTCAACCAGGTGATGGGCGTAGACATTTCTGCGGATGAGATCGCCACACTGGAGACCCGTACAGAAGGTTGGATTGCGGGGCTCCAGCTGGCGGCACTCTCGGCGCGGGGGCGAAAGGACATTCACGAATTCATAAGTGCATTTGCTGGAGACAATCGCTACATCGGGGACTACCTGGTCGAAGAGGTCCTACAGAGTCAGTCCGAACGTGTCCGGAACTTCTTACTTCAGACCTCCATTCTAGACTGGTTGTGTGGTCCGCTGTGCGATGCCGTCACCGCTCAGCAGGAAGGCAAGGCAATGCTGGAGACCCTGGAACGGGGTAACCTGTTTGTCTCCGCTTTGGATGATAAGCGATACTGGTTTCGCTACCACCACCTTTTAGCGGATGTTCTCCATGTGCACTTGATGAAGGAGCAGCCTGATCAAGTACCTTCTTTGCATCAACGGGCGAGTGAGTGGTATGAGCACAATGGTCTGGAGATTGAAGCTTTTCAACATGCGGCTGCCGCCAATGATATCGGGCGCGCCGAGTACCTGATTGAGGGGAAGGGGATGCCACTCCAATTTCGTGGTGCGGGTGCCCCTGTACTAAACTGGCTCCAATCGCTGCCCAAAACAGCATTAGATGCCAGACCCTCGTTGTGGGTGACGTATGCCTCAACGTTATTATTTGGCGGGCAACATACCGCCGTCGAACAGAAATTGCAGGCTGCTGAGGCAGCTCTAGCTGCTGCAGTCCCGCAAGGCACAGAACTGAACGATAGAACCAAAGACCTTTTAGGCCGGATTGCCTCCATGCGGGCTACTTTAGCAGTCATTCAGCACGATATAGAAACCATCATTAACCAGTCGCGTCGCGCCCTTGAGTATCTGCACCCCGATAACCTGCAAGTCCGTACTGCCACTACCTGGACGTTGGGGTATGCTTATCAGCTTCAGGGAGACCGCGCCGCGGCCAGCCAATCCTATACCGAAGTTATCTCTATCGGTAAGTTGTTTGGGGACTCCATCTACACCACAGCGGCCACCATAAATCTCGGTCAAATCCAGGAAGCAGACAATCAGCTTTATATTGCAACAGAGACATACAGACGCGCCCTACAATCGGCAGGTGATCCGCCGCAAAGGATGGCCAGTGAAGCGTACCTTGGTCTGGCCCGTATCTACTACGAATGGAATGATCTGGATACCGCCCAACGGCACGGGCAACAATGCGCCCAACTGACTCGTCAAATGGAAAGCGTCAGCACGGTCGCTTCGTATGGGGTGTTTCTTGCCCGCCTGAGGCTTGCACACAGAGATATATCCGGCGCGATCGCTGTTTTGGATGAGGCTGAAGAGTTCGTGCGCCGGCATAACTTCGTGTTTATGATGCCTGAGATTGTTACCGCACAGGTGATTACGATGCTTCACCAGGCAAATCTGGCGGCAGCCGCTCATCTGGCTGAGAAGTATGAACTCCCCATCAGCCAGGCCCGGGTATATCTGGCCCAGGGCGACCCGGCCACGGCATTGGCGGTGCTGGAACCATTCCTCAGGCAGGTGGAGTCAAAGGGTTGGAAGGATGAACTGCTCAAGGTTTTGGTTCTACAGGCGATCGCGCTCCATGAGCTGGGCGAAAATGAGCAGTCCGTGCAAGTGCTGGCTGGTCAAGTCTACGGTTTACTCCAGCGAGGATTCCAGAGATCGTCT
>JAWOHN010000249.1:0-9918 GCA_046485135.1 Anaerolineales bacterium | reverse complement strand
GGACGATCTGCCTCACCAGGGCATAAATGCCTTTCGCTGGTTCCTAAAGGTCTTTAAACCCGCCTATCATTTTCACGGGCATATCCATATCTACCATCCAGACACAGTCACGCAGAGCACCTACCGGCAAACCAAAGTTATTAACACCTTTGGATACCGCGAAACAGTAATTGAGATGGACCAGCAACGCCAGACCAGGTCCCGCCGGCGTATTTCAGCCAGTGCGCGGTAACGGAGGCTAATAATGGCAATCGATAAATTAGCTCATGATGATTTCGATCGCGCCAGATGGAAAGCATTCTGGCGCAAGGTGACCACCCTGCTCACCGGCAAGAGCAATGAGTTGCTCCCATTCGATGAAGTGCGTGGGCGCTTGCCGCTGAAGGGACAGCATTACCTCGGCATGAGGCAGGTTTCCATTGATAAGATCATCGGCAGCTTAGGCCGCTATCGTGATTTTGACCGGGCTTTTCTTCCCGTTCAAACCCGCACCCGTGACCGCTGGATTAATATTGATAAAGCCCATCACCATCAAGTCAATCTCCCGGCAGTGGATCTAATCAAGATGGGCGATATTTATTTTGTAAAAGACGGCAACCACCGGGTATCGGTGGCGCGTGAGCGCGGCCAGGAATTCATCGACGCCTATGTTGTTGAAATCGAAACACCTGTCACCTTGACGGCAGAAACAGTTGTGGATGATCTGGCCCTCAAGCAGGAATACGCAATGTTTGTTGAGCAAACTGGGCTGCTGTCGCTCCGCCCCGAAGCAGTCTTGGATACCAACCTGCCCGGACTGTACCAGCGGCTCTTGGAGCATATAGACACCCATCGTTGGTATTTAGGGGAACAGCGTGGAACAGACGTGCCTTACCCTGAAGCGGTGGCTTCCTGGTATGACCGGGTCTACCAGCCGGTGATCTCGACCCTGCGCGAGAATAACGTATTGAAAACCTTTTCCGGCATTCCCGAAACAGACTTGTACCTGTGGGTTATGGATTACCAGTGGTATTTACGGGAGGTGTATCAGGATGAGCCGGCAGACCAGCTTGCCAAAGCCGAAGGTTCCCGCCAATTGGTAAAAAATTACCCGCTACCCGCGGTCAAAAAGCTGCTCAAAGTTATGCGCAACGCAGGTTGGTTTGATGAGCTGGTATTGGAGCAGGAGTGGATTGCCTTTGAGGCGCGTACCCATCTGAGCGAAATCCGTCCCGGTGCCTGCGTCCGCACGAGCATCCCGGGGCAGTACAAGATCTTTTTGGAGCATATCGATGTGCATCGCTATTACCTGGGAGAGCAGCGTAGTGCTGAGGTTGCCTATTCAGAAGCAGTGATTTCCTGGTACGACCATGTCTATCTGCCCCTGGCTGGCTTTATTCAGGAACATGGCATCTTGGAATCTTTCTCTGGGCGGACCGAAGCAGACCTGTACTTGTGGATCATCCGCCATCAAAATTATCTGCGCGGTGTGTATGGCGATGACGTGCCAGTCGAGCAAGCCGCAGAGTACCTGGTTTCTGATTTTGGCTCTGGGTCAACAGAAAAGAAAAAAAATACCGGTTCAGGGTAACCAACTTTTGGGTAGGACTCCGGTGAGCCGGGAAAGCCCAACCACGGTGATATAATTAAATTGATCCCCTTTCTTACCTTAGAAATCAGCCGTTATCCCCATTTAGTCACGGAGACTTTAATACATGCCTGGCCCGAGCTCAACTTCGCAGCGTAAATCAACCCGGTATCTGGTCATTGGGGCCGTTTTTGTATTCTTGATCTCGGTATGGATCCTCTATCCGAAAGCAAAACAGGTTTGGACTGCTCCGCTCGGGCCGGCGCTGGATTTGCCCACTTTGACCTCCACCGTTGTTTTACCGGCCGAAATCCCGCTGACGCCGACATTGGTGGCGATGATTGAAAGCACTGATATCGCTTCTACGCCTACCGCAGCCAGTTCACCCACCCCCACCCTCATACCCACCCCCACGCCTGCCCCTCTATGTGGCGGACCGGCGCTTACCACGATCCTTGCAGTTGGCGCCGATAACCGCGAGAACACTTACCTTTACGGTTTGGGAGACGTGATCCGCATTGTCCGGGTGGATTTTGTCACCCCCAAAATTACCGTCCTGGCGATGCCAAGAGACCTGTGGGTGGAGATCCCTGGTATCAGCCATTTTTATAATATTACCCACGGCAAATTGAACCAGGCCTACTTGTATGGTGGTCCGGGCATGGGCTATTACGATGGTCCTGGCGGTGGGCCGGGCTTGCTTGCCCGTACACTTGACTTGAATTTCGGTCTGCGCGTTGATCACTATGGCGCTGTAAATATGTCTACCTTTGTTAAGATCGTTGACGCTGTGGGTGGTCTCGACATTTACCTGCCTACAGATGTGGACGGCACCCCCATTGATGATAAGACCGAAGACATGGGTTACTTTACTGCCGGGCAGCACCACTTCACCGGCAGCGAGGCCCTGCGCTTTGCTCGCATCCGCAAGAGATATAATGATTTTACCCGCATGGATAACCAGAACATGGTTATCTGTGCTCTCCGAGAAAAGTTGACCAGCCCTGCAGTGATCACCAAGATCCCTCAGATTATTGGCTCATTCCAAGATTCTGTTCTGACCGATCTCAGCCCGGAGCAGATCAGCCAACTGGCTTGCTTGTTGCCTAAAGTCTCGCGTGAAAACCTGTTGTTTACCAGCCTGCCGGAAGAGATCCTGGAGCCCGGTAGAGTCTTCAGTCCGGCATTAAAAGATACTACCTTTATCTTTAATGCTGACTTTGCAGAGATCCAATCCTACGTAGACATGTTTATGGCTGGCGAGTGGCCATCCGAACCCGATGAACCAACCTGCCCATAAAAGGTTGCTGTTCAACTATGCCTCCTGATGCCGACTCGCCCTTAACGCCAGAGCTGGCTGAGCGGTCCGGCCGCTTTCACCTGGCGCGCCCCATCCGCTTGCTTTTGCGCCTGTTTTCTGGTCGCGGAGCTCGTGAAGGTTACCTGGCCTCCATCGATCAGGCCGTCATTAGCCTGGCGAATTTCGTGGCCACCGTAATCCTGGCCCGCCTGGTGTCACCCACCGAGTTGGGCGTTTATGGAGTTGGTTTTACATCTTTGCGCCTGGTCCGTTCCATCCAGGAAGGTCTGGTTATCCAACCGATCAACACCTTTGGGTCCAGCATGGACTTGCCGCATTTCCGCAGATACGTGACCAGCGCCAGCATCATCCAGTTGCTCATTGCGCTGTCTTCATCCATCGTTGTAGCTGTTGGCGGTTGGATTTTGACCCGTATGGGCAACGATACCGCTGGCCCTGCTCTGTATTCACTTTGGTTTACTTTCCTTTTTTGGCAATTGCAAGAGCACCTGCGCCGGGTGCTGTATACCCGCGGTGACGTTTTTAATGCTGTTGTCAACACTGCCCTGGCCAATGGAATTCGTCTGGGGGTATTGGTTTGGTGGGCGGCTCGCGGGGAATTGACTGGTATTGGCGGCTTGCATGCCATTGCCTGGGGTTCGCTGGCAGCCCTCATTCCTGGTTTATGGCAAACGCGTTCCTATTGGACCGTTGATTTCGCCAATCTCATCGAAACGTGGCGGACAAATTGGGATTTTGGACGCTGGATATTGGGAGGCACACTTGCGAACTGGGTTTCCATCGAATTTTACCCCGTTCTCACCGCCGGGATGATCAGCTTCGCCGCTGCAGGCGCCTACCGGGCGCTCCAGAATCTGGTTGCTCCCATTCATTTGCTCTTGCGCGCTACCGATACTTTTCTAACCCCCCGGGCAGCCCGGCTTTACGCTGCCAGTGGCAAGAAAGCGCTGATCCATAACCTCCGCTTAACTTACCTGATAGCCGGTATCCCCATTTTTGGTTTTTTGTCCATTGCCATCCTCTTTCCTGTCCCCCTGCTGCGACTCTTATATGGGGAGACCTACGTACCCTACAGTTCTGGGATGGTTTTGATGGCTATTTTTTACGCCCTGTGGTTCGCTTACTGGCCTCTGCAGACGGCTTTGAAAGCCGCGCGCTTGAGTCGCCCGATCTTCATTGCCAATATTGCCGCAACGATAGCGATGTTTACGGTCGGCATCTGGATGATCTATCAATGGGGGGTGTACGGGACGATCGCCGGTCAGGCGCTCAATGCCCTTATCGTCGGTCTTATTCTCTGGACGGCCTGGTTTTCTAAGCCAACCAGCGCCTCCTCATGATTGAGCGCTGAGCCAGCAACAGCACCACCAACTGTCATTAGGAGTAAATCCACAGCACCAGTGCTCTTCATTCCGAAATGACACATCATTCCTCAGTCATTGCGTGCGGCCCAGCGTTCTTCTGGGCGGCCTAAGCGCAGCAGCCTGCCCAGAGCGGAGCGAAGGGACGCAATCTATCTTCCAATGCCCTCTGTGTCATTAAGAGAAGCGTTCTTCGCTCACCCCTAGCTTCAACAATCTGCGCGGTAGTCTACCGGTCCAGCCTTTCCTCCAGCGAAACCAAAAAGTAATCAAGCAAGCCAGGAACAGCAGTTTGACATCATTGCCCAGGCTCAAGTTTTGGATATACAGGCGATCAAAGCGTAACTTCTGCCGGGGAGTCAGGTAATAATCGCCGGCGACCTGTGCTAATCCAGACAGACCGGGCAAGACCCGGTGTCGCTCGGCGTACTCGGGCATAGCCGCCAGGTAATCGTGAACCAGTACGGTCCGCTGCGGGCGTGGTCCCACGAAGCTCATCTCCCCTTTGAGGATATTGATCACCTGCGGCAATTCATCCAGGGCTGTCTTTCTTAGCAATCTGCCTACCAGCAGAACGCGATCATCCCCTTCTCTCGAGAGCACCGGGCCGGTGTTGACTTCTGCACCCCGCACCATTGTGCGGAATTTGTACTGGTGGAAATTGCGTCCACCTTTCCCAACCGAATTTTTTACAAACAAGATCGGGCCAGGGTCTTCAAACCAGACCAGAAAAGAGATCAAGCCCCACACCGGCGCAGATCCGGCGACTCCAATGATTGCCAGGCACAGGTCAAAACATCGTTTCGTCCAGGATCCCGCCGCGGGAATGCCGGTCACTTCCAAGTGCCGCTGGTGCACTTCAGTTTGAATCCGGGTGGAGGGCGGCGAGTTATTCTCCCACAGGTTTTCGTTAATGGCAGTGGCAACTAGACCGCCAAAAAACGCGCCGCTGAATGCGAAAACCGGCAAAAATAGGCCCGTAAACCGCCCGCTAAAAATTATTACAGAAACCCATAGCGCCCATCCCAACCCCACGCTGACCAGGAAAGCCGTGCGGTAGCGCAACTTCCGCCGCATGGGTAGGTTAACGAACAGGCGCTCCAAAGCCACCACCAAACCCATATGCAGCCCTACTACGCTCAGGGATGTAAGGATGCTCTCTGTTCTCGTTTGCGGACCGGTAAAGAGCGCTTGCTCGTAGAACCAGGTGAACAACGCGATCGAAATGGCTATTCCCCCATAGGAGGCGATTGCCAGCCAGGCCAGTTGTCCTGCTACACGTTTGCCTTGTTCGGTTGAAGTTCTCACTTGATTTCTGCTCATGGTGGAGGGTTTCGCCTGCACGAATTATACCTTACCGGGGCTGCCTGAAACTGTATGATCCCACTAACCGGTCGCACGAGAACTACCACGGTTATGGGCATCGCTGCCCGAAAGACCGAGCAGGTGTAATAAAGTAGTGTATACTCGCATTAACCAATCTGGGTCGGATATTCACCCTGTGATGGCTTTTACCGGAGCAGGTACAATACTCAAAAGGAATCTGCTGCATGACTCAAACGCAACCAGGTAAGCAAATCTTAAAGTGGGGCATCCTGAGCACCGCACGGATCAAGCGGGCGGTCATTCCACCGATTAAGTCCTCTCCCCGGCACGAGCTGGTCGCAATTGCCAGCCGCTCCCTGCCTCAAGCAGAAGCAGCTGCACGGGAATGGGGCATTCCCAAAAGCTATGGCAGTTATGAGGCTTTACTGGCGGACCCGCACATCGATATCATCTATAACCCGCTTCCGAACTCGCTGCACGCTGAATGGACCATCAAAGCCTGCCAGGCTGGCAAACATGTTCTGTGCGAGAAGCCATTGGCTTTGACCCTGGCAGAAGTGGACGCCATCTCCGCCGCGGCAGGCCAGGCCGGCGTGCTGGTGGCTGAAGCTTTCATGTATAGGCACCATCCGCAGACCCGTATGGTTCGAGAAATGGTGCAAGCGGGAGAGATTGGTCAGCTGCGTCTGGTCAGAGGCGCCTTCAGCTTTAACATCTCAAACCCCAATGATGTGCGCCTGTCTGCTGATTTAGGCGGCGGCAGTATTTGGGATGTGGGTTGCTACCCGATCAGCTTTGCCCGTTATGTGATTGGGCAGGAGCCCCTGGAGGTCTTTGGCTGGCAGCAGCCGGGTCCAGGGGGCGTGGATGAGACCTTTGCCGGGCAGATGCGCTTTGCCGGAGACGTATTCGTCCAGTTTGACTCGAGTTTTCGCGCTCCACAAAGGTCTTTCATGGAATTCATCGGCAGTAAAGGCGTTTTGCACGTGCCGGTGCCATTTAAACCGGACAAGAGGGAGAGTTTGCTGTTAGAGGTGGGGGAAAATATCAAGAAGATCCCTGTCAAAGGTCAGGAGCTCTACCTGGGCGAGGTGGATGATATGGCTGCGGTCATCTTGGAGGGCAAAGCCCCTGCTATCTCTCTTGCCGAAAGCCGTAACAATATCGCCGTAATTTTGGCTCTCCTGGCTTCGGCTCGCGAGAACCGGCCGGTCAGTCTGTCTTGATGCGCTGATCGCGGTGGCTGGGTAGGCCTTACCGCCAGCTGGGCAAACCTGGTTGTTCGAATGGTAACGGAGGATCGATATGGGAAAACCCTGCATAACATTTTATTGTGAGCTAGACAGCCAGGAATTATCAGACCTGTTCGAACAGCCAGAGTTGATGGATGACCTGAAGACCATGCAGGCCTCGATCAGCCTGGGTCTGCTTGACTTAAGCCCGCTCCGGGCTGCAGTTGTTCGCAAGCTAAATGTAGCTGGCATCCCCGTAGTGGCCTGGTTGTTGTTGCCTGTCCAGGAAGGTTATTGGTGCAATTTGGGCAACGCCCCGCAGGCGCTGGCGCGCTATGAGGATTTCAATACCTGGACTCACCAGCATGGTCTGATTTGGGATGGGATCGGGTTGGATATCGAACCGGATATTCGAGAAATGCAGCAGTTTGCTCAGGCGAGATTGCGCGTAGGATGGAAGCTGTTCGGGCGGGCCTTTCGCCGGCGGAACTTATCTGAAGCCCGGGCGCGCTATAACGCCCTGGTTGAGCAGATTCGCCTGGATGGTTACCGAGTAGATGTGTACCAGTTTCCCATCATGGTCGATGAACGCAATATGCACTCCAGCTTATTACAGCGCACTTTATGTCTGGTGGATCTGCCGGCCGATCGGGAAGTATTGATGTTATACACCAGCTTTTTGCGCCCCCATGGTCCTGGCTTCTTGTGGAGCTATGGACCACAGGCTCAATCGATCGGTGTGGGCAGCACGGGTGGAGGCGTAGATATCGGCGTCTTGGATACCCGTCCGCTGGAATGGAATGAGCTGGCCCGCGACCTGCGCCTGGCCTGGGTATTCAGTGAGGATATCCACATCTTCAGCCTGGAAGGTTGCTATCGGGCTGGCTATCTCAAGCGTCTGAAAGTATTTGAGTGGGACCGTCCTATCATTGAACCCGTTGAGCAGGCTGAGATTGTAGACGGCTGGCGAACAGCTCTGCGCTCGTTTCTGTGGCTCAGCGCCCATCCTATGACAGTCATCCTGACCGTCACGGGCGCTTTCCTGCTGGCAAAACAGATTCGCCGCCTCCTCATCGGGGGTAAATAAACGCCGTAAATTCAGGATAAATCTATTTTTCTTACAAATTCCTCTGGTCTGCATTTCCACGCTGGTTCTTTAGTTGAACTGCCGTGGAACTTTTTTTATCAAAACAGCGTCTATAGATCGTTGAAATAAAGGAGAACTAGCCATGCACACAAAGCTGTTTTACACAATTCTTATTGGTATTCTGGCCAGCCTGGCTCTGGCAGCCTGTAATGGGCTTCTTCCTGATGTCCCGGAGCCAGAGGATACAGGCGCTTTATACACCCAGGCGGCAGAAACGGTGATCGCCAGGCTGACCCTTGACGCCGGTCAGACTGCCATTGCAAGATTAACTGAGATCGCTGCCGGGGAAGATAGCACACCCCCGATGGCCTCCCCAACAATGCCGGTGGAATCACCGCCTCCTGCCACGGCGACTCCCACGGATACGCCCCCGCCTACACCTACGGATACGCCGCCCCCGCCGCCGACGGATACGCCCACCCCACCGCCGACGGATACCCCCACGCCGACGATAACACCTACCCCGATCCCTTGTGATTGGGCCTCGTTCGTGCGTGATGTCCAGATCAGTGATGGCAATATTATCAAAGGCGGCACGACCTTTACCAAGATTTGGCGTCTGCAAAACATTGGTTCTTGTACCTGGACCCGAGATTATGCCCTTGTATTTGTCAGCGGAAATCAGATGGATGCTCCTAGCCGTGTCTGGTTGGATACGCAGGTCAGGCCGGGCGAGACGGTGGATGTCTCTGTCGAAATGCGGGCGCCTCTTCAGGCGGGAGATTATACCGGCTACTGGCAGCTGCGCAACGCAAACGGGGTGAACTTTGGCATTGGAACCAATGCCCAGCAGGTCTTTTGGGTCAAAATCCGTGTGGCTGAGCCATCTGATATGGTATTCAACCTTATCGAAAACTACTGTTCGGCTGAGTGGCGCAACCGGGTTGAGTTGGTCACTTGCCCTGGTCAGCTAACCGATGTTGAAAGCGGCTTTGTCCTGGTGCAGGCTGAACCAGTGCTCGAAAACGGCGTCAAGGAAAACGAGCCGGCCATCGTCGTCCGTCCCGACAACAGCGATGGTGGGACTATCCAAGGAAGGTTCCCGCCATTCAAGGTGCAAGCCGGTGATCGTTTTCGCACCGTCATCGGTTGTATGGACAACAGCCCGGGCTGCAGCGTCGTCTTCCAGCTCAACTACCGGGCAGATGGCGGGTCTGTGCAGACCCTGGGGAACTGGACAGAAGTTTTCGACCGGAGCATCACCAAGCTCGATATCGACCTGGCTCCCCTGGCCGGCAAATCGGTGGAATTTATCTTAACGGTTTACAATAACGGTAACTCCGTGGATGACAATGTGTTCTGGCTCTTGCCCAGAGTCATGCGCTAAAACTTCCTTCTGTATATATCAGTTCTCTCTATTGCAGGAAATTCAAGCGGGTCAGATGACCCGCTTGAATTTCCTGCAACTGTCCAGCCTCCAAACTCCCCATTTTATCTGCGCCCAATATTCGCCAACAACCTTTGAGCGTTTCCCTCCCATAATCAGCCAATCTCATTTTGCTTTGTTGGATATAATTAGGGGCGGATGTCCCTCATAGCGATAGCACTCCAATGAAACGTGAAAAGGACCAACCACGGATAAGTGCATAGCTACCTTTATAGGTGGTTAAGGAGAAAAATGATGATGAAATTTCGATCTGTGCGGATAGGTATATTTGGTGTTTTGGTGATTTTTCTGGTGATCGCGGCCAGCTCTTGTTCACTGCCAGTGCCGGCAACTCCAACCCCTGAACCGGTATTGGAGCTGACCCCGGATGCCATCTACACGGCTGCTGTGCAGACGGTCATCGCCCAATTGACCGAATCTGCTCCGACGCCTGAGCCTACCCCAACGCAGCCACTGCCGGAAGCCACTCTTCCGGCGCAAGATACTCCCGTGCATGGTCTTTGGTCTGATCGGCCGTTACATGGATCTTATCCTTGTCGCGGATCTGATCCTTGGTCTGATCTTTAGTCTGGTCTTT
>JAWOHN010000243.1:0-9855 GCA_046485135.1 Anaerolineales bacterium | reverse complement strand
AAGACGTAACCCTCCTCATCCATTCCCAAGCGCACGCCGATACCCCCAAAATGACCTTGCAGGCTGTGGCTTTCCAAAGTGCTTTGCACCGGCTCTAAGAAGGAGGTGAAGGGATCCCCATAGGCCTGCAACATACCGCGGATCATACCGTACTGTATCTGTGGTTCTTCTGGGAGATCGTTATAAGCATGATTTTTGAGGATGGCATGTGCTTGCAAGACCAATGGGAAGGCGCTGTCTACATTGCCGGTGAAGAAGAGGTGACGGTGGGTCAAATATCCGCCTGCGAAACCAGTAGATAGGATGACCACCACCAATAACGTCCATAGAAACGCGAGTTTGAATGCTTTCATACGAATATTTACCACCTGGGAGATGCGTTGTGCATACGGTGCATATGGTAGAATTTTTATGCCTGCTCAGTTGGCAAAGAAATCAACCTTTACTTTTTATTGATCCTACCAGGCCGGAACCAGCTGGATTGTTCAATCTTTCTACGCCGTTATCCAGGCCAGGTCTTTGGTCTCATATTTTATCCGATAATTGATGGCAGGCTTTTAGAAAATAGTTTTGATGCGAACAAGGATATTCCGACTTGGCGTGCTGGGGGTTTACTTTGGGCTGGTATTGTTCAGCCTGTTCATATTAGTAAAGCCAGGGGCATCCATCTTCTATTACCAAAAAGCCATCCCATCCGAACAGATCGCTGCCGATGAGGGATATGCGTATCGTTTTCAGTTGGACGTCGATCCCTCCATCTTTTCAGCGCGCGGCGTGTTGTTAAGGGAGAATGGGCAGCCGTTATCGAGCGGCTCGCCAGACCTGTTGGTGGCTGAGGGGCAGGGATTATTCTTTTTGACAGACCCGGCTGAGGGTGGCTTTTACTTGTATTTTGCCCCTTCCAATAACAGCGATCCCCGCACCAATGGGTCGGTCTACACCCTTTTCTTCCCGGTGTTCTTCTTCTCGCGCAGCATGGGGCTGGTTTATCTGGCCATTTTTGCTTTACTCTTGGGCAGGTTCATCCGCTTTGGGCTCAAATGGTCCCCCAACTGCTGGAAGGATCTGGCCTCCCTGCCAGGTTTCTTTTCCGCATTAGACGCCTTCCTGCGGATCGAAGTGGCCGGTTTGCTTTACCCACTCACCAATCGCCAGGTTCTGGCACACGGTCGAAACCATATTTGGAAGCATCTTCTCTTCTGGACGATTCTGGCTGCTTTTGCCTATATCGGCATGGAATGGCTCTTCTTCGTCACCAAGCCCTCCTTCATGGAACTATTTGCCATTGGCGAAAAGCTATCCCTCTTCCTGCTGACCAGCCTTTTCATCGCAGTGCCCGCCCTGTTGTTTTCCCTGCTGCTGTGGGGATTGGACGCCTGGCTGCCGATCTTCAAGCGGAATGGGCTGCCGTTGCTGGTCGCCTCACTCATTCCGGCATTTTTGTTTACCTGCCTGGCTCTTCTGCTGGTGGATAATTTCACCTATACCCTTTTCCGTTTTGGGGTCGTGACCAGCAACAGGTTGGGGACCTTGATCTATACCATCTTCTTTTTGATCGCTTTCATCAAAATCTATCAACGCCTGCTGCTGGCCCTGGGTTTGCGCGGAACAGCCGCCCAGCCGCCCAAGCTCTCCCGCTGGCTGGCCTTTGCTTTAGGCGGGTTGTTGGCGGTCTCTCTGACTCTTTTCCTGCTTCGTTTCGACTTTGCTTCAGCCGCCTCCGCGCAGGCGCAAGTGACAAGTCCCGTGTCTCACTCTCGACCGAATATCATCCTGTTGGGCAGCGATGGCCTGGACGCGACCCATCTGTCAGCCTATGGTTACGAACGAGACACTACCCCTGCCCTGCGCGAGTTGTCTGAAAGATCCTTGCAGGCTGAAAATGTGTTCACAAACGCTTCCAATTCAACCGGCTCGGTCATCTCGATCTTCACCAGTAAGCTGCCCACCCAAACCCGGGTACTGTACCCGCCGAACATCTTGCAGGGCGCCGATTCCTACCAGCACCTGCCCGGAATTCTCAAGCGGGAAGGCTATACCACGGTCGAGCTAGGGGTGAACCACTTTGTCGATGCCTACCAAACCAACCTGCGGAACGGCTTTGACCGGGTCAACGACCGTTCTTGGGGGGACGCTGGTTGGATTCAATTTATGCAGGGGGGCGGCTACGATGACGTAACCTATTTTGCTCATCTCCTGTGGGAGCGCATCTCCGAACGGCTCAAACACATATCCTTCGTCCAGGTGATGGCAAACCCCTATGTCGAAGTCACCAACCCAACCCATGATCTGGTGGACGAAGAGCGGATCAACTACCTGCTGGACCTGATAGCCAGTTCCGATAAGCCTTTCTTTGCCCATGTCCATATGATGGGCACCCATGGCAATATGTTTAATCCAGTTATCGAGCAGTTTTCGGCAGGGAAAATCCAGGATGAGATTTGGATGGTCGATTTCTACGATGACTCGATCCTGTCATTCGATGCCTATCTTGCGGATGTGCTGGAGGCTTTGGATCAGAGCGGGAAAATGGACGATACCATTTTGATCATCTATTCCGATCACGGACAGCAATGGATCACCACCACGCGCATTCCACTGCTCATTCGTTTCCCCCACGATCAATATGCCGGACGGATACAATCCAATGTGCAGAACTTGGATATCGCCCCCACCATTCTGGATTATTTAGGCCTGCCTATTCCAGATTGGATGCAGGGTCACTCTCTCTTGCGCGCTAACCCACCGACCGATCGGTTGATCCATGCTACCGGAACGAACGCGTCTGTAGAGAACTACACACTCATCGAAGAGAAGCTCTCCCCGCCTTTCTACCAATTTACCTATTTTACGATCGTGCAGTGCAACCTTTGGTACCAATACGACGTACCCACGGCGGAATGGCTCACCGGCGAAGTTGAAGGGCATACCGTGTCCTGTGACCCTGGGGCGTTGTTGTCCCTGGAAGATATTCAGAGCGCCTTGGCGGATCTGCTAGCCCACCATGGCTATGATGTTTCAAGCCTGCGCTGATCATTTCAAGGCAGAGCTGATGTTGGATTTGACTTTTTGGGGAAGAGAGATAGGAAAGTCAAGTTAATTGAATGGTTGGTGGGCGATTACCAGTTTGGCCCATAGAGGAGGGTCATTTATTATGAAGCCGGAGGGGACGCATTGTGAAAATAAACCCATCTTGAGGGTTGATGGCTTAACTCGGGTGGTGGGGGATAAAAAGCTGGTGGACAATATCTCGCTGGAAGTTTGTTGTTGCGATGTCATTGCCATTGTTGGCCCCAGCGGGTCTGGCAAATCCTCCTTGCTCAGGTTATTGAACCGGCTGGATGAACCGGATGGCGGCTCGGTCTACCTGGAAGGGCGCGATTACTGCTCCATCCCCCCACGCGAGCTGCGCCAGCAGATCGGTATGGTATTGCAGCAACCCTACTTGTTCCCGGGGACGATCGCAGACAATATCCGCTTTGGACCCCAACAGCGTGGGGATTCCATTTCCGACGAGCAGATTGAGGCGCTGCTCGAGCAGGTCGCTTTATCCGGATATGGCAATCGAGAGGTGAGCACCCTATCCGGCGGAGAGGCCCAAAGGGTCTCGGTAGCCCGCACCCTGGCTAATTCCCCCAAGATCCTACTGCTGGACGAACCCACTTCGGCCCTCGACCAGGCTGCCGAAAAAGAAGTCGAACAGCTCCTGGTGCGGATATTCAGAGAGCAGAGCCAGACTTGCCTGATTGTCACGCATGACCCAGATCAGGCGCGGCGCATGGCCTCCAAGGTAATGCAGATGGAAGGCGGGCGTCTGGTCAAATTTGGATCGGTTAAGGAGGTGCTGTGATGTTGACCCCAGAGGTTCTATCTGGCCTGGGCCAGGCCTTGATCGCCACGCTGCTGGCGATGGGAGTGACCCTGCTGGCGCGCACGCGGTCTATCCACATGGAGCGCGAAGTTTTGGTGGCCATGCTGCGCGGGTTCTTGCAGGTTGTTTTGGTTGGCTCGGTGCTGGTGCTGGTCTTCCAGGGACCTGGCCTTGTCAGCATCCTGATCTTGCTGGGCATGACGCTGGCAGCCGCCAGTATTGCCGCCCGGCGCGCTAAAGGCATCGCCGGGGCTTTCCAGGTCTCGCTGTACGGCATCGGCCTGGGGGCAGGTCTGGTGATCGCGCTGATGACCTCTTTGGGCGTGATCAAGACCGAAATGACCTCTCTCATCCCCCTTGGCAGCATGCTGATCGCCAACGCTATGAACTCGAGCGCCCTGGCCCTGGACCGCTTCAAGGGTGAAGTGCAGGCGCATACGGGTGAAATCGAGGCCGGTCTGGCTTTGGGAGCAGACCCGAAGCAGGTAGTGACGCCTTATGTGCGGGCCGCGGTGCAAGCCAGCATGATCCCGCGCGTGGACACCTTGCGCTCTCTGGGTATCGTGTGGATTCCGGGCGTGATGGCCGGCATGCTTTTGGCCGGTTCGAACCCGGTCTATGCGGCCATTTACCAATTTGTGGTGCTGGCGATGATCTTTTCGGCCTCTGCCATGACCTCCATGGTGTCCACCCTGCTCATCCGCAGCCGGGCTTTCTCACCAGCTGAGCAGTTGCTGCTGCGCAAGGCGGGCTGAGGGGAAGAGATAAACCACTAAGGTGCGAAGGGCGCAAGGGGAGAAAAAAACAGGGATGAACAGGATGGGGGTGGATCAAAATAATGTCCCGCAGGTACTCTTGGGTAGATATCCATACCAATACCCTGCGGGACGTTTATTTTTGATTTATTTAGCGGGTGGACCAGGCATCGCCAATAATTTGGCGATGGGGCGCAGGCCCAGCCACCATTGTTCTTTGGGGCGCTGCAGGGCTGCATCGGCCATGCGCGGGAAATCTTCCAGGTTGTGGAACTCGAGCTTGCCGGCGGTCAGCCCGATAAAGGCGCTGCCCGCCAATCCCTGTTCGGATTGTTCGATCAGATAGCTGATGCATTTGTCCGCCAGGCGGATGGCATGGATGCGGTCGAAGGGGGAGGGATCGCCGCCCTGTTGGAGATGCCCCAGGATGGTCTGGCGAGCGTCGAATAGCTCATCGCCCTCCGCTTCGAACAGGGAGGTCATGAAGGCGGTAGTGTAGATCGGGTTGACGTACTCATTGCGGATCATTAAGCCCAGGCGCTTGCCGGTGCTGAAACCGCTCTTCAAATTCTCCAGGTCCTGTTGCAGGTCGTTCAGGTGCACCCCCTCTTCGTGTAGATAAACCCGTTCCGCGCCGGTAGCCAGTCCGCTCATCAAGGCCAGGTAGCCGCAGTAGCGACCCATCACTTCCACCACGAAGGCCCGCCGGGTGGCGACGGCGGACTGCTTGATCTTATCGACCGCCCAGACGATGCTGTTCAGGGCAGTGTCCGCGCCGATGCTGAGCTCTGACCCGGGTAGGTTGTTGTTGATGGTGGCTGGCAGGCACACGATGGGGATATTGAAGGCCGGGAAATTGCCGCGCTCGCTCAGCATGCGGTGGGCTGATTCGTAGCCGGTCCAGCCGCCGATGATCAGGATACCGTCAATGCTCTGTTCTTCGATATTGCGGGCGATGGCGTACAGGTCGCTGCCCATGATGACTTTGCGGTTGGTGCCCAGCTCAGAGCCGCCCATCGAGGCCCAGCCGTTGACCGTCATCCAGTTCATCTGCTTGAAATCACCATTGATCAGGCCCACAAAGCTGTTCTTGACGCCCAGGATCTCATGCCCGCGATCGAGGCCCAGCCGTACGGCAGCCCGCAGAGCCGTGTTCATCCCCGGCGCCGGCGATCCGGCGTTCAGCACTGCCAGCCGCAAGGGTTTGTGGTCTGGCGGTGGAGTGTGAGGTAGCGCCCGAATAATGGTGCGCAGCGTGCGAAAAGCTTCTCGAAAGCTAGTGCTGCGCATGTCCATGGCCTTTTCGTAATCTTTCTCCGCAATGGCCTCGGCAATGGCGTGAGTTTGCTTCACGCTATGCATCAGCGGCACGGTGATGATGCGGTTGCCGCGCATGCTGATCAGTTGTGGTTCCGCTTCCGGGGAGGAATCCAGCAGGGTCATCACAGCCGTATAGCCCATCAGCGTGCTCAGGGTGCGATCGAAGGCGCTGGGGGCGCCGCCGCGCTGCACGTGCCCCAGCACGGTGGTGCGCACCTCCTCACCCAGCTCTTTTTCAAGGACCTCGGCGATGTGCGTGCTGCCGATGGGCTTCCCGTGGCGGTCGTGGGCGCCTTCTGCCATGACCACGATGGTATCGCGCCGGCCGATCTCCCGCCCCGCCCGCAAGCGCTGGCACATCACCTCTTCCCAATTGTCCACCATGGGCGGGCTTTCGGGGATGAACACCCAGTCGGCCCCGCCGGCCAGGGCGCCCATCAAGGCCAGATAGCCGCAATTACGGCCCATCACTTTGACCACGAAGGTGCGCTGGTGGCTGGCAGCCGTGCTGGAGAGGGCGTCGATGGCCTCCGTGATGCGGTGCAGGGCAGTGTCCGCGCCGATGGTCATGTCGGTGCCGTACATATCATTGTCGATCGAGCCGACCAGGCCCACGATCATCAAGTAGGGGTGCTTATCCGCTTGTGCCTGCTGGATAGCGCCTTTCTTGACCAGCTCGGCCAGCAGCTTGGGCCATTCCTGGCGGAAGAGGTTGGCGCCGGTCAGGCTGCCGTCGCCGCCGATCACCACCAGCGCATCGATGCCGTTGTGGATCAAATTGTGAGCTGCTTTCAAGCGACCCGGCCGCGTGCGAAAATCGTCCGAGCGGGCGGTGCCGATGACCGTGCCGCCGCGGTGCAAGATGCCGCCTACCCCGTCCCATTCGATCTTGCGGATGCGGAGCCCGCCTTCGACCATACCCTGGTAGCCTTCGTAGATGGCGTAGACTTCCAACCCGTGGAAGATGGCTGTGCGCACGACCGAGCGCACGGCCGCGTTCATGCCCTGCGCGTCCCCCCCGCTGGTCATCACAGCGATGCGTTGGATGGTGTTGTTGTTCATGATGGGTGCTCCCCTCCTTGGCCGATTTGTGACTGTGAGCTGCTTGTATCCTAGATCGATAGAAAACCATTTTACCCGACCTATGTCATTACGAGCGCAGCGAAGCAATCTGCCCTCTTTGCGTCGCCGACAAGAAGATTGCTTCGTCGCAAAGAGCGCTCCTCGCAATGACAGCAGCGTGGGAGTGACGTTATACCTTATCTCTTCCACCATAGTATATACGCTTGAGAGGGACGCGGCAAGGTTGAAATACACCGTTGAAAGCCATCAAATTCTTCCCTTCTAACATTGGGAAAGAAAATGAGCATGGAAAGCAGATTCGCGGACTACCCGATTTCTTTTATCTGCTAGTGACATTTGTCAGTATGCTTCTGTGAAAAATATCTGTATACTCAGATTAGCTTTCCTCATCATCACAACCACAATGACACGGGGGAACTGTGTCCATCTGACCGTTCAACTGTATGGGCGCAACTTCCAGATGGTTCCATTCGATCAAGAGAAACCAAAATGCGCGGAAATTAACAGGAGGGAATGGCGATGGTTAAGTCAGATCGCATTAACCGGTTGGTAATATCCTTAATCCCGCTCATCGTTGTGGCTGCGTTGCTCTTTCCGAATAGCTTTGGCGCCAGCCAGGTCCCCGCCCAGGAAAGGTACCAGTTTTATTTGCCGCTGCTGTCTTTCACCCCGCAGGATGTGTACTACGATTATTTGAACAGCATAGGTGGATCAGACACCCTGTTTTACGTCGCCGACCAGCTTGCTTTCCTGGGGCGCGGCCACCAGCTGGTCATTCTGGACGTGAGCGCACCCAGCCACCCCGTGCTTCTTACCAGTGTCAATCTACCAGCGCCCCCACAATTCCTGGTCGTCCGTGATGGCTATGGATTCCTGGCCCTGGGCGATGTTGGATTTGGTGTGCTCGATCTACGCCAGCCGGCCCAGGCTTATCTCCTCTACCGCCTGCCCCTGGACGGGTTCAGCCGGCATGTGCTCCTTTCTGATCAGCAGGCCTTCGTCAGCAGCAAAACGGCATTGTACGTGCTGGATATCAGCCAACCTGCCTCTCCTCAGATATTGAGTAGTATTCAGACGTCTGCGTATACCTCCCAATTCCACGATTCTCTTCTGCTGGTCGAATATTTTGATGGTTTCACCTTCTTTGACATCAGGGACCTGAACAACATCGTTGAAGTTAGCTATTATTTTGGGCCCTCGGGCTCCTTAGTGGCAGTTACAGCCGATCATATTTACTTACAATGTATAGCTTGTGGGATATATAGTTGCGCCTACTGGCTAGATATCGTTGACATTAGCGATCCATACACGCCATTTAAAAGTAGTACTTATAATTCGATGAATGAATTCACACAGATAATCATCCAAGGAGATACTGCGTATATTGGAGATGGACGGAATGTCATTGTCGCTCACATCACTCCGGATGGCGGGTTTGACGAGTTGGGGTATTACCCCTTTGGAACATATATCGAATTTCTCCAATTCGATCGTGGCAAATTATATTTGGGAGGAAACAATTCCATTGAGATACTTGATGTGAATGATCCGGTCAATATTATCCAGGTAGGCAAGTACACCAGCCCTACGTATGCTATTAAATCAAGTCAAACCAGGCTGCCATTCATCTACACTCAAGTGAAACTGATCGACAGTTTGAGCGATGCGGTGAGTATGCTGGTGTTTGACGTCAGCGATCCTAAGCTGCTAAGGCTGGCAAATGATGTAGCTTACAGCAGCTTGAATATCCAACCGGTTTTTTTGCCAAACCAGATCTACCTGGATGGAGAGCGGATGTATGTGACCTTTCCAACAGGTGGAGGTGATTTTTTCCCGATCGAGGGTATAAGAATTTTTGATCTTCAACAGCCGGTAGTCCCCATAGAGCTTGCTGATTACTTACCAGAGGACCCAGAAGGAGGCGCTGGGGTCTGGGTTGAGAGCTTGCATAACTCTGTCGAGATCAGAGACTCGATTGGATATATCGTGACCCTCGGGAATAACTTATTGATCGTTGATTTGAGTGACCCGCTCTCTCCAGTGGTGTTAAGTAAATATTCTGCCTACGCCAGGACCGTACGAGTTGATGGGAATCATGCGTATTTGATCTCCAGGGAATATGAAGATCCAAACATCTCTCTTCACTTGCTCATTTTGGATGTGAGTGATCTGACCAATCCAATCTTAATGTCAGACTATGTGTATGCATCCTTTCCCGATGCGTATGATGCGAGTTTCGATGTACGTGAAGGCATCGCCTACCTGGGATTGCCGGGCGCCTTGCGTCTCTTGGATGTCAGTGATCCAACCAACCCAGCTGAATTGAGCGAATTGCCCCTGGACAGCGAAAGCTATCCATCCAGCATCAAAGTCGAAGCAGGTCTGGCGGTCATTGGGATTGATAATAGGGTGGAGGTTATTGATGTTTCCACACCGCTTACCCCAATCTGGTTGTCAGATATTGAGTTAACCTACCAAATTAGATCGATCGAAATCCATGATCCATACGTATTCCTTGTTGGCTATAAAGGCGCGTACGTTCTTGACATCGCCCAACCGGAGCAACCCCGCTTGTTTCTGCATTACCCCGGGCAAGTCACCTCCATTGCAAGAAAATCCAATTACCTGGTCTATCTTGCCAGATATTCGGGCGGATGCTGCCTCAACCGCGGCTGCGTGCCGAAGAAGGACTGGTATCACAGCGCGCGCATGCTCGCGGCCCAGCGGCACTTCGACGGTCGCGGCATCCGCGGGACGCTGTACGGCGATCTGGGCCGTGCCTGGGAACACCAGCGCGGGGTGGTGGATACGGTGCGAAACAGCTAC
>JAWOHN010000221.1:0-18747 GCA_046485135.1 Anaerolineales bacterium | reverse complement strand
TCACTTTGCTCAACCACCAGGCCTGTAAGATGGTCAAGAGACCTGCGCCAAAACCAAGCGTGATGGTCAGCAGCAACCCAAAAAGACTAGAACGGGCCAGGCCTAACAAGCGAGCATCGAGTTTCATCACCGGTGAGGATTGTCAGGATAGGGACGGCAATCAAAAGACAGCATAAGAGTAGATATTCAAGGGGTCGGAGGGGCCTAATAGCTCCGACGACCCATATGTGGTGGAAGACAGAGAGGTATCTAGTCTAATAAACGAGTGTTTCCGGTTTTGCCTCAATTCGCTTTCGAAACACCCAGTAGCTCCAGGCCTGGTAAGCCAGCACCACGGGCAAAAAGATCACCACCACAATGGTCATGACCTGCAAAGTATAGGGGCCAGATGAGGCATTATAAATCGTCAGGCTCCAGTCTGGGTTGAGACTGGAAATCATTACTCTGGGGTACAAAATTAGAAACAGGGTTGTTATAGAAGCAGCTATCCCTGTAGCCGTCATCGCAAAGGCCCAACCTTCACGTTTATTTTTGATGAACCATGCAGCAGCCAGGATGGTTATGGCAGAAACCAGCGGCACCGGACCAGGGTTGATGCCCAATTTGGTCAGGATGTCGGTCTGGAAATAGGTAAAGATAGCGAAAAGGACCAGCACCAGCACGGTGGGTAGCCACAACCTTGAGGCAGCCTGGCGCGATTTTTCGAGCAGATCACCGGTGGTTTTTAGAGATAGGAAGATTGCTCCATGCAGCGTGAAAGCCAGGACCGCTGACAGCCCTCCCAACAGCGCATAAGGATTGAGTAAATTGAAGAAACCGCCAGTATACAGCATATTGGCGTCGATGGGCACACCCCGAGCCAGGTTGGTAAAAGCAACCCCCAAGAGCAGGGCTGGCAGCAGACTGCCAATGAAGATGGCGCTATCCCAACCCTTGCGCCAGCGCGGGTCGTCATCTTTGCTGCGAAATTCAAACGCAACGCCTCTCAAAATCAACGCCATGAGCAGCAGAAATAAGGGAAGATAAAAACCGCTGAACATGGTGGCGTACCAATGGGGAAATGCCGCAAAGGTAGCGCCGCCGGCTGTCAGCAGCCAAACCTCATTGCCATCCCAGAAGGGTCCGATGGTGTTGATGATTGCCCGTCGCTGAGTATCGTTCTTACCGAGAAAGGGCAGCAGGATACCCACGCCAAAATCAAAGCCTTCCAGCACGAAGAAACCGATGTACAGGACGGCAATCAAGATGAACCAGATGGTGTTTAGATCCATGGTTTAGCTCCTGTTGTTTTGAAACCGATCTTACGCGCTGACCAGTGAGGGGGTGGTTTCCTCTGGGGGTGATTGATCAGCTGGCGGGAGACCTGCCCTGACGTGCTTGGACATCAGGTACACCGTCGCCACAATGAGGGCGGAGTAGATCAGGATAAAACCGATCAAAGATGCAAAAACCATCCCACCAGATACTGTGGGAGAGACTGACTCTTCCAGGGTCATCAAGCCAAAGACCGTCCAGGGGTAACGACCCACCTCAGTGAGCAGCCAGCCAGCGCTATTCGCCAAATAGGGCAAAGCAATTGCATATGTAAATAGCTTCAACACCAGCGGGTGTCCTTCAAACAGGTCTCCCATCACCATGAATAGGGCATACAGAGCCAGGAAAATCATCAGGGTGCCTGCTCCAACCATGATGCGGAACGTCCAATAAGGGATGATGGCGGGTGGAACATAGTTTCCCGGGCCATAAGTCGCTACATACTCAGCCTGTAGATCGTTCATTCCTTTGACTTCACCTTCGAGTTGGTTGTAAGAAAGTAAGCTTAACAGGCGCGGGATGCGGATTGCAAAAACATCCCGTCGTTCCTGCATATTGCCGATGGTGAACAATGAGAAAGAGGCCGGATCCTCGCTGTCCCACAAAGCCTCTGCAGCAGCCATTTTCATGGGTTGAATCTCTACCATATGTTGGGCCTGGCTGTGTCCGTTGAATGCCAGCATGATCGAGCTCATTGCTCCTACGATCGCTCCCATTTGAAAAGACCGCCGGAAGAATTCAGGATCGGTTTTCTTGAGCAAGTGGTAAGCACTGATGCCCATAATGAAAAAAGCCGCGGTGGTAAACCCGCCCATCAATACGTGCGGGAATTGGTACCAGATGTTCGGGTTAAGCACCAACGCAAAGAAATTATCCATGACGATGCGACCATCTTCCAGCAACGCGAACCCTACCGGTTGCTGCATGAAGGAATTAGCGATCAAAATCCACAGGGCAGACAAGTTGGAGGCAATGGCTACCAGCCACATTGCCGCAGCATGCATCCCCTTGGAAAGCTTATCCCATCCGAAGATCCAAACGCCCAAAAAGACGGATTCGAGGAAAAATGCTAATAGCGCTTCAATGGCCAATGGCGCCCCAAAAATATCCCCCACGTAACGGGAATATTCTGACCAGTTCATCCCAAATTGGAATTCTTGGACAATGCCGGTCACCACGCCCATGGCAAAGTTAATAATAAATAGCTTGCCCCAAAACTTGGTCATCCTTTTGTAAACATCTCGCCCTGTCCGTACATACAAGGTTTCCATGATGGCAACCATAATCGACAGACCCAGGGTAAGAGGGACAAAGAAGAAGTGGTAGACCGTGGTGGTTGCAAACTGTAGCCTGGCTAAGAAGAGAGCATCCATACGCGACTCCTGAGATATATATCCCAATTCCCGGTCAAACCGGGTGAACTGTTTAATACCAAAATGTAATGTTTGGAAGTGAAAGCTATTGGTGATTTATACCACAAATGAGATCAAATGGGTCAGCGTTTCCAGAATCCTCGTGAAACTGGGATCACGTCATCTGCTGTGATAAATGCTTGCTCATCTTTTTCTTTAACCAGCATCTCGATCTGGTGCAAATCTTTGCGTTGGACCGTGCAATTGAGCAGGCTGACTGTCCCGTCTTTGCCCCGTCCTGCGACTTCTGTCACCGCATACCCTTGCGTGCGCAGATATTCCGCCAGTTCGGTACCACGGCGAGAGCTAATAATGCGGAGATGTTTGAAGCCAATGGCAATACGCTCCTCAATCAACATGCCTATCACCGTGCCGGTTGCAAAACCGGTGGCATAAGCGATGATATTGATCCAGCTGCCTAAGTCTGACAAGACCGCCTGAATTGCTAAGACAAACAGCATGGCCTGAATGAATCCCAATATCCAGGCGTTTAATTTCCGCCCGCGAATCACCATCAACATTCTCAAGGTGGCCGCGGCAATGTCCAGAACCCGCAGGATGAATATCAACAGAACTGTAAAAATGGCCATGATTTACGCCCGGAAGAAACCGCGTCTGACTGGGTGGATGCTTTCGGCGGTGATGAACGCTCCTTGATCCACCTGGTTGACGGTCTGGCGTACCTCGTCAACCTCTTTACGCAGCACATTGCAATTGATCAAGGTAACCATGCCGTCTTTGCCTCGTCCGGAAATTTCGGTCACAGCAAAACCCTCGCTTCGTAAGCGGGAAGCAACCGCAGGTCCCCGCCGGGAACTGATAATGGTCAGCAGACTATGCCCGATCGCGATCCGTTCCTCAATAATCATTCCCAGGACGTTCCCGGTGGCAAAACCAGCCGCGTACCCAATCAGGCTGAGGGCATCGAGGTTTTGCAAGACGCCCCCGATAGCCAGCAGATAGATGGCAGATTGAAAAAAGCCCAGTATCCAGGCGGTTTTTTTGCGACCGCGCATGACGAACAGAACGCGCAGCGTGTCTAGCGTCATATCTGCGACGCGCAGCATAAAAATGAGACCGGCTGCTAACCAGGCTTGTGATGAGAGTAATATGTCCATAACCTACAAGTGGTGGGTAAAAGGCAGGGCTGTCTAAAAATCAGGTTGAATTGTGGAGTGTTTCGTGAGGCAGAACTGCACGAAACACTCCACAATTCCTCTAATCTAGCACATCGGAGATGAGAGGTTGCCTCTCGGCTTCCAGGGGGTAATAGAGTTTTTCGGCGTAATCTTTAACCATCCGCTGGATGCTGAAACGCGGCGCCAGGGTGGCGATGGATTCTTTCATCATTTCAATCCAATCTCCGGGCAAGCCATCAGCAGAACGCTCATTGTAGTAGAGAGGGATAATCTTGTTCTCAAGGATATCATATAGACTTTCAGCGTGAGCCTGATCCTGCTCTTCAATAGAGTCGTATTCCTGTTCGTCGCCAATTGCCCAGCCGTTCTTTCCGTTATACCCTTCCCGCCACCAGCCATCCAAAACGGAGAAATTTAACACACCATTCATGGCGGCCTTTTCTCCAGATGTGCCCGAGGCCTCGTTAGGCGGCCTGGGTGTATTTAGCCACACATCAACGCCCTGGACAAGATACCGAGCCAGATTCATATCATAATCTTCTAGAAATACCAGCCGTCCTCCATTTTCAGCTTTCTTAACGGCCCGGTAGACGCTTTGGATCAGGAGTTTGCCCGGTTCATCTGCAGGATGGGCTTTCCCTGCAAAGATGATCTGGACAGGCATATTGGGCTTATTAATGATGCTCAACAGCCTGTCAAAGTCTCTCAAGATTAACCCTGCGCGTTTATAAGTAGCAAACCGGCGGGCAAACCCGATGGTCAGGGCGTAGGGGTCCAGCAAGACGCCGGAAGCAATCACCTGGATCGGATGGACGCCGTCTTGCAGCCATTGGCCGCGCGCCCTCTCTCGCATATAAGCAGCCAGTTTTCTTTTTAAATGCCTTCTGACCGCCCACATTTCTGCATCCGGGATGTCATCGATCTTTTCCCAGGTTTCTAGATCATCGACCCGATCCAGCCAATTGGAATCTAGATAGCGGTCGAACAGCACGCGCAGGCGGCGCGCTAACCAGGTGCCGGTATGGACACCGTTGGTGATATGGGTGATGGGAACCTCTTTTTCATCCAAATCTGGCCAGAGATAGTTCCACATTTTTTGGCTGACGTGTTCGTGTTTTTCCGAAACCGCATTGTGCTTTTCGGAAAAACGAAACGCCAACACAGGCATGCTAAAGGTTTCCCCCCAACTTTGTTGGTGGCGTGCCAGGTCAATGAATTGCTCCCGGTCCAGTTCTAGTTGGGGCCATAGATGGGAGAAGTATTTATCAATTAACCACAGCGGGAACTCGTCATTGCCGGCCGGCACAGGTGTATGGGTGGTGAAGACTGTACTCGAGCGGACCATATCGGCAGCTTTTGAAAATGGATGTCCCGATTCCACCAGCTCTTTTACCCGTTCCAGGGCTAGAAAGGCTGAATGGCCTTCGTTCATATGCCAGAAATGTGGGTTATAACCCAACACCCGCAAGGCGCGTACACCCCCGATTCCCAGGATGATCTCTTGAGAAATCCGGGATTCCAGGTCGCTGGTGTACAAACGGGCAGTCAACTCCCGGTCGCTGTGCGAGTTCCCTTCGACGTTCGAGTCAAGCAAGTAAAGGGGGACTCTGCCTACTTTGATCTCCCATAAGCGGGCCAGTACCTCTCGGCCGGGCAGTTCAATAGGAATGGTGACCGGCTTACCCTCTTCATCCAGAATGGGCAGTACCGGCATCTCATCAAAGCGCAGGTGAACATTGCGGGCTTCTTGCCAGCCGTTCTCCGAAATCTCTTGAGAGAAATAACCTAGAATATATAGAAAACCGACTGCCACGACAGGTAAGCCCAGATCGCTAGCCCCTTTTAAGTGATCGCCGGAAAGCACTCCCAAACCACCCGCGTAAATTGGCAGGGTTTCGTGCAGCCCAAATTCGGTCGAAAAGTACGCAATAGGGCGGTTGCGGCGTTCCGGATAGTTACGCAGCAGCCAGGTATCTTTGGTTTCTGTGTATTGGTCAAAGGCTCGTAAAGTCCGATCGTAGAAGTCGAGATAATAGCGATCTTTTGTCACAGCAGTTAGCTGGGATTTGGACACCTTACGTAAAAAGCGGATCGGATTGTGATAAGCACGCTCCCACAGCTCAGAGTCTATGCGCTGGAATAACCGTTGAGCATCTGGATTCCAGGTCCACCACAGATTATAGGCCAGCTTACCTAAGCGGTTGATTCTGCGCGGTAGACTGAATTGGTTAGGAATTTCGGCGCGAAATGATTCCATAATGATTCTTCTTTCACTAAGTTAGGATTTGCTCAATGGCTAATTCCTGGCAAATTGCAGCAAGAACTTTGTTGGAACCTGCTTTCGGTCCAACCTTTATCCCCGTCAGAGATATTTAACAGCATCCTTTTATTTTACTCGGATAATACCCCTTCTGACGCCCAAGTTTTGGGGGTTCTTAAGTTGAGCTACTCAAAGTTAGATGAACTGTATCATGGGGATTGCTACGGCGCTGATGAAATAATCCGGTTGCGCAGCAGAAACAGGCCAAGGACAGTGCCAACAACCAGGATAATTCCCAGTGGCAAACACAGCAAGGCAGCTATATTTCTATTCGGCGCTGGCTCATCCTCTGCAATAACCTGAGGAATTGCCCCACTCTCAACCAGGCCTAACGTTAATGGAGTTGGCGTATTGGTTGGTGGGAAGATGATCTGCGGGAGTGTAGGCAAGGCTGCTGGAGTTTCTTGAACCTGGGTTGCTGTGGGGGGCAGCGAGGTGAGTGTAGGGGTGGCAGTGGGCCAGCCACCGGCGTCAGCAGTAACTTTCATGGGAGAGCTCATTGCTAATCCAAGCACGAGGATCAGCAAAACAGCAGGCAACAAGGGCAGGCATTTTCTGAGTCTCTTGTTATCAATTGAGAACTTCGTGATCATACTTGCCATCCTTTCACCATCTTTTGATACCTGGTAACCTTAGAACAATTGTATACTTGTTTTCCATTTGGGGCAAGTCCCCCTTGGCGCTATTCCCCATAAGAAAGAACGGTTATTCTCCTCCAACCAAGGTTAAGTGCAGCGCTACCCCCTTACGAAAAGCCATTAAGAAAAGAACCGAACCCAATCGACCGTTTCTTGACGGCGTGATATAATATATGTAACGTAAATTCGGGATAAGAGCAAGTTTTTTGCGTTTCGTGCGGTTCAGCCGTACGGCATATACAAAAATTCGACCTTGTTTTTTATCATCTTGAACTCGTGATATGTACGCTAAGTTTGCTTGGAAGGTTGGATTGCCGGCCTGTTGTTTCTTTGGATAAATTTATAGGGGGAAAATACGCTCCAGGGCGTATGTGGTTATTCGGTCTGCTGCGGTGGCCGGATAGAAGTTTAGGGCGCTGATCGGTGCTGCCACCCATAAGGTGGCATATTTTATAGACCCCAGCAGTGATCATTGGTGAAAGGAAGATCTCTATGACTTTCCAAGTTGGTGACAAGGTTGTTCATCGATCATTTGGCCAAGGAGAAGTGGTCCAGTTGGATGAGAAAGAGCTGGGGGGAAAATCTCAGCACTATTATGTTGTTGAGTTCCCTCAACTCACGTTATGGGTACCTGTGAATGGCGCTGAGCAAGGGAGCTTACGCTTGCCTGTTGAACGGCGGGAGTTCAAAAAATTGTACGAAGTCCTGCGTAGCCCCGGTGAAGAGCTTGTCGAAGATCGATTCCAGCGCCAGGTGCAGCTTTCGGAGCGGATGAGAGAAGGGAGCACCGAAGAGCTTTGCCGGATTATTCGCGATATCTCGGCTCGTAGTGTGGAGCATAAATTAAACGAGAATGATCTCTCGGTCTTAAGGCATGCCCAAAGCCTTCTTTTGGATGAATGGCAATTTTCCCAGGGAATCTCCTTAGAAGAATCCCGCCTGCAACTGGAAAATCTGCTTCAGGAAAGCCGGGAAGCTGCCCAATTGGCCCAAGAGGATCCACCGGCCTGAGATCGATAAACCGTGGGAGCTTGCCTGGCAGCTCAATTGATGCTCTAGTCGGATAGGGGGATAGATCGAAAATAGCCGTCTTGATGAATTGGAAATACGCTTACCGAAATAATTGCATCTAAATTAATGGGGCCATAGACATGGGGGAACACATCCTGGGCTTCCGGTTCTGCTTTCTCAAATCGAATTTTATGGGTGACCCTCTCTGGATTAATCCATAGCAGCACCAGGTCTGAGACCTGCCGGTAATACTGGTTGGCTACCTCCAGAATTTGATCTGGGCGTGAACAGTGGATAAAGCCCTCGCGCTCCAGAGAATCCGCCCGGTATTCTCCGCCAGCCTGGGCGTTTTCCCAGGCCTGTCTGGTACACAGGTGGACGATGTATTTGTGGGTCTCGCTATGTTTCATTGGCATCTTCCAGCAGGGTGACAACCCGCTCCAAAATGACTTGCGCAACCTCTTCTTTTGACAGTTGGGGAAGGGCCTGTGCTTCACCGGATGGCTCAAGCAAGGTCACCAGGTTGGTGTCCACTGCAAAGCCGGCCCCCTCCGCAGTGATATCATTGGCAACAATCATGTTTACCTGTTTTTCGGTCAGCTTCCTGCGGGCATTTGCTAGCAAATCCTTGCTTTCGGCTGCAAAGCCCACACTGATCCTGGGGTAGCCGGTTTCGTGCTTAATTTGCGCAACTGCCGCCAGGATATCCGGCGTCGCTTCCAGTTCGAGTTGGGGGATACCGTGGCTTTTTTTAATTTTTTGCCCGGTTGGGTTTTTGGGTCGAAAATCTGCGACTGCAGCAGCCATTAGCAGCACATCTGCGTCTTTGACCTGCTCCAGTACGGCTGCCAGCATCTCTTGGGCGGTTTGAACATCAATCCGCCAGGCGCCGGTGGGTGTAGACAATGGGGTTATGCCTGCGATCAATGTCACGTCTGCTCCCAGGTCAAGGGCTGCCTGTGCCAGGCTGAAGCCTTGTTTACCGGAAGAGCGATTCGTAATCGTCCTGACCGGATCAAGCGGCTCTTGGGTTCCTCCGGCGGTGACCACCACTTTACGGCCTTTCAGCGGGCCCTTCTTGCCAAGTACATGGCGAATCTGGCCCATGATCTCCTGCGTTTCGAGCAGCCGTCCCACCCCCTCCAGACCGGAGGCCAGATGTCCTTTGGCTGGACCGGCAATGAGCGCGCCCCGTTGGACCAACACTTCCAAATTAGCCTGCGTGGCAGGATGCTCAAACATCCCGCCGTCCATGGCTGGTGCAATCATCAGCGGGCAGCTGGCAGCCAGGGCGGTTACGGTCAGAAGGTTATCGGCAATGCCATGCGCAAGCTTGGCTATGGTATTGGCAGTCGCCGGAGCAATGACCAGCAAATCGGCGCTATGCCCCAGACCAACATGCAGCACATGGGCCTGGTTGCCCCACAAGTCGGCTTCGCAGAAAGCCCGTCGCCCAGTGACAGACTGAAAGGAAAGTGGGTGAATGAATTGCTCTGCACTGTGGGTCAAGATGACATCCACCAGAGCGCCAGCCTGGGTCAGCTTTGAGGCCAGGTCAGCCGCTTTATAGCAGGCAATAGAACCGGTTACACCTAGGAGGATATGCTTGTCTTGTAAAGGGGTCTTCATAGCACTATCTTTCAACTAATCGCTTATCTTATCTACCACCAGCAGGCGTTCGTTGCCGGCCAGGTCTCTCAAAATGCGAGCCTCTTGCTGTGGAAAAGCCTTCTGAGTCAGCCACCTGACCGATGCAGCCTGGTTTGCCTCAATTTCCATCAAAAGCCGCCCACCCTGGGCCAGCCGCTGGGGCGCCGTTCGTAGCAGACCCTTTATCAGGTCCAAACCATCTGCACCTCCATCCAGAGCCAGAGTGGGTTCCCTGGTGTACACCGGCAAGGATTGCAAGGTTTCTGTTGGTATATACGGCAGGTTAGCGCAGATCAGGTCAAAGGGTATCCGTATGCTTTCCAGAAGGTTGGCCTGGATGAAGGATATTTGCCGGTCTACTGCATGTCGCTGGGCGTTAACCAGCGCCGCCTGCAATGCCAATCTGGAGATATCCGTGGCAATGATCTGGATGTCTGGTAGATGCAATGCCATGGCAATGGCGATACAGCCTGAGCCTGTACCCACATCTGCCGCCAGCCGCCGCTTGGGATGCTGCTGCAACCATTCCAGTGCCTGTTCCACCAGCAGCTCAGTTTCTGGGCGGGGGATCAGAGTAGCTGGGTTGAGCTTAAATTCAAGCCCGTAGAATTCCCAATGACCGAGAATATACGGCAGCGGCTCTCCGGCTTTCAATCGCTCAAGGGCGTTTTCTAATATCGCCCGTTCAGCTGGGCCGACGGTTGCTTCCGGATGGGTGATGACCCAAGTCCGAGGTTTGTTTAGCAAACCTGCCAGCAATACGCTTGCATCCATCGCAGGGCTATCGCTAAACGACTTGAGCTTATCCGCAATGGAGGCCAGGTAGTCCCCAAGCACGGTTAAACCCCAACCGCAGCCATTCTCCTGGCTTCATCCTGGGTAGCCAGCTCGTCGATAAATTCATCCAGGTTTCCATACATTACCGTTTGCAGGTTATGAGTGGTCAGGTTGATACGGTGATCGGTGACTCGAGATTGGGGATAGTTGTATGTGCGGATCTTTTCTGACCGGTCGCCGCTACCTACCTGGCCGCGCCGGTCGTCGTCGATCTTTTCCTGGCGTTTCTCTTGCTCCATCTCGTACAAGCGCGCGCGTAAAATGCCCATGGCTCGCAACCGGTTTTGTAACTGCGAGCGCTCATCCTGGCATTGCACAACCATCCCGGTGGGCAGGTGTGTCAATCGAATTGCAGTGGAGTTCTTCTGCACGTTCTGCCCCCCTGCTCCGGCAGATTTGTAGACATCCATGCGAATATCACTGTCTGGAATGTCTATCTCCACTTCGTCAACCTCAGCCAGCACTGCCACCGTCGCAGCAGATGTGTGGATGCGTCCTTGAGCCTCTGTAGCTGGCACGCGCTGGACCCGGTGGACGCCTGATTCATACTTAAGGCGGGAATATGCTCCTCGTCCTTTGATCATGGCAGTGATTTCTTTGTAACCGCCGATGCCAATTTCATTTGCATCCAAGATTTCTACATTCCAGTTGTTGCGCTCTGCATAACGAATGTACATCCGGAACAGGTCGGCCGCGAACAGGGCTGCTTCGTCTCCGCCCGTGCCCGCGCGGATTTCCAAGATCACATTGCGATCATCGCGGGGATCTTTGGGCAACAACATACTTTTAATTTTCGCCTCCAGGGCTTCCTTGCGCGGCTCAAGCTCGCTGATTTCAGATTCTGCCAATTCCCGTAGCTCCTCATCCTCCGTGTCAAGCAAGTGGCGCGCCTCTTCTAGCTGTTGCAGCACCTGGCGGTATTCAGCAGCTTTATGTACCAGCAGTTCGATATCAGCTCTTTCTTTGGATAACTCTGCAGCTCTCTGGTAATTGTCTCCAACCTCTAATAACAGCTGGTTAATTTCTTCGTATCTTTCTTCAATTCCGACAATCTTCTCTAGCATAGGTCTTGTCTTACTCTCTTATCTGATCAAAAGTTGTAACTGGTCCGCCCATTCGTAAAATCACCCAGGCCTTGTTTATTGGGGTTTTCTACCTGCGAAGCTATAGCTGGAGCAGTTGGGATCTTATCTCGCCAGTCTTCTATCGAGATTATACCACCGGAACTTTTTCCTCTTTTCTGGCGTCCAAGCTGCGAAACAACTATCCACTCTCACTTGTATGAGATGTAGTTCTCCATTCAGCCGTGGGACCAACCACGGTTGGGTGCATAGCTACTGTATGATATATTGGGAGCCTTAAATTGAAAACGTCGAAAGGCAAAGGTGGCAACATGAAACGGTCATTCTTCCAGGCAGCAATCCTGACCTTGTTAACCTGCACTCTGATCATGCCAGGGCCAGCTCGCGCTGATGGCATCATCATCCCAGAGCCGCCCGTGTGCATGCCTGGTCCTTGTCCTCCGATCCCTTTTCCCATGTCTCAGCTTTCCATTCGATACCATCATGTTAATGTGACGATTGAAGACCAGGTTGCCACCACTCATGTGGATCAGATTTTTTACAACCCCAACGAATGGGATGTGGAAGGGACTTATCTTTTCCCCATTCCAAAGGATGCTGTGGTTACATCCTTCACCCTGTGGGTGAACGGTGAACCGGTTGAAGCGCAAATACTGGATGCCCAACAAGCCCGCCGGACTTACGAAGAGATCGTTAACAGCCTGCGTGATCCAGCCCTGTTGGAGTATATTGACCAGGGGGCTGTGCAGGCGCGCATCTTTCCCATTCCATCCAGGGGTGAGCGGCGTATCGAGTTGGAATACTCCCAGGTCCTCTCTGCTGAAAATGGCCTGGTTCGCTATAGCTACCCTCTCAGCACAGAGAAGTTCTCCCGGACGCCTTTGGAAAGCGTTGCCATCAACGTGCAAATCCGTTCATCTATTCCACTGCGAGCGGTATATTCGCCCACCCACTCGGTCAGTATCGATAGAAAAAATGACCAGGATATTCTCGTTGGCTACGAGGCTGAAAACATACTGCCTGATAGCGATTTTGGATTGTTTTTCTCGATTGGCGAGGCAGAAGCCTTTCATCTTTTGTCTTACCGGGATGCAAATGACCCTGTTGATCCAGATGGGTTCTTTTTGCTGCTTTTGGCGCCGCGCCCGAATGTGGACCAACAGGCTTTGCCCAAAGACGTACTGCTGGTTTTGGACAAGTCTGGCAGCATGGAAGGCGAGAAATTCCGCCAGGCTCAAGAGGCGTTGCGCTATATTCTCAAAAACTTGAACGCGGAAGACCGGTTTAATATCATTTCGTTCAGCACGGCGGTTGAATCCTATGCACCTGGCCTGCGCCCAGCCAGTGATGCAGCCGAGGCGTTGCCCTGGGTAGACCGGCTCAATGCTGCTGGCAGCACTGACATCAACCGGGCGCTGCTGGAAGCGGCTGCGCTGGCAGATGAGCTCCGCCCTACCTATGTGATCTTCTTGACCGATGGCTTGCCCACGGTTGGAGAGATCGACAGCCAGAAGATACTTGACAACCTATCCATGGTTGCCTACCCGAACTTGCGCTTGTTTTCCTTTGGGGTGGGCTATGATGTGGATACCTTCTTGTTGGATTCCCTTTCACAGGCTCATCGTGGAGTCAGCACTTATGTCTTACCGGGAGACCGTCTGGATGAAATCCTTTCTGATTTTTACAGTAAGGTCAGCGCGCCGGTTCTCACCGACCTGGAGCTGGATTTTGGGGAACTGGCTGTCTACGATTTGTACCCGCAGCCTTTACCAGACCTGTTTGCTGGCTCTCAAATCATCCTGGTCGGTCGCTACCGGCAAGCGGGTACAACGACGATCACCTTGTCCGGAGAAGTCAATGGTCAGGTACAGCTTTTTCGTTACCCCCAACAGGTATTTCCATCCTCCAGCCAGGAGCTATCTGGTTCACTGGCAGCCATACCGCGCTTATGGGCCACCCGCAAGGTCGGTTATCTGTTAAACCAGGTTCGCTTACAAGGCCCAGATCCAGAGACGATCGACCAAATTGTCCGTTTGAGCATTCGTTACGGAATTGTTACGCCGTATACCTCCTACCTTGTTACCGAAGACATGCCTTTGGGTGCGGCTGACCAGGGCAGGATCGCAGAGGAGCAATTCAAAATGCTTCAATCTGCGCCAGAGGCTGCTACATTTGGACAGGAGGCAGTGCAAAGGGCGGCCGAACAGGGTGATTTGGCCGGCGCCGATTCAGTGGCTGCAGCACCCCTCGAAAATGTGGCTCAGGTACGTATTGCTGGGACTCGCACCTTTGTGTTCAGGGAAGGCGTCTGGGTGGATACTGCTTATGACCCGCACATTGACCAGACCATAAAGGTGGCCTTCCTTTCGGAGGATTATTTCCGCCTGGTGAGCGCCCAGCCCAGCCTGGCAGCCGCTTTTGCTTTGGGTGAGCGGGTGATTGCGTTTGCAGATGGAGTTCCCTATGAAGTTGTCCAAGAAGGCGCATCTGTGCCTGAAATTGAGATCGATCCTGAAGCGACCTCTGAACCGGGCGATGGACGACCTATACCCAGCCCAGCTGTACCAAATGAAGAGCCTGATGCGCCGGATACATCCCCCGCAGCGGGTACTTGTGCAGCCGGTCTGTTACCAGTGTTTCTAATCCCATTCATCCTGGTCTTTGTACACCGCAGGCGATAGAGGGTTACGATTCCAGATTTTGGGGTTGTGAACGATGCACGCCGTTCACAACCCCAATATTCACTAACAACCTTTGATCGCTGCTCAGGCAAATATATTGCTGGACGTAATCATCTAATGATGATAGAATTTAAAAAATCAGCCAGTTTTGGTGGGGAAAGGTCTTGCAGGCTACCACATTAAATGCTATAATTTGTGAGATATTTACTCCCCTCAGGCCATAGATCTCCTGACATCTCTTTTACCACTAATAAGACTTCCGCCGTATATTCCTAATAAGAGATTCGGTGGTCGAACCCCATTTGCCATCCATATTCCTAAACCATACCTAACAAAATAAGAGACCAATATAACATGAAAGTTCTAGAATTAGAAAACACGCCCCTGGCTACTCTCCGTCAGATGGCGAGAGACCTTGATGTATCAAATGCCCATCGCCTGAAAAAAGAAGACCTGATCCTCCGCATCCAGCAGGTGGAAGCAGAAAGGGAGGGACTTGAACTGCGTGGTGGCATCCTTGAAATTATGAGCGAGGGCATTGGTTTTTTGCGTTCAGGTCATTACCAACCGGGGCCTTATGACGTCTATGTCTCTCAATCGCAAATTAGACGTTATGGGTTGAGGAATGGAGACCTGGTCATTGGTCATGTTCGCCCGCCGCGCGAATCAGAAAAGCATTATGGTCTTCTAAAAGTGGAAAATATCAACGGTTTGGAGCCAGATGCAGCCAAACAACGCCCGCACTTTGAGTCTCTAACCCCTATCTTTCCTGAAACCCGCTTCGATCTTGAGACCGACCGGCATACCCTTGCCATGCGCTTGATCAACCTGGTAACACCGGTTGGGCGCGGCCAGCGTGGCTTGATTGTTTCGCCTCCCAAGGCGGGTAAAACGACCATCCTGAAGCAAATGGCAAACTCCATCTCGACCAAGTATCCCGATATTCATTTGATGGTAGCTTTGATCGGAGAGCGACCAGAAGAGGTTACCGACATGGATCGCTCGGTGGATGCCGAAGTGATTTCATCGACTTTCGATGAGCCGGTTACTTCTCATGTACGCGTGGCTGAGATGGTCCTGGAGCGCGCCAAGCGTCTGGTGGAAATTGGCCGCCATGTGGTCATCTTGATGGACTCGATTACCCGTCTGGCCAGGGCATATAACCTGGTGGTAACGCCATCGGGGCGTACCCTGTCGGGAGGCATCGATCCATCTGCTCTCTATCCCCCCAAACGGTTTTTTGGCGCTGCCCGGAACATCGAAGAAGGTGGATCGCTAACTATCCTGGCAACCTGTTTGATCGACACCGGTTCGCGTATGGATGATGTGGTTTATGAAGAATTTAAGGGTACGGGCAATATGGAGCTGCACCTTTCCCGCCGGTTACAAGAACGGCGCGTATTCCCAGCAATCGATATTGAACGCTCTTCCACCCGCCGAGAAGAGCTTCTCCTTGGTCCTGATATCACTCCCCGTGTCTGGCTTATGCGCCGGATGTATGATCAAATGGTTGCAGGTCCACCTTATGGGGCCGGGCTGGATCCGTCTACAGCCACTGAAGCGATCCTCCAGCGTTTGGCTCGCACCGAAAACAACCAGCTATTCCTGGAAACCTTACACGAGGACTCCTCTTGAAAGAAAAATCCGCCTTAGGGCAGGAGGCTGGCTCCAGATCAGCTGCACAACCTGTTCAGCATCTAGACGCTGACGACAAAACAGCCTCCTCTCCTGAGACAAATTCCAACCGAAGCGAAAGCAGCAACCAGACCCGTCCCGCAGGGCAGTCTATCTTGACCCTGGGGGTATGGTTGGTTGCCATCAGTTTGGTAATCCTGGCCGGATACCTGGGTTTTCAGCGTTTTTCCCCGTTGATTACCTCTGCAGTGGCTTTATCGCCGGCGGCAGCCGGGTCTTCTGAGAGCAGCTCCCCAATTGCACTTTCAACCCCACTTCTCGGTGAAGCTCTGGTTGCCATGCCTGAGTTTGACGGGGATGGCTATATCCAGGCCATCAGCAGGCAGACGACCTTGCTGACGATTATCCCGACCCGCCCGCGTGAAGACGTCATCAGCTATACGGTTTCCTCAGGCGATTCCATTTTCAGCATTGCCAAAAACTTCAATATCAAGCCAGAGACACTCTTGTGGGCGAATTATGATCAATTGAAAGATAACCCAGACCTGCTCTCCCTGGATATGGAGCTAAAAGTGCCACCGGTAGATGGTGTGTACTATTCCTGGTTGTTGGGCGACACGGTAGAAGGTGTGGCTACTAAGTTTAAAGCAAAACCCCAAGATATTGTTAACTGGCCTGGTAATAAAATGGACTTGACCAATCCTCAGATGGAGACTGGCGAAATGGTCCTCGTGCCCGGTGGACAGCGTGAGTTTGTCACCTGGATTGTGCCGACCATCCCCCGTGAGCGGGCAGGTGTGTCCAAGAGTGTGTATGGCGCTGGGGCTTGCTCGGGCTCTTATGAAGGAGCCTATGGCAGCGGATTTTTTGCCTGGCCTTCTGCAAATCGGGTCCTTTCGGGCAACGATTACTGGCCTGGGCACCTGGCAATTGATATCGCGGCTGCGGTTGGCGATGGCGTCTTTGCCGCCGATAGCGGTGTGGTTGTTTTCGCTGGCTGGGCGACTGGTGGTTATGGCTATATGGTTATGATTGACCATGGCAATGGCTACCAATCGCTCTATGCACATATGAGTAAGGTAACCGCTTATTGTGGTCAGAGCGTCAACCAAGGAACATATATCGGCGCTGCTGGCAGTACGGGCAACTCAACCGGTGCTCACCTGCATTTTGAGGTGCGCTACCTGGGTGGATTTGTCAACCCCTGGTCAGTTCTGCCATAATTTGAAGATCTGATCACCAGACGCAGTTTGAACATATAGTATATTGGAATAAATTGGAGGGATTGAACATGCCGAAACCCAATCAAGAACCAACCACCCAGGTCATTGCTGAAACGGACGATTACCTGGCCTGGCAGGCGGAAGAGCCAGATGGGGAGACAACTTTTCACCTGGAGCTGAATAACGTCACTTTGCACTTTTTCAAAGAAGAGTGGGAAGAATTTCTAAAGCTGGTGCAGGCGCTGACCTAAGCCCCACACCGCGCCTGGTATTTAGCGCGAGATTTGGTCCACGTAATCTACTACCCCTTCGCAGGCAGGGGTGAAATGCTCTGAAACGTTCTCCCAAAGCAGAGCCTGTCTTTGCGCCCAAGTCGCATGAACCGCATAAGAAAGACATCCGGGTCCGGCATGATAATTTGCCAGGGTCAATTGCCATAAGTCTGGGTAGGTGCTCACTCTCCCGGCGATTTGGTTGGTTGCATTGTGAACGATCTGGCCAACCTGGTGGCAGTTGGCATTTAAGGTTTGAGCGAACAGTTCGACGCTGAAATGGGTCTGGGTCAAATCGATCCCTTCCGGACAATCTGGACAGTGACCGTCTGCCTCCATTGCTAGAGCTCCTCGTAGGATCGCCTGTTCCTGAGAGCTTAAGCGGAAATAACCCCGCTCGCAGACTTCATTATGCAATACCAGGGGGCAAAACTGTTCGTAAAAGCGTTGGTTCCACATTAAGAGCGCATCCGCCCCTTTGGACGTGATCTGCCCGATTCCCATATGTTCCGCGCTTCTGAAGGCGCCAGGCCAGAATTGGCTTTCTTTGGCAAAGAGATTCTTCATTAGCTGAGCCGGTACCCCAGTTTCGAGGGCGACCTCAATGATCCGCTCATCAAACTGGTTCTGCCACTCGAGCACCTGAGGCATGGCCTTCTCTAAGCCGCAGTTATCCGCGTACCCATTCGAGAGCAAGCCGCCGCCTGGGCAAGCGCGAGCATCCACCAGACCTTGTGCAATCAGCCGCCCAGCCAGAAATTGGTAAGGCTCTTCCGAGGCCATTAATTCTGGGACCTCAGGCGTCGTCAACCAGTCGGGGGTGGACCCCAAGGGAGGAAAAGCTACCCAGGTTTGTGCGCATGTCGCCAGTAGCCTGCCTCGCCATTGGCTGCTAATGACATCTACATACCATCCCGCTACTTTTGGATCAGGTGAAACGCCCGTATCGATCACCCGCACAAGCGCCGAAAACACCTGGCTGGAATCCCCATAACTTGTATCAGCCCAAAACTCAACCGTAATTCCTTGTTGGGTGGTAGGTCGCAACGGTACCTGGCAGCTGGATCCCTGGCAGGTGGTTTTCTGGTTGTTGATCACTGCATGGATGGCGACGATCCCTTCATTTGGCAGTGGTTCTTCGCCGGTTAACAATAAAGTTGGGATATTCGGACACAGGTTTTCGGGGACGGATGGAACACAATCAGCCAGCGTCACCCACACTGTGGGTGGTGGCAAATCGACCACGATGGTTTTCTCTGCCGGTCGATTGGTGACATAAAACATATAAACCCCGGAGCATTCCTGCGCCGCGGCAGATGGGTCTTCAGATGCCTGGCATGCTGTTGTAGCGCTCCATAGGTCGTAGACCGTTTTGCCGCAGTCGCTAAAAACCTCGGGTCCGCTGGGCAGCCCGTCGTGATCGATTAAGACCCGGCACAGGATTTGGTTGGAAGACCAACGGATGATCCACCATTCATACTCGGTAAAGGGGACCACCAGAGAGGTCTGGCGGGGTGGTATATCTTCTGGAAC
>JAWOHN010000158.1:0-14168 GCA_046485135.1 Anaerolineales bacterium | reverse complement strand
GCGAGCCGCACCATCACCCGCAATGACGGCCAGTCCTGGGCGGACGACGGCTTCGCGGTCGGGCAGATGATCAGCGTCACGAACTCTGCCCTGAACGACGGCTGCTACACCATCGCCGACGCTACCAGGAGCCGGGTGGTGGGCCAGGTCTGTCCATTCAGACCGTGGAAGAGCTGCTCGATATCCAAATCCATTTCTATGCCCAGGTGGATTTCTCGGCCTTTGAGCGTTTCATCAACGAGATTGGTGGGATTGAAGTGGATGTGCCCGAGGAAATCGAGGTCGATCCCATTGGCCCCGGCAATACGGTGGTGCTCCAGCCTGGCCTGCACACCCTGGACGGGCCAGTAGCGTTGGCTTACGCCCGCAGCCGCAATTCCTTTGGCAGCGATTTCGACCGGGCCTACCGCCAGCAGCAGGTGATCATGGCTGTCCGCGACCGAATCCTGGGCCTGGATATCCTCAAGACCTTGATCCAGAAATCTCCGATCCTCTACCGGCAACTGGCCTCCGGCGTCAACACCAATATGACCCTCCAACAGGTGATTTCCTTATCCTGGACAGCCTTCCAAATTCCGGTGGAGCATATCCGCCGGGAGATCTTAGACCTCGAGCGTGTGGTTCAAGACTACTCCTGGGATGGTCAGCAAATCCTGCGCCCGATTCCAGAAGAGATCCTGGCGCTGCGCGATGAGATATTTACCTCCACCGGTTTACCGGCGCCTGCTGCATCCAGCGCAGCAGCCAATCCGGACGAAATGCGCCAGGCAGAAAATGCCAGTGTCTCTGTTCTCAATGGCACCTACACAGCCGGCCTGGCTTCCCGCACCCGAGAATACCTGATCTCTCAAGACGTGAACGTCGCTGTCACCGGCAACGCGTTGGAGATCTATGATTACACAACCCTGATCAATTATTCTGGGAAGATCTATACCCAGGAATACCTGGTCGAATTGTTAAACATCCAACCCTCACAGGTATTCAACCAGTATGATCCGAATAGTGAAGTGGATATCACTATACTCCTGGGCAATGATTGGCTTGAAGCCAATCCAATGCCCTGATAAAATCACCTAGAGAAAATCAATGAAATCGAAACGTTTGTTCCTACTCTTAATCGTTGTGTTCACCCTTCTAACCATCCTTACCGGTTGCGGCGCTTACTCGGCTGCCCGCAATTTTGCCGCCTCTGGCAGTTTTCTGCCTTTCACCGATCCGAATTTTGTCAGCCGGGCTACAGCCGATCCTGCTTTACCCACGCCTGAAGTCAGCCTCGCTGAGGTTGGGCCGGTTGGCCCCCAACCCCGTCCCTGGGATGGCGCTAGCCGGGTTACCGTCCTGTTGTTGGGGCTGGATTACCGGGATTGGGAAGAGGGCGATGGCCCTGCCCGTACCGATACCATGATCCTGCTGACAGTGGATCCGGTGGCAAAAACTGCTGGGATGCTCAATATCCCCCGCGATCTGTGGGTCAATATCCCTGGCTTTGGCTATGAACGGATCAACACAGCCTACCGGCAAGGAGCTGTCTATAACTACCCTGGCGGCGGTCCGGGTCTGGCTATTGATACTGTAGAACAGTTATTGGGTGTGCCGATCCATTTCTATGCCCAAATTGACTTCTATGCCTTCGAGCAATTTATCGATGAGCTGGGCGGAATCGAGATTGATGTCCCGGAAGAGATCCGGGTCGATCCTTTAGGGCCGGGCAATACGGTTATCCTCGAGCCTGGCAAGCAGATGCTGGATGGGCCGGTGTCCTTGGCATACGCACGCGCGCGCTACACCGAAGGGGGCGATTTTGATCGCGGCCAGCGTCAGCAGCAGGTCATCCTGGCCATGCGCAATCGCATCATGAATTTAAACATGTTGCCCACTCTGGTCACCAAAGCTCCCATCCTCTACCAGGAGTTGGCTGGTGGGGTGCATACCAATATGGATCTTGAGCAAGCTATTCAGTTGGCCTGGCTGGCGCAGCAGATTCCATTAGAAAATATCAAGCGCGGTGTGATCAGCCCGCCCGATCAGGTTATTCTGACCAAATCACCGGATGGTACCAAGGATATCTTGAAGCCGGTTACAGCTAAGATACGCCTGCTGCGCGATGAGATCTTCACTTCTGGTGTGGTCAGCGAGCTGGCTCAAAATTCTGATCCCCAGACTCTCTTGGCTGCTGAAGCCGCCAACCTTTCGGTGCTGAATGGCTCTGGCGCGGGTGGGTTGGCAGCGCGCACTCAGGAATACCTCAATGGTCTGGGTGCAAACGTGGTGAGTGTGGGCGACGCCGGACAGTTTTATATTTCCACTATGGTGGTGGATTATACGGGGAATCCTTATACGGTCGGCTATCTGGTGGATCTGATGAATATCCAGCCCATCCAAATCCGGATGGAGTATTCACCGCAAAGTGAAGTGGATGTTGTGGTCTACCTGGGCGCGGACTGGAATAATAGCAACCCAATGCCTTAGGTAATGGAGAGCTTAGCCGGCTCGGTAGAGCGCATCACCTATTACAACCCGGAAAATGGTTATAGTGTGGTGCGACTTCGTCCAGAGCGTTCCTCAAAGACCGGCGCGGCCGCCGTGGGGCGGGATGGTTTGGTCACCGCAACCGGCAACCTGCCGGAGCTTTCACCGGGCGAACACCTGCGCCTGAGCGGGCGCTGGATCAGCCACCCCAAGCATGGCTTGCAATTTCAAGTTGAGGTCTGTGAACAAACCCTTCCGGCTACCGTAGCCGGCATCCGTCGCTACCTGGGCTCGGGGTTGGTCAAGGGGATTGGTCCTCGCCTGGCAGAGCGGATTGTGGCCTGTTTTGGCTCGCAGACGCTCGATGTGATCGAAAAACACCCAGAACGCTTGAAAGAGGTGCCTGATATCGGGCAGAAGCGTTCTCAGCAAATTGCTGCCGCCTGGGAAGAACAAAAACAGGTTAAAGAAATCATGCTCTTTTTGCACGGGCATGGCGTTAGCACAAACCTGGCTATTAAGATATTCAAACAGTACGGGCAGCAAGCCCTCCCGGTGGTGCAAAACGATCCATACCGGCTGGCCAGGGACATTTTCGGGGTGGGTTTCAAGACCGCCGATAAGATTGCCCGTACCCTTGGCTTGCCCTCCAACCACCCTTCCCGAATCGAAGCGGGGGTGATCTACTCATTGCAGGAAATGAACGATGCAGGTCATGTTTATGTTCCCCATCCGGAGCTGGTGGAGCGCGCGGCCGCCTTGTTAGAGCTGCCGGTGGAAGCCATTCCGGCTGCCATCGAGCGGTTGGCAGGGCAGGGGCGTGTGGTTCAAGAACATTTGCCTGCCTCCGGAAACGCCACAAATGAGGAGCGCGAGTTGGCCGTTTACCTGGCTTCGTTCTATGAGGCAGAAACCGGTACGGCAGAGCATTTACGGCGTCTGGCAGGCAGCCGAGCCTTGCCAGGTTTAGGCGTTCAGACCCGCTTTAATTTATTTGGAAGCGCTGATCATTTATCGGCTGAACAGCGTATTGCCGTCGAGATGGCTTTGACCGCCCCACTCAGCGTTCTGACGGGCGGGCCCGGCACCGGCAAGACCACTTGCATTCAAACCCTCCTGGCGGCATTGGATGAGGCTGGTAAAAGGTACGCCCTGGCCTCTCCCACCGGACGGGCTGCCAAGCGCCTTTCAGAAGCAACCGGTCGCCCAGCCAGCACGATCCATCGCCTGTTGGGTTACTCGCCTGGAGAGGGCTTTAAGTTCAACGCTTCTAATCCCCTGCCGGTTGATTTTTTGGTCATCGATGAGGCTTCAATGTTGGAGCTTTCGCTGGCTCAAAGCCTGCTCAGAGCGCTGCGTTCGGGTACGCATATATTGCTGGTAGGCGATGTCGATCAGCTCCCCTCGGTTGGCGCTGGGGATGTCCTGCGCGATATTATTTCCAGTGGTCTGGCGCCTGTAACCCGCTTGGTGACTATCTTCCGGCAGGCAGCCGGATCGTTGATCATCACCAATGCCCACCGTATCAACCAGGGCCATATGCCCCTTGTTCAATCCGAAACCGAATCGAGTGTAGAGAAGAGTCTGGCTGATTTTTTCTTATTCGCTGCAGAAAACCCCGACGAAGCCGCCAGTTGGGTAATCGACGTCGTCTGCGAACGCATCCCACGCAAATTTGGCCTTGATCCAAAAGACCAGGTGCAGGTGCTGGCTCCAATGTACCGGGGTGTCTGTGGTGTGAATGCGCTCAATGAGCGCTTGCAAGCATCTTTAAACCCGGCCAACCCCAAAAAAGCAGAAAAGCTGCTCTTTGGGCAGCTCTTCCGGGTAGGTGACAAACTGATGCAGATCCAAAATAACTATGATAAGGATGTGTTCAACGGTGATATTGGTGTGTTGGCCGGTCTGGACCTGACCCAGCACTCACTGGCGGTTTCTTTTGATGGGCGGCAGGTGTTCTACGATTGGAGCGAGGCAGACCAGCTCGTCTTGGCCTATGCCGTTTCGGTTCATAAGTCTCAAGGGGCAGAGTTCCCTTGTGTGGTCATTCCCCTGGTCACCCAGCACTACCTGATGCTCCAGCGCAACTTGCTCTACACCGCCATAACCCGAGCGAAGGCCCTGTGTGTGCTGGTAGGTAGCCGCCGGGCCATTGGCATGGCTGTGCGCAACAACGCCGTTACTCGCCGCTACACAGCCTTGAGCTGGCGCTTGCAGACTTAACCGCTGGAGGCTTGCTGTTTTTCCCAGGCCTCACGCCAGGAGTCGTAGGCGTCGGCGTAGTTCTCTTGCCCGACCACCAGGGTCTTCTCGCTGCCATCCCGGTCAGTGATATGAAATGTGACCTGGGGATCGTCGTCCTCGATCATCTCAACCACGCAATCAACCGGCGTTTTTTCGTCAGCCAGGAAGTGAGATGAAAAGTGGGCCGCACAAGCAGCATCCCAACATTTACACACCCGCAAATCCAATACAATTTTCATGCTGATCTCCTTCTCCGGTGGTATCCGGAAAATGTCAGGTTGTTCTCTCTTCAGTAGATGTAATTTACAGCATTATGATCCAAAATGGAAGGGACAAAAATTACCCTTTAGTAGGGACATTTTACCTAATTTGTCATATATTATGGTTGGGAGAAGGTCAGCGACCAAGAGCCCCAAAAACGATTGCCGGAGCGGGTTTCACACTCATTAGAGACTAATCCCTGCGCCATCTCTCCCCCTTCTGCCAGATGAACGCTGTAGGATGTTCCTGGCGTCATATGGAAGTCACCATAGCCGAGTCCCAGCTCAGGCTTTAGCCCGGTAACCAGGCGATCTTCTCCCCCAGACCAGCTAACAATCACCTCTACCCCTGGCACCGGTTGCTCGGCTGCATCTAGCGTGTTGATGATGATCAGCGGATCGATCAGGGTGATATCGCACAAGGCAGTTCTTTCAGCCAGTACGAAGGCAGAGCCGGGGGTAGGGGTTGCTGTGCGGGTGGGTAGTTGGGTGGGGGTGGGCGTCATAGGTCGCAGCATAGAGGTAGCGCTTGGTCTTTGGGTGGCGGTCCCAGCGCCTGGGTTTGCCGCAAGCTGTTCTTCCGCAGTGGCTGTGGGTGGTTCGGGTGACGGGGTGGCTGTTTCGACGACCAGGCTGGGGGTACTGCTGGCGAAGATGGGGAATGCATTGGGGGGCGCCTCACCCTCAGACAGGGATACCGCCAGCAGTCCCAGTGCATATACCTCCTGCTCCGGATGGCCTTCCGCCAGGGCGCGTTGGGCCTGGACAGCCAAGACGCGTGCAGGATCGGGGTCGTTAAGTAAGTTCAAGCGGGCCCGTGCTCGAGGTAGGTCCCCGTTGGCAGCGAAAGCGGCAGAGATCACTGCCCGGTATTGGTCTTTATTTGCCTCGCTCAAAGAGGCTGGCGAAACGTCCATATACTTTACCGGGGCATAGAACCAGGCATACACCAGGCCCAACACCGCGCCCAACATTAATCCGGTAAACAGGTACCATGGGCCGCGTTCTTCCTTCATGGTGTAGATGATTCCTGGGTGGGGCTGGCCGAGTGGAGTGCATCAGCCAGGTTTTGCATTAGAGCCAGGTCTGCCTCTCCATAACCGGCTTTCACCGCGAAGACTGTAGCCAGAGCTATGCTTTCGGCTGGGGAGGCGTCATTCAATAAGGACAGACGCTGCACCGCCAGATCGAGATTCTCGTCTGCCCGGTAGGCTTCAGCGGTCATTAATACGAAATCGGCCTTGTAATCTGCCCGTAAGGAACCCGGGCTGGCCTCCAGATATTTCACCGGATTGACTACCCAGCCGTAATACAGGCCGGCCGCGGCCCCAATGGCAATGCTGAGAAGGAAAAAGAACCAGCGGGTCATAAGCGTATTGTCTCACAGAGGCGGAAGTAGGGCAAGTCTCAAGGGGTCTAGGTTTAGAATGTTCGAAAGTTTGCCCATCCCCCCCTGATCCCAAGAATGGGGTGGGGTTGAATGTAAAACTTAAAAGAAAGCCCTACCCCTGCAAAAAGAATCCTATTGCTTCTCACAATAATTTCCTGTACAATCTTTTTAAGGAATATGATCAGGGTGGTCGAAGAGTCCGGCCAGCACCTTCATAACTAAGGAGGGACGCCAACGTGGATGTTATCAAGGTATCAGGCACCTCCCGCACATCTGCTGTGGCTGGCGCTATAGCAGGTGTGGTTCGGGAAAACAAGCGCGCCGAGGTGCAGGCTATCGGAGCCAGTGCTGTCAATCAGGCGGTGAAAGCTCTCACCCTTGCAAAAGGCTACCTGGTGAATGATGGGTACGACATCTATTACTTTTCTGAATTTGTGGACGTTGACATCGAAGGAAAAATCCGCACCGCCATCAAGTTCACCGTAGAGATCCATTAGGCTTTTTTTGCCGTGGTTTCCCTTTCCGCGGTTAATTCCCCCAAACGCAATCGATATTGGTTACCAGGGGCAAGATGCGCGCGCTTGCTCCTGGCTGATCCATCCCTTCGCACCTAGCTGGCTTGGGTGACCGCTTGTTGCAATTGTTCGAAGGAGGTCATCCAGGAAATCTGGTACAGGAAACTGACCAGGTCTGTACTTTGTGACCACAACTGGCGCACGGCTTCACCCACCGGGTCTGCTCCAGCCGCCCCTCCGGGCTGGTCGGCGTAGGCGCCATAGAATGCAAAATAGGCCTGGTTGAGCTTGCGGAGATGATGGTAGCCGTTTTCCCAGAATACCCGCCGGCGCTCCTCCATATACTGTTCTGCCTCCTCAATTTTCCCCTCTGCTAATAACTCATCAGCCCTCAAGCGAGTCTCGTGCATCTCTGCCCGGTAATCGAAGACAGGCGCTTCACCTGGCTGTGGGGTTTGAGGGCTGGCTGGGCTGGGATCTGCAGGTGGGGGCAGGTATTCAGAATAATAACGCGCCACCACCTCCCGGCCGATTTCTTTACCGGCAATGGTGGCAGCCGTCTCGTTTATCGTGCGTAGCTCCGGGCTGACAAGGTAACTGGCCCCCAGCGGGCGCAGTGTCAGATAGTTGTGGGTCCATTCATGGGAAATGACTTCCGCCAGCCAGTTGATGTCGGTCGTCTCCATAATCATGGAAGGATACAAACCAATCCCCCCGATATTGACGACCAGGGAAGATACGTTCAAATTTTGATCGACCAGGCCTTCCAGAGCGGCCTTTTGATCAACGCTTAGATCTGGCGCCAGCGAAACGTCCGCTTCCTGGCGGATGATGTCTCTGGGTGAGATGATCAGGGCCACCGGTAATGGCGTTGTCCGATAAAGCACCGGTGGGATGGGTTGTCCGGCAATGCCAAAGCCCATTTCAGATAGGATGGCAGCCACCTGGCCCTGCAATACGGATTCGGCCACCGGCGCCAGCAGCGCCCGCCGCTGGCGCAACTGATCCAATTCCTCTCTTAATATGAGGGAAGCAGCGGTTGGATTCTGGATATCAGGATTAGCAAAGATTTCATTGATTTGACCTTCCACCCGGCGCATGGCGGCTACCAGATCCAGATAGTCGAGCACAATCTGCTTTTGGGCTTCTTCCCGTAGATAGCTGGAGCTGTTGGTTGAGAATTGAGCCAATTTCTTGGCCAAAGCATCTACCGTCCAGGATACGTAGTTGAATTCATACGCGCGTGTGAAGAACCTGGCCTGCCAACCCGGGTTAAGTGGCAGCTGGCTATCACGGGTCAGTACAGCCATGCCGAGCAACAGCATGAAAGCAAGTCGAAAAAACCGCTTCAAGTGCATGAGTAGAATGATAATGCCTTCCTTTTGTACTGTCAAATTATGGCTTGCTGAGAAAATCCTGCCGGGATGCATTCCCAACCTTCGTGCTATAATCGAACATATGAATTTTTTGATTACTGGTGCAGCTGGCTTTTTGGGTTCCCACCTTGCCAACCACCTCTCCCGTGAAGGTCACCACGTGCGTGGCCTGGACGACCTGTCTGCCGGCGATCCACATACCCTCTCGGCGGATGTGCTTTTCACGCGCGGTGATGTCAACGATCGTCCAAAGCTGTGGACTCTCTTGCAGGATGTAGATTGTGTCTATCACCTGGCGGCTCGCGTGGCAGTACCCGAATCGATCATTTATCCCCGCGAATACAATGCGGTTAACGTCAATGGTACAGTCAGCTTGATGGAAGCCATGCGCGATGTGGGCGTGCGCCGGGTGGTTTTTATTTCCTCCGGCGCTGTCTACGGTAACCAAGACCCCAGCACGCTGCCACTAAAGGAAACCGCCACACCCTATCCGCGCTCCCCCTATGCGGTATCCAAACTGGCTGCTGAATACTATGTCAGGACCATTGGCGACCTGTGGGAAATTGAGACCGTCAGCCTGCGAGTGTTCAATGCCTATGGCCCAGGACAGCACCTGCCTCCTTCTCATCCCCCTGTAATCCCGAATTTCCTGCGCCAGGCCATGCGCAGCGGTACACTGGTTGTGCACAGTGATGGGTCGCAGACCCGCGATTATGTCTACCTGGATGACGTCGTCAGCGCCTTGATCGCGGCTGCGACTGCTCCTGATTTGGACAATTTGGTGATCAATGTGGGCAGTGGCACGGAGACCAGCGTGCGTGAGCTGATGCGTCTGGTTCTGGAGGTCACCGGCAGCCGCGCGGAGATCATGTACAATCCGCGCACGGACGCTGGTGTATCTCGCATGTGTGCGGATTTGAGGTTAGCCAAGGAGAAACTGGGTTACCAGCCCCGCATCTCTTTGGAAGACGGCCTGCGCCTGACTCTCGAGCGCGATCCCCGCTTCAAACGAGAACCGACCAAACCCCTGCATCCCTGAACCTTATCCCGAATTCACATTTAAAGCAATTTCACATCGTGGGGTGCCGATTCCTTTTCCCCTGCCGAGGTGATACGGACGAACTCGGCCTTCTCCCACAACTCCTCGATGCTTGCCGCCCCGGCATAACTTAATGCCGAGCGCAGGCCTCCCACCAACTGGTGCAGGGTCTCGGTTGCTGCCCCCCGGTGAGGCACCAACGCCTCTACCCCTTCTGGGACTACCCGTTCAAACTCACTCAGATCCAGCTCTCCTTGATCGATTTCTTTTCGAGAGACATTGGCAGATAAGGAAGCCATCCCGCGCACGACTTTATAGCGCCGGCCTTCGCGGATCACTGAAGCCCCCGGGCTTTCATCTGTCCCCGCCAGCAGGCTGCCGATCATTACGGTGCTGGCTCCGGCTGCCAGCGCTTTGACCATATCCCCCGAGTTGCGCGTGCCTCCATCCGAGATAATCGGTATACCCAGCTCCAGACCGGCTTGAGCGCAGTCAGACACTGCTGTCAATTGAGGTATGCCAAAGCCGGTCACGATGCGGGTGATACAGATTGAACCAGACCCCACCCCTACTTTGACCGCATCTGCCCCGGCTTGGGCCAGATCCTGCACCCCTTGGGCGGTGGCCACATTCCCGCCAATCACCGCTGTGCCTGGAAAGCGCCTCTTGAGTTGGCGGATCATCTCAAGGACGTGCTCAGCATGGCCGTGCGCAACATCCACCACGACCACATCTGCCCCTTCCTCGATGCAGGCCGCGGCTCGATTGAGATCATCTGGGCGGACACCCACGGCTACGCCCACCCGCAGCCGTCCTTTTGCATCCTTGGTGGCTTGAGGGTGTTCCTGTAATTTAACGATATCCTGAGCGGTGATTAAGCCCATCACTCGGCCTTGTGCGTCAACCAGGGGCAGTTTTTCAATCCGGTGAGAGTGTAACTTCAGCCGCGCGGAGTCCAGCGCTTCGTCCACTGGAGCCACCACCAGATTGTCTCTCGGCGTCATCAAATCCTTCACCTGTAGATCGGACTCTACAGCCAGCAGAATGTCGCGCGCCGTCAGCATGCCCAATAAATGCCCCTCTTGATCCACCACTACCAACCCGCCGATCAGTGAATCAACCATTGTCTGGCGCGCCTCTGCCAGGCTGGCTTCTGCACGGATGGTTACAGGGTGTTCAACCACAAAGCCCTCCGCCCGCTTCACCCGCCGGACCATTTCCACCTGCCGGGTGATGGACATGAAACGGTGTAGGATCCCAATTCCCCCTGCTTGCGCCATGGCAATCGCCATAGCTGCCTCAGTGACCGTGTCCATGTTGGCGCTGATGATTGGAATGGACAGGCGGATATCGGATACCAATAAGCTGGAGGTTTGTACATCCCCTCGGCTGCGGATCGCTGACCGTTTCGGCGCCAGCAGCACATCATCAAAGGTCAAACCGGTTTCTTGTCTTAGTTTCATTTGACTAACCTCCTGGAGATGGCTGGGAATTGTGTTGTTGTAAGAAGGTATGCTGTTCACAACAGCATAATTCCCAAGCTCTTCATGATTTGTTAAAATGCTACCTCCTACAGAGATATCTACATTTTATTGTACAATAATCCAATGTCAAATTCCACTCGCTTGCCGCGCGAATACTTTACTCAACATACAGTTGATCTGGCCCGCGACCTGCTGGGCAAGCGCCTGGTGCGGCTGGCTGGTGGGGCGCGGCTGGCTGGGATCATCCTCGAAGCAGAGGCCTACCGTGGCCAGGCGGACCTGGGCTGTCACGCCAAAGCCGGGCTGACTCCTCGCACCAGGGTGATGTACGGCCCTCCTGGGTACGCATACGTATACTTCACCTACGGCATGCATTGGATGTTAAACTTTGTCAGCGAACCCGCCGGGTTTCCTGCTGCGGTGCTGGTGCGGGCCATTTGGCCCACGGAGGGCATTACTCACATCGCCGCCCGTCGCCCGGGGCGGCCTCGCTCCGCCTGGACCGATGGACCGGCTAAGCTCTGCCAGGCTCTGGGAATCGACCGTGCCTTGAATGGCGCCGATCTGTGCGCCTCAGATGCGGTATTATTTGTTGAAACTGGGGTGCCAATTTCGGATTCGAGCGTGACGATTTCCCCTCGGGTGGGTTTAAATAATGTACCCGAGCCCTGGAAAAGCATCCCCTGGCGCTTTCGGGTGCAACAAGACATGCTCCAAACTCACTTGGTAAGCCTGTGTTTACCTAAATCGATTTCCAATAGATCAATGATCTCGGAGGAAAAATGACCAATCTTCTGCAAGGGAAAACCGCTCTTATTTTTGGTGTTGCCAATGAACGCTCGATTGCCTGGGGTATTGCCAAAGCATTTTCCGAACATGGCGCTCAGGTAGGCTTGAGTTATGCAGGCGAGGCTCTGGAACGACGCGTGCGACCCCTGGCCGAGTCGATCGCCTGTAATTTTGTTGAGCCGTGTGACCTCTCGGACGATAGCCAAATTCGCCTCGTGGCTGAGAAAGCCGGGCATGCTTTTGGCAGTATTGATATTTTAGTGCACGCAGTTGCCTTTGCCAACCGGGATGAGCTGACAGGCCCATACTACAACACCAGCCGGGAGGGCTTTCGCCTGGCTATGGATATCAGCGTTTATTCGTTTACTGCGCTGGCTCAGGCCTTTCAGCTGCTTCTGCGGGAGGGCGGCTCGCTGTTAACCCTGACCTATTACGGTTCAGAAAAGGTCATGCCGCACTACAACGTGATGGGCGTTGCCAAAGCTGCCTTGGAGGCCTCCGTTCGTTACCTGGCATATGATCTCGGCTCGCAGGGTGTGCGCGTCAACGCTATTTCAGCTGGGCCAATTCGTACGCTGGCTGCTGCGGGTGTCTCCGGTTTCAAGGCCATGTACCGCCAGTTCACCGAGGTCGCTCCCCTGCGCCAGGCGATCACGATTGAGGATATCGGCGGTACGGCTGTCTACCTCGCCTCCGATTTATCTGCCAAGGTTACCGGTGAGGTCATCTACGTGGATTCCGGGTACAATATATTAGGTCTCACGGAGCCTGTCAGTTAACGATGTTCAAGAAACGCTCTCCAGAGTCTCCCTCCCTGTTAACCCCATCACCTGCGCCGGTTGAACGCGTTACCTCGGTGCTGGGCAGCGGCATTACAGTAAAAGGCGGATTGAGCGGGAGCGGCGGTCTGCGCATTGAGGGGGCCCTGGAGGGTGACATCGCCCTGCGCGGCCTGCTGGTGATTGGCGAAACCGGCCGGGTCACCTGCCAGGAAATACGCGCCAATTCGGTCGTTGTTGCAGGAGCGGTGCGCGGTGACATTACCGCAGAGAAGGTTGAGATTCGCAGCACAGGGCGGGTGTGGGGCAATGTCGTTACCGCTTCCTTTGCCACGGAGGAAGGCGCTTTCCTCAGGGGTCAGATCCGCATGGAAGAGCAGGTCGATATCGGCGTATCCCCTGCTCCCGAGTTGCATACCTCGCTGGAAGAGCAAGTGGGAGCAGACGACGCCCTGCCTGAAGCTGTCTCAGAGTAGTTTCTCGGAGTCATAAACTATTTTCAATATAGCTTGACTTTGGTGAGTCGGCGTGCTATAATTTCCATCCCGTCGCAGGCAGGTTGGTAGGCTGCCTGGGTCGGCAATCGATGCGGGGTGGAGCAGTGGCAGCTCGTCGGGCTCATAACCCGAAGGTCCTTGGTTCGAATCCAAGCCCCGCTACTCATGAGAAACTGTAGACCGTCGGGCTCCCTAAAAAGAGCTAGCCCGACGGTCTTTGGTTTATGGGGACTGGCGAAAGGAGCCTTTTTTCATGAACCGTAGACCTTCGGGCTTGTTATTAACAAAAGCCATCAACGGCTTCCTGCAGTTCAAAACTGCAGAAGGTCTCAGCCCCACCACTATCGAACACTACCGCCATATCCTGGACCTGTGGATGGAACGCCAGCCGGATGTTGACATCACCAAGGTGACCTCCAAGGATATCCGAGATCACCTGACCTATATGCGTCTGGAGTACACACCCCGGCGCATCACTGGGGGGAACGACCGCAAGCTGTCTAGCAAAAGCATCCGCAATATCTACGTCGCTTTTTCGGCCTTCTTCCGTTGGGCTAAGGATGAGTTTGATATCCCCAGCCCAATGGGTAACGTCCCAGCGCCCAAGTCCACCAGTCCTGAAATCATCCCTCTCAGCAAAGATGAGATCGAACGACTGCTCAAGGTCTGCGATCATTGTGACGAAGCCAGGACTGACCAACGGCGGAAGTTCACCATGCGCAGGGCGACAGCCAGGCGCGATCGAGCCATCATCTTGGTTTTGCTGGATACCGGCCTGCGAGCTTCTGAGCTGTGCAGCTTGACAGTGGAAGATGTCGAACTGAAAACAGGGAAAGTAATCATCCGGCACGGGGCCAGAGGGGGAGCCAAGGGCGGAAAAGGGCGCACAGTCTATTTGGGGAAGACTGCCAGAAAAGCTGTGTGGCGCTATCTAGTCGATCGCGAAGATGGAGAAGAATCCTATGCTCCATTATTCACTACCAAGACCAATCGCCCACTCAACAAAGGGGCATTGCTGCAAGTGATCAGGGCTCTGGGTGCAAAGGCCGGTATCAAGCACTGCTACCCACACCGCTTTAGGCATTCCTTCGCAATCACTTACCTTCGCTCAGGCGGTGATCTATTCACACTCAAGTCCCTCTTGGGGCACAGCTCCCTGGATATGGTGGAGCATTATGCCCGCGTGGCGGAGGTGGACGTGGCACAAGCCCATCGCAAAGCCAGCCCTGTCGACAACTGGAGGTTGTGAGGTGTTCATCTATTGCTCAACCTCTCGGCAGCGATCAGCATGACCTGGGAAAGCTCCCGGTTGCTCAAACCCTGCAG
>JAWOHN010000081.1:0-29977 GCA_046485135.1 Anaerolineales bacterium | reverse complement strand
GTTGCGCTGAGGCCATGTTGGCTGCTGCTCCAATCGGAGCCCCCATTCTCACTGCGGTGGATTCCATTGTTCATGGTCCCCGCCAGAATTGTGCTGGGGTCGACTGGATCAATGTCCAGTGAATAAACGAAATCAAGGTGCAGCCCAACCTGAGTCCAGTTCGTGCCCGCAGTAAGACTTTTAAAGACTCCTCGAAAATAAGTGGCTGCATATAAAGTTTGTGGGTTAACCGGGTCAAAGGCTGAAGAATAGACCTTTGCAGGGAAAATCCCATAGTTTGAGGAAAACCAGGACCCACCACCATTGTCGCTTTTATAAATGCTTTCACCGTGCCATGTTCCTAGATAGATGATATTGGGGCTGGATGGGTCAATTAATAGGGTTCTCGCGCTCCGGTCTAGGATGCCGATGTTCACATTGGTCCAATCGAAACCCGCATTGTATGTTTTATAAACGCCTCGTTCGTGGGTAGCAGCAAATAAGACGTCGGGATTACTTGGGTCAATGGCCAAGTCATACACATATCGTTCCCCTAAGCCAATGTTTCTGGCCTGCCAGCTGGCCCCGCCATTTGTGCTTGCATACACTCCGCCGCCCCCTAGTTCACCACTGTTCCGTGTGGCAGCATACAAGTTGTTGGGCGATTTTGGATCAATAACCAGGGAGTACACAATGGGGATTTCATTCAAGCCTGGTCCGGTTGGTTGCCAGCTTAGGCCTCCATTAATGGACTTAAAAACACCATTCCCATAAGTGCCTGCATAAAGAATTTCTGGGTTCAATGGGTCAATTACCAGCGAAAGCACATAAGGATTGGTCAGCCCCTTACTGGAATAGGCCCAACTCTTGCCACGGTCCGCGCTGATGAACAAGCCTCCCCCATAGGTGCCCGCATATACAACATAAGGTGGGGTAGGTGAAATAGCCAGGGCCGTTACACTGCCCCCAAATGGGCCGATCGCTTTAGGCTCTGCCGGATGGAAGATGACCGGAATAAATGTTTCGTAGGAATTAGGCTCTTCGATGAAAATGGTTCGGGAATTTGGCCATATATGGTTGAACTGGGTAACTCCTATTTCAACCGGATCGTCGGGTGGGTTTTCTTGGGCTGTGGTTGCAAAAAGTGGGATGGATATTAGCAGGAGAAAGAACAGTATTAGGGTTGTGGGATTCTTTTTTATCATGATCGTAGCTAGCTGCCATGAGGGTATATTTTTGAGTATTTTACCCCATGGCTTCTGTTCTTGAGTGCCTATTCTTATGAGCGATTCTCATTCTTGACGTTCCCCTTTCTACTGTGTAGACTCCCTGGATCGGAGCGATCAATGGGCGTTACCGGATTTTGGGGTTTTGAACGGCATGCCCCGTAATTACACAAAGCACCCAATTTCAAAGGTTTTTACGATTTGTTTGAGTGCTGCCTGGGGTAAGTGATGTCAATAGCTTAAATCGGAACAAGGAGTCAAGATGCAAGCAGATCTAGGAAATGATACGGGATTCCTTAGAGATTTGGGTGGAGGTTTGATTCTGCGCCGGTCAACCCGGGAAGATACAGAAGCCCTGGTTGATTTCAATGCACGCATTCACTATGAAAGAGAAGATGGGAAACGTGACGAACGGATCGGCGCTTGGACACGCGATTTGATGGAGCAAGCTCATCCCACCTTTAAAGATAGGGACTTTACCATTGTTGAAGACATCTCCAGCGGGAAAATCGTTTCGACCATGAACTTGATTTCCCAAACCTGGTCTTATGCGGGAATCTCCTTTGGAGTTGGTCGCCCAGAGTTGGTTGGCACCCTGGCTGGGTATCGCAACCGTGGCTTGGTAAGAGCACAATTTGAAGTGATTCACCAATGGAGCACCGAGCGCGGCGAAATAGTGCAGGCGATCACTGGAATTCCATACTTTTACCGCCTCTTTGGATATGAAATGGCGCTAACTTTAGGAGGTGGGCGCGCTGGATTCAAGCCGCATATCCCCAGGTTGAAGGAAGGGGAAACCGAGCCCTATCTGATCCGCCCAGCAAAGGCCAATGATCTTCCGTTCATTTCAGACCTCTATGCCCAGAATGCCCAGCGTTACTTAATTAGATCTGTTCGGGATCAGGCCCTCTGGGAGTATGAGCTGAATGGCGCCAGTGGCTCAAACATCAATCGCTCAGAGCTACGCCTGATCGAAACAGTCTCTGGGGAACCGGTTGGTTTTTTGGCCCATCCGTCTTTCAGGTGGGGCAGCATGATGGCTGCAACAATCTATGAGATCAAGCCGGGTAGATCTTGGGATGCCGTCACCCCTTCTGTCATCCGCTACTTGCAGTCCACCGGGGAGCGATTTCTTCCAGAACACGGTGATGAACAATTTGAATCTTTTGGGTTCTGGCTGGGGGTAGAGCACCCTGTTTACCAGGTACTGCGGGAGCAGCTTCCGCGGGTGCGTTCCCCCTATGCCTGGTATCTGCGTGTGGCGGACTTGCCGGGTTTCTTGAGGCATATTGCACCAGTATTGGAGCAACGTCTGCTAGGATCACCCCTGGCAGGATATCATGGGGAACTAAAGATCACCTTTTACCGCACTGGTCTGCGCCTTGTGTTTGAAAACGGGCGCCTGGCACAAGTTGATCCATGGGAACCCACTCCCCAGGGGCATTCTGGCGGAGCTGCTTTCCCTGATCGGTCATTCTTGCAAATGATATTTGGTTACCGTTCCCTGGATGAGCTCAAGTATGCTTTCCCGGATTGCTGGACTGCGAGTGATAGCAACCATGCTTTATTAGATAGCCTGTTCCCAAAGCAGGTTTCCAATGTCTGGCCGGTATCGTGAGTGTCCATGGGATGCGGGCTGAAGATGAGCTGATTGAGCTCTACCGGCCTGGATCAATCGTATACTGGCATATTCCAATGCAGGTATTTTGGCACGCGACCCCTGACGACTTCGTCAAATAAGCTTCTCAAGCGGGTTGTTATTGGACCCATTTTGCCGTCACCGATTGGACGGTGGTCTACTTGAGTTATTGCGGTGATTTGGGCGGCGGTTCCGGTCAAGAAAAGTTCCTCGCACAGGTAGATTTCCGTCCGGTCAATGGAGCGCTCTACGACTTGTATACCTAGATCCTCCTGTGCCAGCTCAAGCACCGTACGCCGGGTGATTCCCTCCAAAATATTGTCGGTGATAGAGGGGGTGACCAGCTTTCCATCGCGGACCATGAAAACATTTTCAGCGCTGCCTTCTGATACATGTCCAGATTGGGTTAACACCAGGGCTTCATCGAAACCAGCCATTAGGGCATCACTCTTGATGAAAGCGGAGTTGGCATAAGATCCGCTGATTTTACCTCGAGCAGGGATAATATTATCGTCAATACGGCGCCAGGACGAGAAAGTCACATGAGCGTTGGTGTCATTCCCCACATAGCGGTCGAAGGGTACCGCTACGATAGAAATCTCGTCTTGCAGTCCGTTCAGTTTTACGCCGATGATCTCGTCAGCTTTGTAAACCAGTGGGCGTACATAAACGTCACAGTGGTGGTCTTCTTTTTGTAGCAATTGGATGGTCAGAGTAGATAAACTTTCAGGTGTGTGCGCCAAATTCATCAAAAGCAGTTTGGCTGAATTCAGCAGGCGTTGGTAATGTTCAAAGGGACGAAAAATGAAAAGCTGCTGCTCGGTTTCATTCCAATAAGCCCGGATTCCACCAAAAGCTGCTGTGCCATAATTCAGTGCGTGGGTTAATACGCCCACCTTTGCTTCAGAATATGCTACGATTTTTCCTTTGAAAAAAGCGTGCTTGGGAAGATCCATGCATGAACCTCCAGACGAACTTATTTGATCGAAGAGACGATGACCCCCGTGGAACTCATTCTCAATTGCCCTAGCTGACCATTTATTTTGATGGCTCGCCAGACAAAGCACAACAAGATTATAACTTCTCCTTGAACCAGTAGCAATGCTTGTTCCCCTGAGGATTAGCGAGCGTTCTCTACAATCAGTCAAAAATCGTATCGAACCAGAAAAGAAAGGGTTCTCTATTATTAGAAGTTGGGAGTATACTGTTTGTACCGGATAGAAGCAATTTAATACCCATATTAAACCAAAAATCCATTAAAATGCCCACTTCCGTAAAAGGTGATGGATATGAAGCGTGCAGTTAGTATCAGCATTGGTTCTTCAAAACGAAATAAGGCAGTTGAGATTGAACTGCTCGGTGAAAAGATCTGTATTGAGCGTATCGGTACAGATGGAGATATGGAGAAGGCCGCCCAACTTTACCGAGAGCTGGATGGTGAGGTGGACGCCTTTGGAGTGGGTGGAGCCGATCTGGGTGTAAAGGTCGCGGAGAAATGGTATCCGCTTTATTCCGTTCAACCCATGGTCCGCTTTGTCAAGAAAACTCCCATTGTGGATGGGGCAGGATTAAAAAATACGCTGGAATACAAGCTGGCCGGTTTTATTGATGAGAAGTTGGGCAGTTATATCACGCATAAAAGAGTTTTCATTGCTCTGGGGGTGGATCGTTGGGGGATGAGTAAATCTTTCCTAGACGCCGGTTATGAATGCGTTTTTGGGGACCTGATGTTTGGCCTGGGGATTCCCATCCCGGTTAGGACGGAAAAAAGTATTACTCGCGTGGCTGCTCTGGTCATGCCGGTAGCTGGACGCCTGCCCTTCAAGTGGGTGTACCCAACCGGGAAAGAACAAGACCGCCGGATTCCAAAGTGGGAAAAGTACTACCAATGGGCCACAGTGATTGCCGGCGACTGCCATTATTTGAAACGCTATTTGCCTTATCAGATGAATGGCAAAATCATTGCGACCAATACGACTACCTCCGCCGATGTTGAGCTTTTCAGGCAGGCCGGTATTAAATATCTGGTGACCAGCACGCCTGTGTTAGAGGGTCGCTCTTTTGGGACCAATATGATGGAAGCTGCTCTGATTGCTGCTTCTGGAAAGGGCAGAGTACTCACCTACGATGAGCTAAACGAAATGCTGGATTTATTAGGTTTTGAGCCTCAACTTCAGGAGTTATAGTGATTATGGACGCAATTGTCACCGCCGGTGGAATTCCACAGCCCGGAGAACCGCTATTTGAGTATAGCCAGGGCAGCGAAAAGGCCCTGCTTGAAATTGCAGGAAAGCCAATGATCCAATGGGTCCTGGACGCGCTTTGCCAGGCTGATAGCGTTGAGCGGGTGATACTTATTGGGCTAAATGAAGGAGCAGGAATTACTTGTTCGAAGCTGGCGGCTTTTCTACCTAGCTATGGAGAGATGCTCGACAATATTCGGGCAGGTACCAAGAAGTTGTTGGCGTTCAATCCTGATGTAACGTATATTCTGGCAGTCTCCTCGGATATCCCAGCCATTACCCCGCAGATGGTAGATTGGGTTGCCCGGGAGGTCCAAGAAACTGATCACGATGTCTATTACAATGTGGTTACTCGGAAGGCAATGGAGGCGCGTTTCCCCACATCCAATCGTTCATACGTAAAGTTGAAGGATGTGGAAGTTTGTGGGGGGGATATGAACGTCGTTCGGGCAAAAAGCATCTTCAGCAATCAGGAGCTATGGGAACGCATCATAGCCTCGCGTAAAAACGCGCTCAAACAGGCCTCTTTGATCGGCTATGATACCCTGCTGTTGGTTTTGCTGCGCGTTCTCACACTAGAAAAAGCTGCTAAACTGGCCTCTAAGCGCCTGGGGATCCGAGGGCGCGCTGTCATCTGCCCCTATGCAGAAATCGCTATGGACGTCGATAAGCCTCACCAACTTGAGATCATGCGAGCTTATCTTTCTGAGCATATGCCGGTATGACCCAGCGATTGCTTGAGATTGACGCTGATCTGACCAAGCGTTTACGTATTGCCGAACGACCGGGTCCTTTGCGCATGCTGGCATCCATCCTGGCACATTCCGGCGATTCCTGGTTTTGGTTATTGGGGATGATACTTTTGTGGATGTTAGGCTCAGAACCCTGGCGGAGCATGGCTCAGATGCTGGTCGTGGCAATTCTACTCTCTGCGTTGTTGGTGATGATCATCAAGTTCTCGGTGCGTCGCAGTCGTCCTGAAGGGAATTGGGGCAGCATCTATCGTAATACTGATCCTCACTCCTTCCCTTCGGGACATGCTGTGCGAGCGGTTTTACTGGCGGTTATGGCGATTGCTTTTATGCCGCCCTGGCTAGCGATCGTCCTTGTTGTTTGGGCGCCGCTGGTTGCCCTGGCGCGAGTGGCCATGGGCGTTCACTACCTGTCGGACGTGCTGGTGGGAATGGCTTTGGGGGCAGCTTTAGGATTGGGTTTTCTCTATGTGTTGTGAATCGGGATCCAAAGAGTAATTAGCCCCGTTGGAGTTCTTCCTTCAACTCCACTAACGTAGCAACTGGGGTTGGATCTATACCATATGCCATTGCCAGATAATAAGCGGTGTAATCGCCAAAGTGCAACGCAGTCCATTGGTTGCTCAGGGGGGTTGTGCCTTTTCCATCCATAAAATCGGTGCTGATGCCTTCCAGCATGAAGGTCCGGCGGGTGATATCCAGGCGGAGCCGGTTACGGGGATGATCGGCCGGGCATCGCAAGAAAAGGGCGGTTGTCCGCTTAAGCGTCTCTTCAGGATGGACCGTGCCGGCCAGTGTGTTATGGTCTGCCTCTGGTAAGAACTCGAACTGCGCCCAGGCCTTTGCTAATTCGCTGATTTGTCCTTTCCAGCGCCGTGCTACCGGGTTAAGGATGCCAGCGGCAAATACCGATACCCAACGACCCATCAATTGACCTGCCAAGCGCTTGGCAGGATTATGGATTGCAGGAACATGCGCCTGGATGGTCTCTTGCTGTTTCTGCATAGCGCTTACTGCCTCTTCCAAATCTTGGGCTGGGTTGGGGATCAGGTTCAGGCGGGTGAACAATGCCAGCAACAACCCAAAGGAGAATCCAACAGCTGCGCGCGGCTGCCCATCGTGTTCAAAAGTCCACCAAGCCGTTTGTGCCTGCCGGGCTGCTTCTGCTAACTGCCCTCCAGTTGAAATTGACAGGCAGCGACATCCATTTTTTAGCGCCATTTGGAAGCTGGACAGGGTCTCTTCTGTGTTTCCAGAATGAGAGGATGTGATCACCAGGGTCTGCTGACCGGTTGCCCAGGCTGGTACGTTGTAGTCACGATGAACTACAACAGGAACGGAGCAATTGTTTTCGACATAAGCCGCCAATAAATCTGCTCCGATAGCGGAGCCGCCCATGCCTGCGATCAGGACACGCTCGATCTGATGCCATTTGGGCAATGGCTGTTCTTGGCCTGCTTCCCAGGCTTTTTGCAGCTGCTCCGGCAGGTTGTCAATATGCCAGAGCATGTTTTGCGGGTCTAAATTGACAAATAATTCGTGTTGGTCCAGATTTATCATAAGTTTTCCTTATGTTATTCAGGGGCTTCCCAGGTAATGATGTCTATCTCAATAGATGAATCACTTTCGTTATAGGCGACTAGTCTTAACCATCCTGGGAGACCTGTTTCTGTTCGGTAGCAGAGAGTAGTGCCGGGGGAAATACTGCCTACCGCGACTGGAGCTGAGCTCATGGTAGCTAGCTGGCAGATATCCTGGCTGGGCTCGTTGTTGCCATACACGCCGATAACTGTCCCGTTAATTGGGGTTATCCAGTTGTTGCCGATGTCGTCCGGTTGGTAGCTGATGTCCGCTCCACTTTCCGGATTTACTTCTCCATCCTCTAAATCTAATGAATCATTCAGCGCTAAAACCAATCTGGCAGATACCCTCACGTTTGCCTCCTGGGTGGGCACAGTTGTCCCATCCGGCGAGTCAGTTGGCTCGGGTGTCTCTGTTGGTGTCGCAATTGGTGCAGGGGTTCCGGTGGGCGGTTGGACAACTTGAATCTGGACCCAAAAGGTGGCATTGCCGCTTGGTCCGATGCCAAAGGTCTCTCCATCGCGGTTCATTAACTTCCAATCGCTGCGGTACAGACCAGGGTTTTGGGGTGCAACCAGCTCCACCTCGATCTCGATGCTCTCACCAGGGGCTACGTTTTTGTCCAGGGGTGTTGCCACAGAATCCCCCATTTTCGTGCCAAAGAACCAGATGGCCTGGTATTCCCGAGTCCAGGTACAGGAGCCGGCGTTGGTCAACCGCCAAATCTTCGTAAATCTCTGTCCGGGCTGCATCTCTGTCCCATCTTCGATATTGACATCAATCATGGGGAAACCGGGCGCGGCCTTATCGCACATGGCTGCCAGCTCACTTGCTGATGGCTGGGCCGGCGACTGCGTGCCTGGATTTTGTCCTGCCTGAGAGGCTTCAGTTTGATCCAGGGTAGGTGTGGGGGTTTCGGTAAGCGTAGGGGTCAGGAGAGTGGCTTGTGTCAGCCTGGATTCAACTGTTTGATAGGCGCGGGTGATATCCAAGGATGGTGCATCCATGACTGGCTCATTGAGCGTGCAGGCCGCCAAGAGGTAGCTATACAGACATATAAGGGCTATCGCTCTCCATGGAAAGAGATCGGTTTTAATCCACAGTGTCGCATTATGACCCACTGCAAACCCTTGTGGTCGCTTGATCACTGTCTGGCCTTTATCCCTATTTGGTTCATCAGTATCTTAGCAATTTCTGTCGCGGCGTGAGGTCGAGCGAGGCGCTGAGATGCAGCCGTGGCTTGTTTTCGTTTTTCCGGGTTGTCAATCCAGTTCTTTATTGCTGATACAATCAGGTCCGGAGTTGGCGCCCACACCCCTGCTCCTTCACTGACAACATAGTAGACATTGCCGTCTTCCTGTCCCGGCAGCCGGCTGTAGAGCACCAGGGGTAACCCGGAATTGAAGGCCTCTGAAATCGTTCCCGGACCGGCTTTGGTCACCAAGATATCAGCTGCGAGCATAAATTGCGGCATTTCTCTCACAAAACCATAGATAAACGTCGGTTGCGGCCACTCCATGGCTTCAAGGCTGGCTTTTAGTCTTTGATTTCTACCGGTAACAACTACCAGGCTAGCTTCCACCCCAGATTCGGCGATGGCGCAGGCAGTTCTCTTGAGCGGCCCCATTCCATCTCCTCCGCCAACCAATAGGATCACTGGTCTGTCGACCGGCCAGCCCAGATTTTGGCGTAGTTCAATGGGATCACCTGCCGGTCGAGAGAATCGTTCAGCAACCGGCAAACCGGCAATGATGACCTTTTCAGGGTCCAGGCCGCTTTGTATGGCACGCTCGAAGGCCGGTTGGGTTGGCACCAGGCATAAATCTGCGCGACGGTGGTACCACAATGCGTGGGTGGTGACCAGATCGGTTACTACAGTTACAAATGGGGGTCTGTTTTTCCCCAGGGCAGATAGAACCGGCGCGTTTGCCAAGGGGTGAACCGATACCACTAAGTCGCTGGGATTCTGAAGTACCAGTTGCCGAGCAGAGCTGCGTACATAAGGCCACACCGATGAGGTGATCAGCCGAGCTCGCCGGTGCCCATTGCTCAGACGATAACCCAATCCCCAGGCTTGAGGGACGCGCACAACTTTTGGGTATAAAGCCGGAAGCCGGTGCAGAGGTGGAGGCGCGTACTCATGGAAGATATCTACCATCTTCACCGCAACTTCATTACCATAATTATTCTCCAACGCCTCAATGATCGCTTCTGCCGCGCTACGATGTCCCCCCCCGGTGTCCGAGAATAAAAATAAGATTTTTTGCCGTTCAGGCAAATTATTGCTCATTCTCCAGCTTTAGGTAGGATGGTTTTAATTCGGTTTGAGAGTTGCCGGCGAGGAAGCAACACACGGCGCTTGCAAACTGTGCATTCCAACCCAATATCCGCGCCCAGGCGGACAACTTTCCATTCGTAGCTTCCGCAAGGGTGAGGTTTTCGCAAGCGAAGCAGGTCACCCAGCTCTAATTCGGATAGCATGGAGGCATTATAACACGGGGTGGTATAATCTTTCGGTATGGAGGTTATTGGATGCTGTTCAATCTTGATCCCTCAACGCTGATCGCGCGGGCTATTGTCTTATTGATTGCCTTTTCTGTGCACGAATTTGCACATGCCTGGGCGGCCAATTCCTTTGGTGATAACACTCCCAAGGCAAATGGGCGTCTTACCCTGAATCCCTTGTCTCATTTGGATCCGATGGGCTCTTTGTTGTTATTGGTAGCTGGTTTTGGTTGGGCCAAACCGGTCCCGGTAAACGCTTACGCGTTGCAAAGAAGGTCTCCAGCTGCCTTGATGTGGGTATCCCTGGCTGGACCGATGTCCAATTTGATTATGGCAGTGGTAGCCGCCATTCCATTCCGGTTAGGTTTTATTTCTGTTTACGCCGCCCAATACGATGCTTATTTACGCGGGAGCGCTTTGTTGCCCACTGTCCCACAACTGATGTGGGAGTTTATTGCCATCAACTTGTTGCTGATGTTATTTAACCTGCTTCCCATCGCTCCCCTGGATGGAGAAAAAATAGCCACTTATTTTTTCCCTCCAGCCTGGACAGATGTCTTGGACCGGATTCGCCCCTATGGCCCGCTCATCTTAATGGGAGTGATTTTTATTGGGCCGATGTTTAATTTGAACATTATTGGCTGGCTCATTGGCCAGCCTTTGCAAGCTTTACTTGCCCTTTTGGTTGGATGAGCGTTGCGCGGTTAATTTACCGGGCTCGGCAGTTCTGGCACGGATTAAGGCTCACTCCCACTGACAGTGAGATAGACCGGGTCCGGTCAATGCTTAACGCTGCTCAATTTGATTTGTTTATGCGCTTGCAGCCAGGTGAACAATCGCATAGTCTGGCTGTGTTCACTAAGCTGTTTGGGACTGGCGAAGAAAATCGCGACTTGTTGGTGGCGGCTTTGTTGCATGATGTGGGGAAAATCTTATATCCTCTCAAGCTGTGGGAAAGGGTGTGGATTGTGCTTGGAAAGGCTTTTCCCACACGTCTTCTGAAAGGATGGGTCTTGGGTGATCTTGAAGATTTGCAGAACATATCTTTTTGGAGACGTCCCTTTGTTGTCGCCCAGCAGCATCCCCAATGGGGCGCTGAATTGGCTGCCCAGGCCGGTTCTTCCGCCTTGGTGGTCTTATTGATCCAGCGCCATCAAGAAAATTTGGCAGTGTATGAAAATTTATTAAGGCAAGACTGGTCTCCTGCATCAGGTCGGGAGAGGTCAGAATTTCAAAGTTTAGAGGATGTGCTGTTGCGAAAGCTTCAGGCAGCTGATGATCAGAGCTGAGGTGGAGAGATGTCTGTACAGATAACGATTATTGGGATGGGACAGATAGGCGCATCAATTGGGCTGGCTCTTGCCAATCATAAAGAACTGGTTTACCGCATTGGGCATGACCGGGAATACCAGGTGGCGCGCCTGGCAGAGAAAATGGGCGTGGTAGACCGGATTTCACACAACCTGCCCAGTTCTGTCAAAGATTCGGATATCGTCTTGCTGGCTTTACCTGCGGATCAGGTCTATGACACCCTGGAATTGATTGCCTCTGAACTGAAGGAGGATGCGGTCGTTATGGATACCGCACCGGTAAAAGAGGTCATGGTGCAATGGGTACAAGAATTGTTGCCAACTGGACGCCATTATGTTGGTCTGACGCCGGTGATCAACCCCATTTACTTGTATAACCGTGAAAAGGGCATCGAGGCCGCCCAGGCAGAGCTTTTCCACTCAGGGATGATCGTCATCGTTGCCCCACCGCGCACCCCTTCAGAAGCGATCAAGCTGGCCTCGGACCTGACCCGTTTGTTGGGCGCAATGCCGCTTTTTGCCGACCCAGTAGAGATAGACAGTCTAATGGCAGCTACCCATATCCTGCCACAATTAATGGCAGTGGCCTTGTTGAACATGACCATTGACCAACCGGGCTGGCGAGAAGCGCGCAAAATCGCCGGTCGCGGTTACGCACAGGTAACTGCTCCGGTTGGAGAAATGGATGACCCGTCTGCCCTCAGCAGCGCTGCCCTGTATGGTCGCGAAAACGTACTGAGGGTTTTGGGTAGTCTTATTGCTGCATTGCAATCAATCCGGCTCGATCTCCAAGAAGATGATCGAGAGGCGTTAACCGAACGCCTGGAACGCGCCTATAGCGGTCGCGACCGTTGGTGGAAAGAACGGCAAAAGGCGGATTGGGCCGGCGACGAAATGCCCCAGTCCGATGAACCGGCTCGGGCTTCCAGTGTGTTTGGTAACCTGCTTGCATTTGGCAGTAGAAGGAAAGGTAAAACATAATTTTTGATAGAAGCCAGCTGCTCTGGCAAGAGTTTTTATAGATGCACAATTGCTGTCCCTGCCCAGCAATTTCATTACTACAGACCCTATGTTGATGAGAAAGAGGTGGAAATGAGCGCAGAACTGGACACCAAGCTCGATTGGATTCAAACAGAGTTAGACAATCTCAAAGGCGCGGGATTATACAACCGCATCCGAACCTTGAGCTCACCCCAGGGCGCCTGGTTAGTGGTCGATGGGAAGCAGGTGTTAAACTTCTGCTCCAACAATTACCTGGGGCTGGCGAACCACCCTCGAATTGTCCAGGCAGCCAGGACGGCTGTGGACAAACTTGGGGTTGGTCCGGCGGCTGTGCGCAGTATCGCTGGCACCATGGATCTGCATTTAGAGCTGGAGCAACGGCTGGCTGCATTCAAGGGGGTTGAGTCTTCAATTACCTTCCAATCTGGTTTTACAGCCAACTTGGCGACCATCCCAGCTCTAGCCGGCAAAGAGGACGCAATTGTCTCAGATGAGCTCAATCATGCCAGCATTATCGATGGTTGCCGGCTTTCCGGAGCTCGCATTTTGCGCTATGCCCATTGCGACCCGTTAGATTTGGAGCGAGTCCTCCAGGAAAGTCGCGACCTGTATCCAAAAGTTTTGGTGATCACCGACGGCGTTTTCAGTATGGATGGAGATATTGCTCCTTTGGATGAGATCTATGCGATCAGCCGCAAGTACAACGCGATCTTGATGGTGGATGACGCTCACGGAGAAGGGGTGCTTGGCAAAGGCGGCCGGGGAATTGTGGATCATTTTGGATTGCATGGAAAAGTGGACGTGGAAGTCGGTACGCTTTCCAAGGCTTTTGGGGTGGTTGGGGGTGTTGTGGCGGGCAACCCTCTGGTGGTGGAATGGCTCCGCCAGCGTGGTCGTCCCTTCCTGTTTTCATCCGCCATGACCGTTCCAGATGTGGCTGCCTGTCTGGCAGCGGTGGATATCCTCGAAGAATCAACCGAGCTGGTGGATCGATTATGGGAGAACACGCGTTATTTCAAAGCCGGGATGAAAGAACTCGGTTTCGATATCGGTAATAGTGTCACTCCCATCACTCCGGTGATGCTGGGTGAGGCCCCTCTGGCGCAACAATTCAGCCGTGAGCTCTTTGATGTAGGGGTGTTTGCCATGGCACTGGGCTTTCCCACTGTACCCCGCGGCAAGGCCCGCATCCGGGTGATGATCTCAGCTGCACATGCTCAACAGGATTTAGACCGTGGTTTGGAGGCTTTTACTACTGTTGGGCGCAAGCTAGGAGTGATTGCCTGAGCAGGACCTTTTTAGATTTTCCTGCAGGCAGTCAGGTTTAATTGCTTACTTCTTGTTGGTGCTGGCTCCAAAAAGCTGCAAAGCGTTCGATACGCCTACGGATATACCAGGTATGGGGGTCAGCGACCTGGCGGTGTTGCTTAACCAATAGCATGGCCTCCTCGGCAGAAAGACCCAATCCAATAAGGATAGCCGCGCCAATTGCCACTCCCCGGTGGATGCCGTGGTGACAGTGCACATAAACAGCCTGGCCTCTTCGAATGGTTTCCAAGGCAGCTGTTACTCCCTGGTGGAGCTTTTTAATTGATATCGGGAAAAGCGGGCTGTCTACGCTTGGAAGCCAAAGCACCGGCATGGGTGGATCATGTGGGTCCGGGTGAGGGCGTCGCTCGAAGCGCATATTGATCACCAGTCCCACACCCATATCGCGTAATGTGTGATAATCTTCTGGGCGCGGCGTTGTACCGATATAAAGGTGATCTGTAATTTTTGAGTAATCCATAGAAAAATCTTACCACAGCATACAACACCGCCAGCGCGCGCGGATTGATATTAATCAATTTCTAGCTTTTCGGACGGAAGCGCCATCACTGGCCTGGCTGTGGTAAATTACAGCCTCTCGGCCGGTTTTGTTGTGATAACCGATCTTTAAACCCTCGATAAATTGGTCAACCTGTGCCTCTTCAACCAGGTTGACCGTACAACCGCCAAAGCCAGCTCCAGTCAGGCGGGCGCCAACACAGCCTTTAAGCAAGTGGGCGGTCTCCACCAGGATGTCCAGTTCAGGCGTGCTTACTTCGTAAAGGTCACGCAAGGAAGCATGCCCGGCATACATGAGCGCTCCAAAGGAGCGCGTTTCCCCTAATTCTAGAGCGCGTACGGCCGAGTGGACCCGGGCAATCTCTTTTACGACATGCTCAGCCCGTTTTTCGATCTCCTCAGGCAGGAACTCCTGGTAGGCAGCCAACTCAATGGGGGTAATATCTCGCAGCGAACGTATGTCGGGCCTGTATTTGCGCAGCAACTCGACCGCTTGTTCGCAGGCTGCCCGGCGTTGGTTGTAGGCTGAAACAGTCAGACTGCGGGGCACGCGCGAATCCGCAATAACCAAGGCTGTCGCCGGCGGTAAGGGAACCGTCTGCCATTCAAGGTTACGCGTGTCAAAATAGAGCGCTTTGCCGGTCACCCCGTGTGCACTGGCAAACTGGTCCATCAATCCGCTGGCTACACCCACATAAACATTCTCTGCCCGTTGGCACAGTTGGGCAATTTTCATCCGGTCAGCTTTCCAACCGCCCAGCGCCTGCCAGGCCACGGCAAAAGCAACCTCTACCGCTGCAGATGAGCTCAACCCAGCGCCGATGGGAATTTCAGATGTGTAAACAGCTTGCATTCCAGGCACCGATAGACCCGCGTCTTGCAAGGCCCATGCCACCCCTGCCGGATAGAGCGCCCAGTGGGGCAGTTCATGGCCCTGCCAATCCTTTTTGTCTTGCATGGATTTTAAGTTAAAAGTAACCCGTTCTCCCAGGTCTAAAGCATGTAAGGTAATTAATCCATCTTCTTTGGGTGCAAAGGCCAGTTCGACCGCCATGTCCAGGGCAACGGGCAGAACCGGGCCGTCATTATAATCAACGTGTTCCCCCAACAGGTTTACCCGTCCTGGCGCCCGGGCGATACATGACGGCATATAACCGAATTTTTTTGCAAAGGCAGAGTTCAACAACACTGGTCGACCTCCTTATCGTTTATGGGATCCATGCTTAATTATCACAACTCTGCCTGGCACAGAAATTTCCTACGCATACTATCGTACCAGGATGACCAGGATATTGCCGGTGATAAAGAATCCCACCAGCAACCACATTGAGGGGATATCGCCTCTTTCGACGGCAGAATATAACAATACGGACGAGGTGATCATCAGCAGGAAAGCAATCAGGTGCACCTGAAAAGTGTTTTTCCTCAACCATTTGATTATAGTCATAGTCGTATTTGCTCACCACCACAGGTTGTTATTTTCCAACAGGACGCTGGCCATGGTCAAGACGCTGATCAACAAAACCAGCAAACCGGTATATACCAGCAACTGGCGCATCACATCCCCTTCCCGTCCGGCCATTCCGGCGGTGCTGGCGCCGACCACAATTTTGGTAGGGGCCATGACTGAGGCTAAGCCAGCCCCAGCGGTTTGCCCGGCTAAGATCAAGGCAGCCTGGTAGTTGAGCAGTTCTGCCGTCCGGACTTGTAAAGCCCCGAAGACCACGTTTGAGTTGGTATTGCTGCCCGTCATGAAAGCGCCTAATGCTCCAATCCAGGGAGCTACTAAAGGGAATGCCATGCCCATGCTATTGGCCAGACCCTGCGCCAGGATTTCGATCATCCCAACATGTTCCATGATCACTGCCATGGCAACCATCGATGCGATGCTGACGCTTGAGGACATTACTTTCTCGATGGTTCCTTTGATGATGCGCTTAGCTGCGTTGGGTTGGTACAATCCGGCTTTCTTGTAGATCAAAAACGCAATGATCGAGGAATATGTCAGTATGGCTCCTGGGTGCCGGAATAAAGGGATGCTGCGTCCCGGTCCGGCAGGTGTAAGATGCCCAAGGGCGCTGACCAACTCAGGGAATTCCAACCGGATCACCACCTGACCTAAAAATTTTCCGATACCAGGCACCAGCTGCACTGCCAGGGTGATGGCGATCAGGATCACGTATCCGGATAAGGCAATCGCTAAAGATTTCAATACCAGCGCTTCGCGCTCTTCAGCCTCTCCCTTATACTTTCGTGCCAGCGGGATTCCCACCAGCAGCCCAAGCATTCCACCGCTAAAGGCGGCGATATTCCATAATCTGGCAACCGCCACCAGGTATTGGGTCAGACCCATCACAAGCGCCAGGATTAAAACCGGCGTTACCAACCGGAAGGTTGCCCGGCTACCCCCTGCTGCATGGGCTACCAGAAACCCTACCAGGATGGCGGATATTCCCAGGAACAGGGCTGAGTCTGGCGCCAGCATCTCTCCAGGCAACCCACTGGAGGCCATCAGAGCTTGAAACGATGAACCTAAGGATCCGAAAGTAACCGCCCAGCCGTGTCCGATGGATGGAATCACAACTGCCTGTAAAGGAGCGAAGCCCAATCCCACCAGAAGCGGTGCAATGACCGCCACTGGAACACCAAACCCGCCCACTCCTTGTAAAAAAGAGGCAAATACCCAGCCAATTATCAGCGCCTGCATACCTCGATCGGCGGTCAAGTGCGGCAAGGCCAGGCCGATGGTGCGTATGGCGCCAGCTTCATCTGCCACCCGGTACAGCAGGAATGCTGCCCAAATGATCAGCAGCACGTCTAAAGATAGCAGCGTCGCCTTGGTGTGTGCGTATGCCAAGAGCCGGACATCTGCTCCGAAATACAACAAAGCCAGCAACAAAGCACTGAGATAGCCAGCCCCACCGGCCCGGGCTGCCCCCCAACGCAGCCCAACCATGAGCACCAGTATGATCAGGATCGGTAAAAGAGCCAGAAAAAAGTGCATATGGGTCCTCGCTGGACGTCAAATGTGGAGGTCAACCGGAAGCCGGTTGTTAGGTCGCTGAAGGTAGAACGTCCAGGACCTCAGGCGCCTCCTTTCAAATAAATCCCATTTGGATCCAAGTCCTCGCGCAAGATACGCAGCTCCTCCTGGCTGGGCGCCTTTGTGGTGCGGATTTCTGAGGCGCATTTCAAATCCCAGCCGGTGTTGGCGCGCGCTTGCTCGGGGGTGGCGCCTGGGTGCAGGGCTGTTAAAACCAGCTCTCCGTTTTCGTCGGGTTCCAGGATGCCCAGGTCCGTGACAATTGCCTGGGGACCTTTCCCGCGTAGCTTGGCTGCATCCCTCTCCACCTTGCCGCTCAGGAAGCCGGCGGAAGTGCGGAAATCGACCTTTTCTGGAAAGCGTCTCTTTTGATGTGGGGTCAGGATATAGCAGCGATTGGCCCAGGCAGACATTTCCATAGAACCTCCCGAGCCGGGCAAGCGGACTTTCGGATGATGGTAGTCACCAATGACAGTTGCATTGATATTTCCGTAGCGATCGATCTGCGCCCCACCTAAAAAGCCAACATCCACATTGCCTCTCTGCAGGTAAAACGCAAAGATATCATACATGCTGCAAACAGAAAGCGCCCCGCTCACCAGGGTGGGGTCGCCGATGGAAAGCGGGAGACGGGCCGGTTGAGCGCCGATCACACCCGCCTCATAAATCATCACCAGGTTAGGGGCATGCGTATGCCGGGCCAGGTTGCAAGCCAAATTGGGCAATCCCACACCCACAAATACCACGTCTCCATCGCGCAGGAGGTGGGCAGCGTTGATCGTTAAGAGTTCGGAGGAAGAATATGTGCTCATGGGGAATCCTTAATACTGCCCGTAATCCACAACCCGGCTGGGACGACTGTCGACTTTCAAACGCTGGTGTACTTCTACCCCTAGCTTTTGCCAATATTCAGACCGGTCTTTGACTCCATAGACCCACTCATCCAGATAGCTCTGGACCGCTGCTTGGGTCTTGCTGATTTCATCCCACTGCAGGTAAAAGGAATTGTCACGGTCATAATAGCCTTGGGTATAGGATGGGTGGGCGCAGTAAGGTGCATGGCAGACAGCGTTAACAATGAAACCGGGGATTAGCGTGCGGTTTGGGTCGGAACGGATGACCTCTTCATCGACGATTTCCTCAGCGGTCAGGATCACTCTGCTGGAGGCAAAGGCTGCCTCTTTTTGTTCACCGATGATGCCCCATAGGTGAGCGTTTCCCTGCGCGTCAGCTCGCTGAACATGGACGATGGCAACATCCGGCTTTAGCGCTGGAACAACGACGACATCATCTCCCGAATACGGGTCGGTCACCGTCCGGTAGAGTGGGTTGGCACGCTCCAAGTCTCCGGCTGCCGTTGGGTTCATAGGCATGAAGGGCAGCCCGGTCGCGCCAGCTTGGAGGCGCGAGATCATGCTAAAATGTGAATACTCCTCCCATTCCAGGGTTCCAGCTTCGATTTGGCTGCGTACAAAGCGCAGCGAGCCCACACCTGGATTGCCCATGTACGAGAAGATCACTTTGCTGGCGCAGCCCCCTGCGACCATTTGGTCGTAAATCAGGTCAGGGGTTGCCCGGGCCAAAACCAGATTCCGGATGCCCTGGCGGATGATCTCATGCCCGGCAGCAAAGGGAATCAGGTGTGTAAACCCGGCTGCGTAAATTGTGTCACCATCATGAATATTACTGGAGATGGCCTCTGAGAGTGTGGTTAGTTTAGACATCATTTTTCGGTTCTTCGTTAGCATTATCTTTTGGCTGGCGGCGCAGCTTGCGCAATAAGCGGAAGCGCCCGCTTGGTGGGGGTTTTTTCCAATCGCGCCGGATCAAGTACAGGCCCAAACCGATCAGCACAATGCCCCAGAAAAAGAAACCAAACAAGGGTGGGGCGCCTGGATCAATGGAGAAGAAAATGATCAGCAGGATGACGCCGACAAAAATGAAGTATTGCCCTACCCGTCCTTTTTCGACCTGCATTTCATCTATTCCGGCGGCTTATTGGGCTGCTGCCCTCTCTAACTGGCGATTCTTTGCAGTGAGAGGGCAGCGCTTCAAAACCGTTTATTTGATCCGGGTCTGGATTTGCTCGTGCATGTACAGTGGCAGGTAGTAATGCCCACCAGCGTTCTTGCCGGTCGACCCCGAACCTTTCCAGCCTCCGAAGGGTTGGTAGCCGGGCCAGGCGCCGGTCGTGGCCCCTTGTGGCCGGTTGGCGTAGGTCACGCCGGCCTGGATATGCTGGAAGAACCACTCCGTTTCTTCGGGCGAGCCATAGAAGCCAGCTGTCAGCCCGTAGTCGACATCGTTGGCAAGCTGCATTGCCTGATCTAGATTGGAGACCTTACCCAGGGTAGTGATTGGCAGGAACATTTCATGCTTCCACAAGCGATGAGACAGGGGCAGGTCGCCAACCAGGGTAGGTTTACAGAAAAAGCCCTTGGCATATGCACCGTCCGTTAAAACCTCCCCGCCGGTCAGGAATACTCCTGCCTGAGATAACTCTTCAGTGAAATTTTTGAAATCCTGGTAAGAGCTACGGTTGATAACCGGACCCAGGTAAACATTACGGTCGGTGGGGTCACCAATGTTTAGCTTATTGGTTAGCTCCACCAATCGTGATACCAGTTGATCGTACATGGGTTCTTCAATGAAAACCCGGGAGCAGGCCGAGCATTTCTGTCCTTGCAAGCCGAAAGACGAACGCACAATGCCAATTGCGGCGCGCTCCAGGTCGGCGTTGCGAGAGACTATGGCCGGGTTCTTTCCGCCCAGCTCTAATATCGTTGGACGAATATAGCGACCTCCGGCAAAGTCGCGGAAAATCTTCATTCCAACGTCATAGGAGCCCGTAAAGGTTACTCCATCTACCTCGGGGCTATCGATCAGGGCCTGACCCAGCGTCCGGCCTGGGCCGGTCACATAGTTGAATACACCCTCCGGCAGCCCGGCATCGCGGAAGCATTCTGCCAACATACGCACAACCCAAGGGGTGTCTGTAGCGGGTTTGATCACAATAGTATTTCCGGTGACCAGAGCGGAACCAGCCGGGCCTCCCGTCAGAGCAAAGGGAAAATTGAAGGGACTGATGACCAGCCAAACGCCATACGGGCGCAGAACGGAGACATTGGTAGAGGTATATCCGACCAAGGGGTCGCGTTCCATCTCAACAATGTATCCGTTGTTCTTTTCCATTTGGTAACAGGCATAACGGATCAAGTCGGCAGTCTCTGCAACATCCCCCAAGGCTTCCATCCGGTTTTTGCCGACTTCCATCGCCATCATGGCCCCGATTTCAAAGGTGCGCTGATCAATTAATTCGGCAGCCTTCCGCAACAAGGTTACCCGATCTTGCCACTTCATCTGGCTCCATTTGGGAAACGCCTTGCGTGCTGCCGCCAGGGCAGCTTCTGCATCGCTTTCTGTTCCTTTTTGGAAGACACCCAACACCAGGTCGGTATTGGCAGGCGAGTAGTTTTCATACTTGTCGCTGACAAAATGGTCTTTGCCATCGATTATCATGCCATATTCTTTGCCTAGTCCCGCGGTAACTTTTACCAGAGCTTCTTCAAAACGGGTATGTAATTCTTCTGGTGGGTTAAACATTGTTGAGTAGGTCAGCTTGAACGTTTCGGCCATCCTGATTATCCTCCTGTAAAATGATGGTGGTATCTGACTTTTGTGGATTCTGGTGGATATTCTGCCTGCAGACAACCCGGTATAGAAACATGGATCTCAATGCCGCTTGCCATATGTTAGCCTGGCAGGTTTCCTGTCGGTACAATTATAGTATAGCTGAGGGGTTCTAAGCAATATGGGCAATTGGGATTTATTTATAGTTGCACCTTGAGCGATTTTGCGCTAAACTGAGGGTTGAAAATTATGTTTACGGCTCACACCACTTTCCTCGGGATTGACCCCACCGCTGGGCAGCGCCCGTTTGCATACGTAGCGTTGGATCATGACCTCAACCTGCTGGCTTTAGGCCAGAGCGGTATGGAGGATGTGCTGGCCTTTGTAGCTGGATTACGCCAGGCTTTTGTGGCTGTGAGTGCGCCGCGCCGTCCCAACCTGGGGGTGATGGACCGTGCAGAAATCCGCCAGGAGCTTTCTCCACCGCCTCGACCGGGTCGCTGGACTAATTTCAGGGTACTGGAGTATCAATTCCGGCAGCATAATATCAGTTGTCCCCAAACTCCGTCCAAGGAGGAGGAATGTCCCAACTGGATGCGGATGGGTTTCCATCTGTTCCAACGTTTAGAGAGCATAGGCTATCGGCCTTATCCAAGTGCAGATGAGCCGCGCCAATACTTGGAAGTGTACCCGCATGCCAGCTTTTGCGCGTTGTTGGGCGTTACTCCCTTTCCGAAATATACGCTAGAAGGGCGCATCCAACGCCAGTTGGTGCTGTTTGAGCAACGACTGCGTATCCCAGATTCGATGCGCTTTTTTGAAGAGATCACCCGTCATCGTCTTCTCCAAGGCATTTTGCCTGATGATAATTTATACTCACCCAATGAGTTGGATGCACTCATCGCTGCGTATACAGCCTGGATGGCTTTTGCTCACCCGCAGGATACCCTACTGCTGGGTGATCCCACAGAGGGGCAGGTCGTCTTGCCGGTGTCAGCCTTAAAGCAGCGTTATTAGTCTAATATCTGATCAAAATTTCCGGATAATAATTATGGATCATTGGGAGTTTGGGTCTTTGGGTGGATATGCCTGACCTTTCCCACAGTCTCAAGCGCAGCGACTTAAGCTACCTGCAAATCGTGGCGGGTTTGTGGGGATTTGAACTGGAAGCCCAGGATGTACGCCAGGCGCTGGAGCAATTGGCGCCTGCTTTGCTCAATCCATCCCTTGTACATGAGATTGTTGAAGACTTGCCAATTGAGGCTCGTCTGGCTCTGGACGATCTGATCCAGAACCAGGGACGCTTGCCCTGGCCAATGTTCACCCGCCGTTATGGCATGGTCCGGGAAATGGGTCCGGGACGCCGGGATCGCGATCGCCCCTATCTAAAACCCATTTCGCCGGCTGAAATCTTGTGGTACCGAGCTTTGGTGGCGCGAGCATTTTTTGATACTCCCAATGGTCCGCAAGAATTTGCCTATATTCCGGATGACCTGCTGGGGTTGGTCCCTCCCGGTGGGGGATCGGCGACCTCCTCTTTGGGACGCGCCGCTGCTCCGGCTGAGCGAGCCAGCTTGATCCCTGTCTCAGATCGCCTGTTAGATCACGCGTGCACGCTATTAGCGGCTCTGCGCCTGGATCTTGCGCCAGATGAGATGGTTGCTAAGTGGACTTCCGACCACGCCTCCCCATCATTTGACTTTCTCACACCAACAGCGCTGCAAGCTCTGCTCATGGCTGCCGGCTTATTGGATGAGCAGGGATTTCCACGCCCCGACCCGACGCGTCTCTTCCTGGAAGCAAGCCGCGCCGAGGCAATGGCTCAGTTATTCACTGCCTGGCTTGAAAGCTCAGTTTTTGATGAATTGCGACTGCTTCCCAATTTGCAGGTGGAGGGAGATCTGGAGCATGATCCAATCCGACCGCGCAAATTAATATTAGATTTTTTGGCCTCTATCCCAATGAGCACGACCGGCCAAGAGCGTATCTTCTGGAGTCTGCCGTCTTTTGTGGATGCTGTTCGCTACAACCATCCTGATTTCTTGCGTCCGGCAGGAGATTATGATTCTTGGTTTCTTCGTGATACCCATAGTGGCGAATTTATCCGGGGCTTTGAACATTGGGATGATATGGAAGGCGCTTTGATCCGTTACCTTTTGACCGGGCCTCTTCATTGGCTGGGTGTTCTCGATCTGGCCTCCCCAGAACCGCAAGGTGTTGTTTCCGCTTTTCGCTTTTCGACCTGGTCCACAAGCTTTTTATCGGGAAAAGCGCCATCTGGTCTGCCAGTGGAAAACGCGGCCGTGTTAGCCCGTTCGGATGCCCGTTTGCATGTCCCTCGTCTGGCGCCGCGCGCGGTTCGCTACCAAATAGCCCGCTTTTGCGTATGGGAGGGTGAGCGAGATAACATCTACCGCTACCAGATTACACCGTTTTCTTTGGAAAGAGCCAGACAGCAAGGCCTGGCTGTGACTCACTTGCTGAGTCTGTTGCGTCGTTTTGCCCAACCTGTGCCGCCAAGCCTGATCAAAACCCTGGAACGCTGGGAGCGCAAAGGCACAGAAGCGCGCTTTCAACATCTGGTTGTACTGCGGCTGGCTTCTCCTGACCTGCTCAATACCTTGCGGACCTCTCGGATGGCGCGCTTTTTAGGTGACCCGCTTGGACCAACTGCTGTGATTGTCCAACCCGGCGCAGTTGAGAAGATACTGACCTTCCTAACGGAGCTGGGTTACCTGGGGGAAGTTGAGGTGGACGAGAAAGCTCAACGAACTTAGTCTTTCAATATCGGTTGCTGCAGTGTGGCTGCCGGAGGCTTAAACGCAAACAGCCCAAAGCCGATCAAGCGCAATAGCGCGCTGACCATCAGGGCTCCGCCAATGCCGATATGGTCCGCCAGCCAGGCGCCTAATATGGGAGCGGCAACAGCTGAGAGGTATCCTAAGCTTTGAGCAAGCGAGACAAATCTAGCGCTGAACTTCTCCGGTACGGTTTTCATCAACTCGTCAAAAAATACCAGATCGATACCCGCTTGGAAAATACCGGCCAGGCCGGCGAATATGGCAATCAACTCCACCCGCTGGGTCATGGCTACCAGAGCCGGGTATAAGGCCAGGCTGAAGGTGGTCCTCAACAGCACAAAGCGCGAGCCACGCAACTTAGACTGGCGCGTCCACAAATAATAGCCAATCAGCAGGACCGCAGTTTGAGAAGTGTTAATAATCCCGATCCAGGCATCATTGGCCTGCACCTCGCGGACATAGTACAACGGGAAGAGGGGGGTAGCCAGCGCAGTTCCCGACATAAAGACAAAACGTTTGGCTGTAAAGGAAATAAACGCTCCTTCGTGGCGAATCAAGTTGGTATAGTCTTTGAATCGCTGCTGGACCGAGAGCCCTTTTGGTTGCTGTGGGATTTCTGATTCTGGCAGGGTGATATGGCTGGAGAAGTAATAGCTGATCAATCCACCCAAGGATAGCGCCATGAAGACCAATTGATAGTTGATCGGGAAAGCAAGTTGGTCCAGGGTCCAGCCGGCTACTGCTACGGTGATTGCGCTGGTTAATCCCAAGATCGACCAGCGCCGGCTCATCAAATCGTAACGGCCTTCCGGCCCTGCTACTGCATTCATGACCACCGAAAAAGCCACTGCCAGCATGGTCTGAGGGATGGTGGCTGCTGCCCAGATCAGCAGCACTGCCTGGACAGCGAAATGTTGGGGAACCAGGAATGGCACAATGCCGGTCAATGCATAAGAAGAAACCACCAACAGGCGCGCCCCGCTGAACCACGGGATGATGTTACGCCGGGTTTGCAGGAAGTTTCCGATGAAGATAGCCAGGACCAACCCTGTGAAAGCCGGCATAGATGTCAACAAACCGACTTGGATATTGGTGGCTCCCAGGCGGGTTAGGAAGACTGGTAAGAATGGGGCAGCCGCGCTGGCCAGGCCAATACCAATTGCATCAACCTGCACGTTCCTGAAGTTTTGTCTCTTAATCTCGAATGGCGAAGCAGGTTCAGCTGGCTCTGCGCGCCGGAAATATTTCATAATCGATATCCTTAGAGATTAGTTTGATCCGAAATTCCCTGCCAGGTGTAATTGATTTCAAACATACAGAACGGCTCGAGGGGTAATCTGTTCTCGAGCCGGGCGCTTATGATTAATTTTAACTGGATTTTATCCTTGTGAAGGGTAAAATGCTATCTTAATTAGAAGTTACCCAGCTAAGCCGGAGATGGCCGGAACACTGGTCTGGCCTGTGTTCATAGGATCATCTTGTCATTGGTTGAGAAACACTATAGAATGGAAAAATTGAAAAAATCCCTTCGAATGGGGTGTTGTCAAAGGATTTGGGAGATGTCAGACGATGAACATAGATGCTGAAAGCGGTGCACAATTGGTTCAGGGTTTTCTACAGCCCTGGTACGCCTCCTTGGAAACCCCCGGCCTGACCCAAGAGCAAGTCTTACACAACCTTTTGTTGGATTATGCCAAGACTCGCTATGGCGCTAACCATGGGGCTGCCCAGATCGATACATTAGCTGACTACCGGCGTGCGTTCCCGATCGCCACCTACGAAACTTATAAGCCTCTGATCGAACAGGTTATGGCCGGTGAGGAGGATCTGCTTTTATGGGAGCAGCCCGTTGGATGGGCTATCACGCGCGGCACAACCAAGGGGGAGTCCAAGTTTATTCCGATGACGCCTACCGATATGCGTATGCGCGTCAGTGCAGGACGAGCGGTAATGAACTACATCGCCAGCTCACGCAAGTATGAGATTTTCGCTGGCGTCAATTTGAACCTCAATTTTCCTTCCGTGGTGGGAAAGGTCAATGCCGGTGGTCGGGAAGTGGAGTATGGCTACAGCTCTGGCATCTATACCAAATATGTTTCCACCTTTACCCCTATTACCTCGGTCCCTGCACAGGGCGAGATCGATGCGCTGGGCGGCGGAAAATCTGAACGTGATTGGGACAGGCGCTTTGAGCTGGCTTATCAGCTATGTAAAGCCAAAGATGTCAGCCTGGTTGGCGGAGTGTGTCCCACCGCTTTGCGTTTTGCCCGCTACTTGCGCCGTGTGCACAAGCTTTACCCGAAAGACCTGTGGAAAATTCAGGTGATGACTTTGGGTAGTGTGCCGGGTATTAACACTCGCTACCAGCCGGCCCTCAAGGCGCTATATGGTTCGACAGCCATCCGCGAAATCTATGGGACGACCGAGGGTATGTTTGGCCAGCAACTGGATGAAAAACGAGCCTGGGCGCCCAATTATGATATGTTTTTCTTCGAGGTCCTGACTCGCTCAGGGATCAAGATGCTGCATGAGCTGCAGCCGGGAGAAATGGGCGGACTGGTGGTGTCCACTCCCGTACTACCCCGCTACCGTATTGGGGATTTGATCCGCGCTTTCCAGCCGCCTTATTTTCGCTGCATTGGGCGGGAAAAACAGTGGACTTACCTGCGTTACCTTTGGGATGAAGCCATGACCCTCAATCTGGGTAATCTTTAGATCCGCTCTCGCCTCCAGCCCCGCAACAAGATTGAGAGTCCGATGATGATTAGGATCAGGGGCAGGGTGACGCTGAAACCGAAAATATTCCCAATGCCAATCCCCATCAAGATGGCGCCTAAGATCAGGTCCCCTAAAACAGACCTGCGATAGGCCGGCACTGCCACGCGAATGCCTGCCCCGATCAGAACAATGACGCCAGCTCCCAACAGGATCAAGCCCCACGAATCGCTCCAGGCAAAGAATCGCCGCCCAGGTTCTGCAGATAGCCAGTCCAGTAACCCCAGATTGCCGGCCAGGAGCACCAGGCCGGCCCAAATGAACACACAAGCCCATACCGCAGCAGATACCGGGTCGTTGCGATACTTTTCTTCCCAGCTCTTCTCGTCTCGCTTTTCGGCTTCTTTCTCATCAAACTTTTCGTCGGCCATGGTTTCCTCCTTCGTCAGAAAATATTATACTCCCAAGCCGGTTAGAAATAAACTCTTTTAGGGCCTCCATGAATTTGTCTGGGCATTCTTCTTGCGGAACGTGTCCACAATTCTCAATGACCGCCAGGTCCGCGTTGGGAAGCTCGCTTGCCAGGCGGATGCTTTCCTCCGTTGGCACAATTCGGTCGTCATCGCCGGTGATGATCAGGCTGTGCACCTGAACCTGCGCCAGCTCTTCTGCTAGGTTTGATTCTTGGCTGGCCAGGGTCAGCTCCCACAATGCTCTGTCCCAGTTTTCTACCTGGAGTGGTCTTTCGTATCCTGCCCGAATCTCAGGTGTGATCTGGCTGGGATCGTGCCAGGCCAGGTCAACCAGGCCCTCTGCAGACCCAAACACCCGCCGGACAAATAATGGGCCCAGGCGGCATATTTGGGGTGCGCTCAATAGCGGCCGGATCCAGGCCGGCGCACCGCCTCCGGTGTAAACGGCAGGAGCAACCAGGACAAGCGCTTCTACCCGCTCAGGGAACCTCAACGCTGCCTGCAAAGCGACCGTACCACCAGCCGAGTTGCCCACCAAAATGGCTTTTTCGATGCCAAAGTGATCCAATAGTCCCATCAGAAGTCCCAAGCTTTCTTCCGGGCTATAGGGATTGGAGTCCTGCCATTCCAGTGGACGTTCGGTAAGACCAAAACCAGGCCGGTCGTAAGAGAGCACGGTCCCGCTTTGAGCCAGGTCTGGCACGATTTCCCTCCAGGTAAAGGTGCTTGCCCCAAAACCGTGGAGCAATAAAAAGAAGGGTTCTCCCTGGCCTGCTATTTCATAATGAACTTGCAGCCCGTTGATCTCGACAAAACGGCTTTGTGACCAGGCCAGTTCTTGTGGAGAGAGGGCGCCTTCGATGGGGGGCACGGGCACCAGGAATGGTCCCACCAGGACCAATAATAGCAAGATAGCCAAAAAGATCAGGATATACGGTCGAACTCGTTTCATACTTGTCTGGTCAGGCCGCGCTGGTTTGCAGGGGCGGGTATATTTTCAAGTGTGTAATCCTGGGAGGCCAGCACAGCACCGGCGACTCGCAGGCCGCCAAGCGCGGTCGCGGCCGTAGACTGCCCGGGGAAAATACTGTCGCCCACCATCCACAGGCCCATGCCCAGGCGCGGTCCTTTTGTGGTCAGCAATCCGGTTTGGGGGAAGCCTCCCACCCAACCTCCTGCCCGGCGTGTAAAGCGCTGGAAAGTGACCGGGGTCCCGGGCAAAGTCAAAGCGGCGGCAGCACGTACCTCTGGTAACACCCTTTCGGCGGCTGATAGCAGGCGTTCGGTATAGGCCGATTTCATGGCTTCATACGCTGGCCGGTCATGCTCGTAAAGCTGCCACCATTGATTTAATTCTGTATGCGTGCTTAAAGTAATCCCGCGGTGGCCTTGTGGGGCGCGGTTCTTATCCCAACTGGGAGTCAGCGACAGAAATACGCTGTTCCCCTCTGCCAGCGGCCGGCCTTTGATCACCTGGTGGTGTAAGGCCAAATCAGCCGGGACCGCGTTCTCCTCAATCCCCACATAAAGCATGAAAGCTCCCCAGCCTTGGGTAGGTCTGCGCGGCAAGTTGCGTAAACGCCTGGGCGCTGCTGCGCCAAGCAAAGGGGCGATGTTCCATTCTGGCAGATTGGCAATCACGATATCTGCTGGGAAGGAAGTGCCTTTCTTTGTTTCGACAGCCACAGGCCGGCCGCGCTGCATAACGATGCGGGTGGCTTCATGGCGGTAAAGTATTTGCCCTCCGTTTTTTACAAGTGCTTCTGCCAGCATCGTGGAGATGGTACCCATCCCACCCTGTAAGTGGACAACTCCACGACGTGGTAGGTCTAGAGCAGCCGCTCCATACAGTGCGTTGGCGTTCTTTGATGTTGTTTGGGCAGAGATCAGCAATTGAGCGTCGATGAATAAACGCAAGGCCTCTGGCATGCCCTCTAGATGAGCGGAAACTGGGCGAAATGCGTCCGCAACCAGGCGGGGCATGGTTAATGCCCGCGCGAATTCTCCCGATGCCAGCCAGCTTAAACCGTCGCGGACCAGACCAGCGCTTTCCAGCCAGGTTTGGGGAGGCCAGGCTGGGGTGCGTAAGGCTAATTCCCATAGTGCATCAGCAGTGCTTTCCTGCCAGCGCCAAAATCCCAATGCTTGCGTCCCAAAAGCAGCCCTGTATTCTGGCCAGCGTGTTTCGTCGGTCCAGCGAGCAATTTGCATGTCTCCGGGCAGGTGCACAACCATAGCCGGATCGGCAGGGGTGACTGGCCAAGCGCCAAGACCAGTGGCGCCGGCCAGCAAATCCATTGGACCACCTGGATAAAAACCGCCGGCTAACGTGGCGCCTGCATCAAAACGATAGCCCTGGTGGTAGAAAGTGCCTGCACATCCGCCAGGGCAAATGTGAGCTTCCAGAACGGTAACATCTAAGCCTGCTCGAGCCAGGGCTGCGCCAGCTGCCAGACCTCCAACTCCTGCTCCGATCACTACAACCCGGTATGGATCTTTCACTTTTACTCGCTCCCCCTTAATAGTTGGCGAGTCCTCCATCCCCGATAGGCAAACATGGCTGGCATGCTCAACCAAATTCCCAGGCCAATTGGCCCCCATAGTGGGTGCAGGCGTAGCTTGGCTTTTACATCATCGCGGATTTCGGTAGTGAGGGGATCAATAGGATGGAAGGAGTGACGGTGAACCCACTCTTTAAAAGGGCCGCGTAACTGGCGGTCTGTGAATCCTTGTGGTGATACCTGTTCAATGAGAGCCTTCCAGCGGATGGGCAATGGGCCCATCCAGATGGTGAATTCCATCTCGTCCCCTTCCCCTAGCTCGTTTGGAGCACGGTGCAGGCGGACAATTGCTGGCGGCGGGGTGATCGCTCCCATGCTCCTGGACTGGCGGTGAAAAGCAGCGACATGGGAGAGCGGTGCTTTCACCCTGAAGCTGTGGCGAAATCTCATGGCATTATCCTGTTCGGGTATGGGTAAGAAATTGAAACAACCGGGTTGCTTGGATTGCTGGATGTCTGGACGCCTCCCAGGGCTTTTAGCAGCTCCAGGGTTGCCTCAATGATGATCTGTTGCTGCTCAAGATGGCTGATGGTTGCGGGGAGATCGCCGGCCTGGTCGCCATACCAACCGAATTGGGCATGGTTGCCGCCCTCGATGGTTATCCAGCAGGTGTCTGCCGGCAACAAAGCCCTTGATTCTTCTAGCGCTCCTGCAGCCATGACCCCATCGCGGGTCCCGTATATCGAAATG
>JAWOHN010000079.1:0-7708 GCA_046485135.1 Anaerolineales bacterium | reverse complement strand
GGGGGCATGGCGGATATCATTGAAGCACAATGGAAAGCGGACCGGGTGATCACGTTGTAACTTTTCACTTCAGGTGGGGTTTTATTTATGACCTAATAACGTCCCGCAGGTTTTCACCCTTCAATCCTGAAAGATCCGAACCTGCGGGACGTTATACACAATTCCTCTGGGATATCGCTTGCCTTGCATTGCGTTTCTGTTATAAAATCCCTCTAAGTTCCTTATCCAGCCCTGCGTTTAGCCGGGAATTCACCAAAACCTTTCGGAGGAAAAAAGAATGGATGAACAAGTTGTAGATGTGAATGGACCTACCAGCGACGACAAACTGTGGGCAGCACTGGCTTATGTTTTCACCCCGCTGATCCCGATCGTCTTACTGCTTTTGGAAGACAAGAAGAATCGCCCCTTCATCCGCGCTCATAACGCCCAAGCTTTGGCATGGGGTGTGGTGTTCTATATTCTTGTTACCGTTACCAGCCCCTTCTTGATCGGCTTGTGCATTTGGCCTCTCGGATTGATCCTGCAACTATACTGGGCTTATAAAGCCTACCAGGGCGAGATGGTCAACATTCCGGTTTTGACCGACTTCATCAAAAAGCAGGGCTGGGCGTAGTCCTTACCAACCTTTGATATGGAAAATTCAAAAAAAATGACCTGCGCAGGGGGCGTAGCCCATTGCGCAGGTCATTTTTTTAGGTTAGTTCTTTAGCCTCCCAAATAGGCTTTCTTCACATCCGGGTTTGCCAGCAAATCGGCCGACTTACCTTCCAGCACCAGGCTCCCGCTTTCCAAAACATAACCGCGCGAGGCAAATTTTAAAGCCATGCGCGCGTTTTGCTCCACCAGCAGGATGGTGGTGCCTTCTTTGTTGATTTCGCGCAGAGCCTGAAATACCGAGCCCATCAGCAACGGAGCCAGGCCCATCGACGGCTCGTCCAGCAACATCATCCTGCGAGCGCTGACCAGCGCCCGACCCACAGCCAGCATCTGTTGCTCGCCGCCGGAAAGGGTCTCCGCCGCCTGGTGCATGCGCTCTTCCAGGCGGGGGAAGATTTTAAAGACACGCTGGTAGTCTCGTTCGATATCCGCGCTATCTTTGCGGGCATAAGCCGCCAGCTTTAGGTTTTCCATAACCGTCAAGTTTCCGAATAAGCGCCGGCCTTCCGGTACGTGCGAGATACCCAACTGGCTGACAATTTTATCCGCCTGGTAACGCATCAGGTCCTGTCCTGCAAAAGTCATTTTGGATTCGGGATGAGCCGGCGCCAAACCCGAAATCGCCCGCAGGGTGGTGCTCTTTCCGGCACCATTGGCGCCGATAATGCAGACGATCTCGCCTTCATCGACCTCAAAGCTGATTCCGTGTAGCGCCCGAATGCGGTCATAAGATACCGACAGATTTTCGACTGAAAGCAGCATCAGGTTTCAACCTCCTTGCCCAGGTAGGCATCGATGACCAGCGGATTGTTGCGTACATCTTCTGGCAAGCCTTCGGCAACTACTTCCCCAAACACCAGGGTTTGGATCCGTTCGCTCAGCTCCATCACCAGGCGCATACGGTGCTCGATCAGGAAGATTGCCAGATTGAGCTGTCGATGTACCTGGCGGATAATATCGATCATTTGCTCCATCTCTTCCGGGTTCATACCGGCAGTGGGCTCATCCAGGAACAGGACCTTGGGCTCGATGGCCAGGGCGCGCGCCAGTTCTACCCTGCGTTGGGCCCCGTACGGCAGGTTCGTAACCACCGTGTCCGCCAGGGGGCTGATGCCCACCAGCTCTAACAGATCCATGGCCACCTGGGTGATCTGGGCTTCTTCCTTTGTGCGCCTGGGGGTATTGAAGAAAGCCCCCATCAAACCATACCTTATCTTGGAGTAGCGAGCCAGCTTGACATGCTCAATCACAGTCATATGCCGCCAGAGTAACAGGTTCTGAAAGGTACGCGCCAGGCCAGCAGCGGCGATCTGGTGCGGGCGTATACCCTTGATGGATTGGCCATCTAAAAGGATATCGCCCTCAGTAGGTGTATAGATCCCGGTGATCAGGTTAAAGATGGTAGTCTTGCCAGCCCCATTTGGCCCGATTAAACCGTGAATCTCACCGCGGTTGATAGTCAGGTTGTAGTTATAGACCGCCCGCAGACCGCCAAAATAATGTGTCATCCGGTTAACTTGCAGGAGGGACATTTTCCACCTCATCTTTATTGTGCGACTTCTTGGGCTGCAAGATCTTGTGCAGATTGAACTCCCGAAAGGCGATCAGACCGGTGGGCCGGTAAATCATCACCAGGATCAACAACAAGGGGATGATGATCCATTTAAACAATTCCAGCGGGCGGAGCATCTCACTCAACATGTTGTAGCCAATCGCGCCGACAATCGATCCGAAGACCGAGTTCAGCCCGCCGAAGTAAAGCATAGCCAAGACCTCAGCCAGTTTTTGCAGGCCGAAGGTGCTAGGATTGACATAACGCAAGACATGAGCGAATAAACCGCCGGCCACACCAGCCCAGAAGGCGCCGAACAGGAAAGTGATCATTTTGGTTTTGCGGGTATCGACCGTCATGGCATCGGCAGCCAGCTCGTTATCGCGCACTGCATTGAGAGCTTTGCCCATGGTGGACTCCACGAAGTTGTTGATGATCCAGATGCACAGCATGGTCCAGGCAAAGACCACCGGCAGAGTAGCCCAATTGGGTTGGTTGCCAAAGCCGCGCGCTCCCCCCAACATCTCCAGGTTCTCAAACAGGCTTTTGACGATGAACAGGAAAGCCAGGGAGATGATCGCCAGGTAGTCCCCGCGTGTGCGAAACGAGGGGATGGCCACCAGCAGCGCACCCAGGGAAGCGGTCAGACCGCCCAGGATCAGTGCCAGCGGAAAGAAAAACGGGCCGATGGAGGCAGGTAGCACCGCCGGGCCAAAGTTGCTGCCGACAAAAAACACCACCGTTAAGAGGGAAGCAATATAAGCCCCCAGAGCCATAAAACCGGGGTGTGAGCAGGAGAATTCCCCCATAAAGCCATTGACCACGTTTAGACTGAGGGTGATCATAATGGCAATCATCATTAGTTTAGCCACCAGAACCCTATAATCGCTGACTCCAGTCCAAAGTTCCAAACCCAGATAAAGCAAAGCCACATGGACCAGAGCAGAGACCCCCAAGGGGAAGCGGAATAGCCAGGCTGACACCCTATTGCTAAGCGGGTTTAGAAAGCGCGCCACCAAAATAACTGGGATAAGATAGATCACTAGGTCATAAAGGAAAGAGGCGGGCAAGAGCTGGGGTGTCTTCAAAGCGATGTCGACGCCGAAGAGCACCGGTGGTTTGCTCAGCCCGATCGCACGAGCCAGGGGAAGGCCAACCAGACGTTCCAGGCCAGAAGCTACGATAATGCCCAAGATCCAACCCAGAAGCGGGGTCTGGGCGAACATCTGGCGAAAAGCCCTCCAGTAACGACGTATCCCTGTGCTCAGCGTAGGTGATGAGTTTCCTATTATATTTTTCATAGTAATTTCTCGTCTATGTATACAACGCTAACTTTAGGGATTCACAGCCGCAGCTGGGCGCTGTACGGCTTGCCAAAAAAGCCGTGTGGCCGGAAGGTCAGGATGACCAGGATAATGGAAAAGCTGATCAAGTTACGCATGGTGGAAGGGAAATAGGTGGCAACGAAGATATCCAAAAAGCCCATCAAAAAGCCAGCCAGCGCGGCTCCAACAACCGAACCGCGCCCACCCAAGATGGCTGCCACAAAAGCCTTCCAGCCGTACTCGATGCCCATATAAGGGTCCAACACCGGAAAGGCCATACCGTAGAAGACACCAGCTGCTGCTGCTAGAGCAGAACCGATGCCGAAGGTCATGGCAGCCATGGTGTTAAGTGGCACACCCATTAACGGTACCACCACAAAGTCGTACGACATAGCCCGAATTGCCATGCCCCACTTGGTGCGCTGGATAAATTGGTGCAGCCCAAACATCAACAGTAACGAGATCAGCACAATTAAGATCTTGGTATTGGTAACACTGACTTCGCCGATCTGAAAGGTGCTGGTAGTGATAATATCGGGAAACCTCTGGCGCCGGGCGCCCAGGATAGCCAGGTTGCCAGTTTCCAGGATGATACCGATCATCAAACCAGTAATGGCAGCTGAAGCGCGCGGTGCATTACGCAGCGGCCGGTAGCCAATCCGCTCTACCAGGATCCCAACCAGTGAAGTGATGGACATGGCCAGCAGGAGGGTCAGGATCAGTATCAACCAGCCAGGTAAGGCAATAATGCCCAGGGCGGACAGGTTCAGCAGACCGGTGGCAATGAAGAAGCCGACATATGCACCGACCATAAAAATGTCGCCATGTGCAAAGTTGAAAAGCATTAACACACTGTAGACCATCGAGTAGCCGAGAGCGATCAACGCATAGAAAGAGCCCCACTGCATGGAGTTGACCACGTTCTGTAAAAAAGAGCCCATAGTCTTTGCTCCTCGTTAAGTAGAGAGGGCGGGCGCAGAGCGTGTGACCCTGGCCCGCCCCTGAGTGTTCATATCTAGACTGCTTTGCTGCAATTCAGATGATGGTTAACCATGGAATTGGCAATGTTACGGGCAGGATTGTTGGTAGAAGTTGAAATCACCCGTATCGCTAATCTTGACGATCACCGCACACTTGCTGGGATCGCCGGTTCCCTTATAGGTCATGGTTCCGGTGATGCCTGGGAATTCAGTCACTTGAGCCAGGGCATCGCGCACGCACTGGCGGTCAGCAGCCAGGTCGCCGGTAATGGAGCCGCAATCTTCCATGGCCTGCTTGGCCAGGTTGAAGGCATCCCAGGTAAGGGCAGCCACGTCATCGGGAATGTAACCGTGCTTGGCGTTGTAATTGTCGATGAACTCTTTGGTGGCGCCCACGGCGCCAGCGGCAGCATAGTGGGTGGTGAAGAACGCGCCATAGCAGTCGTCGCCGCACAGTGGGACCAGCTCAGCCGAACCCCAGCTATCGCTACCCATGATAGGTGCGTTGAAGCCAAGTTGGTGAGCCTGCTGGGCAATCAGAGCAACTTCGTTGTAATACTGCGGGGTAAACAAGAATTCAGCGCCTGAATCACGGATCTTGGTCAATTGGGCGCTGAAGTCAGCGTCCTTAGTGGTGAAGCTCTCATAGGCAACTACGGAGCCAGCACCATTGATCCCTTCCCAGGCACTCTTGAAGAATTCTGCTAAGCCCTTGGGGTAATCGCTGGCGATGTCATAAAGCACAGCTGCTTTAGTGAAACCGAATTCAGCAGTGACAAAGTTCGCCACCGCGGGGCCCTGGAAGTCATCCAGGAAGCAGGCCCGGAAGACCCACGGGCGGTCCAGGGTGGTATTGGGGTTGGTTGACCAGGGGCTGATCATGGGAGTCCGGTTATCGTTGGCTACCTGGCCGGCAGGCACAGCTTGCTTGGAGGCCTGGGGACCGATAATGATCAGAACTTCATCTTGGGTGATCATCTTAGTATTGGTTGCTACAGCAGATTCTGCTTTGGATTCATTGTCTTCGATCACCAACTCAACCTGGTATTTTGTGCCGCCGATGTCCAGGCCGCCAGCGCCGTTAATGGCGTCCCGCCACATCTCAGCCGCAAACTTGGTTCCTTCGCCAACTTTGGGGATATCGCCAGTCATCGGGGCATTCACCCCGATTTTGATCGTATCAGGAGCAGCCTGTCCGCAGGCGCCTAACAGAAGGCCACCGATAATGAGCAAGCTGATCGCGAAATACTTGAAGGTCTTATCCATTGCTTCATCTCCTCTCAAAAACTGAGTGCCATTATTGACGGGTAAATATTCATTTACTGTTATATTGGTGGCTTAATCGCTGGTAGGGTTTATTTCATTAACACCTCCTGGCAATTTCTTAAGAGTGGTGGGTAGTAAAAAGGAAACCTGTTCTCCCCCTATCTGCATCCAGGCCATCTGAATGACGGTTGATATCCGTTTGTTTTGGATGCCAAATATCAATGGCGGATAACCATTGGTGTGGAACTGAGCCGGCTGGCATAGATGGATCTTTTGGCCTGGCATCTCTTCGACAGAAATGAGCTCTACGTCACCCTGATACCTCTTCGTTGTCTATTCCAGTTTATAACAATTAAGGAGCGATGTCAACCAGTGTTCAATGAAAATTTAATCCAAAACCTTGCGCTCCGCGATTGCTTAGACTATACTGTGAAAGAAGGATCAGCAACTCACAAAAGGAGAGCGACCATGACGAACGAAATCCCAGAGAATCTACCCTCTGAACCAACCCATCCAGTCCTGCAACCCTTATCTCAATCGGACGAGCGCACCTGGGCCATGCTAGCGCACCTGAGCGTGCTGGCCAACCTGGTGACGGGCATCCTGGGGCCGGTAGCCTCGCTGGTCATTTACCTGGTCTACCGCGACCGTTCACGTTATGTGGCTTATCATTCTCTGCAAGCCACCATCAACCAGCTGATCTGGTGGGTGGGTGGCGGCGCTTTGATCGGCGTCATTTGGGCAGTCACGGGCTTACTATCGGCGCTGATCGTGGGATTGATCTGCATCCCCTTCTCCCTGCTCCTGACCATAGCCATTTTAGCGATGCCGCTGGTATCCCTGATCTATGGCGTCGTGGGTGCCATTCAGGTCAGCCAGGGACAGGATTTCAGCTACTGGCTGGTCGGTGATTGGGTACGCGGCACCTTAGAGGACTGACCTTTTTTCAGTTTCCTTGACTTTTTATCCACTCGCCCTTAGAATGGATAGGAATAATTACCAAAAAATCAAGCACAGGGGCAGAGAAGAGATCCACAATTGTGGGCACCGAAGGGGCAAGCCAGGCCAGAATGCGGCCGGTGAAACTCTCAGGTAAAAGGACTCTGTTCTTGTTAACCTCTGGAAAGTCGGAGCCTTCCTCTATGATAGCTGGACACGGCACTGACACCGACGGGGCAAACGCCATTTACATTGGCGCGAATCTCTCAGGTTATCGACAGAGGGCGCACGGTCTCTTTACGTGCGCCCTTTTCGTTTCTGAATGAGTTGCGCCTGGACAGCGCAAATTCAAAAAACCATCAAACCGTAGCAGGTGAACTGGTCTCACCTGGCAAAACGGTCCATATTATTCAGGAGGCAGCTATGAATATCCCAACCGATCTCAAGTATACCCAAAATGATGAGTGGATCAAAGTGGAAGGCGACGCCGGCACGGTCGGCATCAGCGATTACGCCCAGGAACAGCTTTCGGATATCGTCTTCGTTGAAATCGTGGTGGCAGAAGGCGACACGGTCAAAAAGGGCGATATCTGCGCCAGTGTCGAATCGGTCAAAGCCGCAGCCGACGTTTACGTGCCGGTTAGTGGCACAGTCGTTGCCGTCAATGAGGCTCTCCCCGACGCTCCCGAAACGATCAACACGGACCCCTATGGCGAGGCCTGGATGGTCAAAGTAGAGCTGAGCGATCCGGGCGAGCTGGACAGTTTACTGGATGCTGCTGCCTACGAAGAGAAAATCTCAGAGTAACCCGCTTACATCTCCGGCGAGAGGCTCCTGTGAGCCTTCTACCGGATTATAAAGGAGTTGTAGACCGTCTCCCGGTGCGCCCGGTTGCAGATGTCGGCGACGCGGGCGATGTTGTGCGCGTCGAGCCAGGCCGCCATCTCGTCGCGAATCGCCGTGATCGCCGGCGCGCCACGATAGTAAAT
>JAWOHN010000148.1:0-25427 GCA_046485135.1 Anaerolineales bacterium | reverse complement strand
CTGTGGGGGTGGGGGTTAATGTTTCTGTAGGCGTGGGGGTGGGAGTGACGCTTGCTGTGGGGGTTAATGTAGCCGTTGGGGTCTCCGTGGGGGTGGGGCTAAGCAGAGTTGGGAAGGGGGCAAAGGTAGGGAAGGAGGTTGGTGAGGAGGTTGGCGTAAAGGTTGGTGAAAGAATTGGCGTTATAATCGATCCTGGCTGAGTTCCTACTGCCGGGGCCAGGTACACTGCGGCTAATCCGGCGCAGTAGCAAGGCAGGGTAGCAAAGATGATCAGGGCGAGTGTGTAGCGAATACGGACTCGAGTAAGCGGGTTTGATGACATGCAATCCTTGTTTTGAAGAGAGGTCGATCCGTATGATGATATCATCAGGCCGCAAGAGTGGCAAGTGAGGTATGACAATGGAATCGGGTGTCTCCAATGGACCACATGACTCAATGACATGGGTTTATCTTTCTCCTCATTCAGATGATGTTGCTTTCTCTTGTGGAGGCTTGCTTTGGGAACAAGCTCAGGCCGGGCAAGCGGCCCAGGTTTGGACCATTTGTGCCGGAGACCCTCCCCCAGGGCCGATTTCCCCCTTTGCCCAAGCCCTTCAAGATCGCTGGGGAGTTGGCAAGAGCAGCGGCGAGCGGCGCCGGCAGGAGGATTTGGTGTCATGCAACCTGCTAGGGGCAGTTCCACGCCATTTACCCATCCCAGATTGTATCTACAGGCGTGATCCGGATAGGGGAGATTTCCTGTATCCCTCGGAGGAGTCTCTTTTTGGCCCGCTTCACCCGGCGGAGGATGGGTTGGTGGAACAGCTTGCCGGTCTGCTGGAGCAGACGATCTCAACTGGGACAGCCCGGGAGGTTAACCTGGTTTGCCCGCTGACATTGGGTGGACACGTTGACCACCGTCTGACGCGTGCAGCGATTGAACGAATTCAGTCACACTGTCCAGCCGTGAGGGTCTGGTATTACGCGGATTTTCCCTATGTATTGGATGATTCTGCCGTGCTGGTCCAGCTTGCTCAGGAACGGTGGGAAGCGCAAGTTTTCCCCATTTCTGCGCCTGGTTTGCAGACCTGGCAGCGTTCAATGGCAGCCCATGCCTCACAGGTCAGCACCTTCTGGAGTGGTATCCCTGAAATGCAGGCTTCCATTCAGGCATATTGTGAAGAAACCGGCGGCGTGCGACTGTGGCGTAAAATTGTTGCACTTCGCTAAGGTTTGTGTTAAAATACCCCCGCACGGTGGGTTGGATAAAAATAAATTTCTTCCAGGCCGCCGTTCTGGTTTTCATTTGAAAAAAGGTAAAGGATAAGATATGCCTCCATCATACTTAACCCGGCACGGGTATGATAAGCTGCAAGACGAGCTGGAATTTCTACGTACAGTTAAACGCCAGGAAGTTGCCAAACGCCTGCATGAGGCAGTTGAGGGCAGTGGCGACCTGGGTGTTGATTTGGATGCGGAATATGAAGCAGCAAAAAACGAACAGGCTTTTGTAGAAGGCCGCATTCAGGAGCTCGAAATATTGCTGGCTAACGCCCATGTTATTGAAGGTACCGGGAAAATGGACGTCGTCCAGGTGGGCGCAAAGGTAACGATACAGGAACTCGAAAATGGCGATGGGCAGGAAATCTATACAATTGTGGGGCCGGCAGAAGCCAAGCCGCGCGAAGGAAGGATTTCCAACGAATCGCCTCTGGGGCGTGCGCTGATGGACCACCGGGCCGATGATGTTGTCCGCGTGGATGCTCCGGGTGGTTCCTTCACCGTTCGTATTTTGAACGTGGAGTAATCTGAGAACTGCCAGTTTGAGTCCCGCGCGAGCGTTTTCTGCGCGGGATTTTTAGTTAACGAACAACAGACGTGGTATAAACCTATACAAATCCGGCCTGTCTGTCAATCATGGAGCAAGTAGATGACGTCTGATTATACGAAACTTGAACTCACCCGCTTAGAAAAACTGAATAATCTGAAGGGTCAACAGATCGAACCTTACCCGACACGGGCAGAACGAACGCATACCAGCCAGGAGGCCATCCAGGCTTTTGAGGAAGCTGAAGCTGCTCAGGTTGAGAAACCGTTGCAAGCCACCCTGGTGGGGCGACTGCGCTCTATGCGCGCCATGGGCAAGATCACCTTTGCACATATCGAAGACGGGTATGGCCGGGTGCAGCTCTTCCTGCGGGCTGATGATGTTGGCAAAGACCAGCTTGACCTGTTTAACCGCGAATTTGACCTGGGTGACTTTGTGCAGGCGACCGGCGAGATGTTCCGCACCCGCACTGGAGAGGTGACCTTGCGGGTGAAGACCATGCGAATATTGGCTAAGGCTATCACCCCCCTGCCGGCTGCGAAAGATGAATTGGTTGATGGACAGGTGGTCCGTCACGCTACCCTTACCGATCCAGAGACCCGCTACCGACAGCGTTACGCTGACCTGGCCATCAACCCGGAGGTGAGGGATGTATTCCGTAAACGGGCTGAGATCGTGCGGGCGTTGCGAGATTTCTTGGACTCGCATGATTTTCTGGAGGTGGAGACGCCGGTTTTACAACCCATCTACGGTGGAGCGGCTGCGCGCCCATTTGTCACTCATCACAACCAGCTTGACCAAGAACTTTATCTACGCATATCCTTTGAGCTATATTTAAAACGTTTACTGGTCGGCGGCTATGAGCGTGTTTACGAGATCGGGCGCGATTTCCGCAACGAAGGGGTTTCTTTTAAACATAATCCTGAATTTACCCAGCTTGAGTTCTACATGGCGTATGCAGATTACCAAAAGGTGATGGATTTCACCGAGGCCATGATCGTCTATACTGCCGATCGGGTGCTGGGGCGGCGGACGATCCAGTTCCAGGGAAAGGAGATCAACCTGGAACCCCCTTGGATGCGGATGAATTTGAGTGATGGGCTGGCTGAAATGACCGGCATTGATATCAACGAGCACCCTAACGCGCAGAGCCTGGGCGCAGCCATGCGGGACAAAGACCTGGCTGTGGACCCTCACGCTACACGCGGGAAATTGATCGATAGTCTGCTAGGGGATTTCCTGGAGCCAAACCTGATCCAGCCCACCTTTCTATACGATTATCCGCGCGATATCTCTCCTCTGGCAAAGAGCAAGCCTGGTGACCCCACCACAGTTGAGCGCTTTGAAGGTTTTGTGGGCGGGATGGAGCTGTGCAACGCCTTTACCGAGCTCAACGATCCATTGGATCAGGAGGCGCGCTTCCTGGAGATGGGCCGTGATTACCAGGCCGAGGATGAGGAACGGCACCCGATCGATGATGACTACCTGCGGGCTATGCGTTATGGCATGCCACCCAATGGGGGTTTTGGAATGGGAATCGACCGCCTGACCATGCTATTCACCGACCGCCATAGCATCCGGGAGGTGATTCTGTTCCCGCATTTGAGAACCCGCGAGGAGTAGATTCCTACTGCTCAAACTTTGTTCAGGCGCCCTTCCACTCTGCTTTGCGCTTTTCTACGAAAGCAGACATGCCTTCTTTCTGGTCCTGGCTGGCGAAGAGCAGGTAGAAGGAGCGACGCTCATCTTTCAAGCCATCGCTGAGGAAGGATTCGAAGGCGTGGTTGACGGCTTCTTTTCCCAGGCGGACAGCCAGGGGGGCGCGCTCGGCGATCTGTGCAGCCAGATCAAGCGCCTCTTCCAGGTAACGCTCGACCGGCACCACCCGGTTGACCAGGCCATAATGCAGGGCTTCCTCAGCAGTTAGCGTACGGTTGTTCAGGACCATCTCCATGGCGATTGCCTTGCCGACCGCTTTGGTCAGGCGTTGAGTTCCCCCTGCCCCTGGAATGACGCCGATGTTGATCTCTGGTTGTCCAAAACGAGCGCTTTCGGAAGCTACTACCATGTCGCAAGACATGACCAGCTCATTTCCACCACCCAAACACCAACCAGACACAGCCGCAATGACCGGCTTTTTTACCTGGCGCAGGCGGTCAAAGCGGGAGATATGGTCGCTGACCAGCATGTCCACGGCAGAGGCACCCGCCATTTCTTTGATGTCCGCCCCGGCTGCAAAGGCGCGCTCGCTGCCGGTGATCACGATGCAGCCAATCTGCGAATCAGCATCGAAGGCCTCCAATGCCCTCATCAATTCCTCCATGAGCAGCGCGTTGAGGGCGTTCATTGCCTGGGGGCGGTTAAGGCGCACCAGACCCACCCGGTTATGCGTTTCGGTTAGAATGGTTTCATACGGGGTCATCGAATCCTCCAAGGGTAGCTTGCTAAAGAAAAAATGGACATTTTATTCCCAGGCAGGGATCACCTGCCCGTTAATTTGGGCAGCAGAAGCGCTGCAAATGTGCAGGATCTGCTCTGGATAAATGCTTGCTTCCAATAAACCGGCCCAAACCATATTCACGCGAATATTATACGCTGCAAATTCCTCTGCGGCTGCCCGGGTCAGCCCGGCCAGACCGTTATTGCTGGCGATATAGGCGGCCCGTCCTTTGAGAGCTTGTGGCTGCCCGCCAAGGGAGCCGATATTCACCACGACTCCACCACCCTGGGCGCGCATAGCCCGACCAGCCGCCTGCATCAGATAAAAAGCGCCACTCAAGTTTACGTCCAGGGTCCTCTGCCAGTCCCATTCGTCCATGTCAAGGATAGCGGCGCGCGGCTTGACATTGGCGTGGTTGATCAGGATATCCAGGCGTCCTAAATCTTCCAGGATTTGCTCGATAAGAGCCTGGGCCGGCAAGCGTTTAGCGACGTCAAAGATATAATCCTTTACCTGGCCTCCGCTGCTTTGGATGTGCGCCACGGTCTCGTCCAGGTTAATGGGCGTGATATCGTTAACCGCCACAATGGCGCCCTGCCTGGCAAAAGCATCTGCAATAGCCCGACCTGCCCCGCGTCCTGCTCCGGTTACCAGTACAACCTTGCCTTCAAATTCTGACATAACCCCTCCTCTGATGGATTGTGGCTAAACCCAGGTGTATCCCTCGATCACTGGTTGCAGATGGGGATCACGCCTGGGTTGGTTTTCCCGTTGAGATGCAGGCCGAGATAAGGTGATGGATCATACGTATTTTCAATTTCCAGCTCATTTTTAAAGCGACCGCGTCCATCGTCGCGTACGACTGAAAAGTGCAAGTGCACCCCGGTTGGATTGCCGGGATTCCCAGAATAGTTGCCCTGGTATCCCAGCAAGGCGCCGGCTTGCACGTAGACCTCATAGGTTCCTGGGGGAAAATCGGAGACGATGAAGGAGTTTCCTTGGGGATCGGCCATATGGGTGTAATAAGTCCAAATCTGCCGGCCTGGCAACAAGGGGTCTTCAGGAATGCGGATGATGACCGAAGATTTCCAATCGCTTTCGCGCGTCAGGTAGCCGGAATAAGCCGCAACCACAGGAGTAACCCCCATACTGGCGCCTCCAAAGATATCAATGCCGGCGTGCCGGTGACCGGGACGAAAGGAGTCGTCCCACAGGAAGCCAGCAAAGCCATCGGTTGGCACCAGGAAGGGCGCCTCTCCGCAGCGTTGGCCGGCTGACAAGCTCCATTCTGGGCGGCTGTCCGGATTGCGAAGCCAAAGCATGACGGCAGCAGAGCGGTTAACGCTAGAGACTCCCCAATGGTTGTAAATATATAGTCCAACAATTACCAACAATACCAGGACAGCAATCAGCAGGCGCAAGATTCGCTGGTTGCCGGACCGTCCACGCCTCCGGTACGTTTGAGTGTACGTATTGAGCGGCATGATCAGTCAATCAGGGGTTCGTCAGGGTGTTGACCTGCAATACGGTCGTTCGTATCAGAAGGAAGGCTTTGTTGCAGATCGATCACTTGTGCGCGGGAAACTCGCAGGATGTCTTGTGGGTTGAGGCGCACCAGTGCATTCTCTGCTCCACCACCCGCATACACAAAGGGGTGCTCCAGGACGCGTTGGTCAAGCAAGGTTGGAAGAGGAACCAGATGCCCAAAAGGGGGCAGCGCGCCCACATCGTAACCGGTAATGTGCAGAACAGGCTCAGGGCCAGCCAACTTAACCCGTTTTCTACTCACCTGATAACGGTGAGCAATAGCGCGCCGGTCCACATGGGCCAGGCCGCAAGAAATTGCCAGGACTGGGTTTTGATCCACCAAGAACAAGATCGATTTGACGATGCGCTCTGGAGTGGTCTTCACCGCTTGAGCGGCGGTTTCAACCGTAGGGGTGGGCACAGATAGATGCAAGATTTCCCCCGGGACCGCGTTCTGTTTCATGAACTCGATCAAGTCAGCCGGGGTTAGCTTCAGGTCGTTCATCTTCTTCCTGTTTGCGGAATTGGTTGATATGGGCCAGGTCATCTTCCCGGTGGTCAGCCGTGAACAGGACGATTCTGCCGTTGGTCATGTCTTGTAACTGTTTGCCGGCCTCCCGCCCTTGTGGAGAGGCCATAGCCTGGTAGGTGGCTTGCGCGTCTGCAAAGAGCAACTCATGAATGAAGGAAATGGGATAGTTACCGTACAGGACATCCTCCACATGGCTGCTGGTCTCTTTTATCAAGCCGGGCATCTTTTCAGCCAGGCGTAGGAATTTAGGCCAATCACCTTCGAAGGCCAGCGGATCGTCAGGTGTTTCGATCAGGATCACCAATTTATGCATTATTGCTCCTTCCGGTCCAAATTATACCCTTAGGAATAACGCTGTTTACCCGAAAATGGGCGGCAAATTGGTGCGGGTATATCCTACCCCTTTCGCCAGACCTCTCCAAATTTGTTTTCTGGTCTTGTTTGTGGTATGATTGCGCCAAATTGGGTAGCTGTGCACTTGATCGTGGTTATTATTGTTCAACGGAGTGCTACCCCAAATTGGAGTACAGGTAAGAATGGAAGATAAAATCACAATCATCGAAGGCCCTCCACCTACTTTTGAAATGGTGGAAGAGAGTTGGGCGTTGGGTTTGAATGAAAGCCCGTTTTTGGCAGATATTGCCATAACTCGCCTGCGCACCTTCAATGGTCCTGCCTTGGTGGAACGCTGCCACCGAGCCTGGCGAAACCAGCAGCCGATCCACCTGGAATACCGGGAAACGGATGGGTTAGAACAACGGGCGCCAATTGTAGCTGCCCGCCATGTGGAAACCGAGGAGGGCGACTTGCTGATCTTGTGGGTCCGCCTTGCCAATGAAGACGCGGAGATAGAGCTGGATTACGAAGATGATGGCGATGAGGAGGGAGACCAAGACTCGGACTATCCCCTTGGACCAGCGGATTGGTCTCTCTAATAACAACCCGAACCCAATTATCCCCTGTGTTCACTGAAGCACAGGGGATTTTCATTCCAAAATATAATCACACTCAAGGGAGGGGTCATGAAAAGTTCTGAAACGTTGCTCGTAGATATCAGCGGAGGGGTGATGGCGTTGACAATGAATCGCCCTGGCGCCAATGCGTTGAATTTTGAGATGATAGCAGCTCTGCAAACGGCGTTCAAACAGGCTGCACGCGACTTGTCTGTGCGCTGTGTGTTGCTCACCGGCAGCGGACATGTTTTCTCCGCCGGACAAGACCTTACGGATGTTCAAAAGGCGCAAGGCGAATCTTACCGGGCGCACCTGCTGCGCACCTATAATCCCCTGATAGGGCAAATTCGCGAATTGGAGAAACCGGTCGTAGCAGCTATCAATGGACCGGTGGCGGGTGCAGCCTTAGGAATTGCCCTGGCCTGCGACCTGCGCGTTGCAGCTGATACTGCCCGACTTGTGGTTGGTTTCTCAGGCATCGGTCTGGCGCCAGATTCGGCAGTTTCCCTGTTTTTGCCGCTTCTGGTTGGCCTGGGGCGAGCCACAGAATACGCCTTCACCAACGAGCCGATTTCAGCCGAGCAGGCGTTGAGATGGGGATTGGTGAACCAGGTCGTCTTGGCTGGCGAGCTCAACCAGTTGGCTTGGGAGCTGGCAGAGCGTCTGGCCCAGGGACCCATCCAGGCAATGGGGCTGGCAAAGCGTGCTTTCAATAAGGCTGTCTTAGGGAATCTTGCGCAGATCCTGGACTACGAAGCCCATCTGCAAGACATTGCTGGAAAGGGCGCCGAACACCAGGAAGGGGTCAGCGCCTTCCTGGAAAAACGAACACCACATTACCAGAAAGCAGGCAGTTGAAACCCCAACCTGGATCAAGCAGCCGGGCTACCCCACCCGTAATTAATAGCCGCTGCAGCCAGCAGGATCAACAAGACCGCCAGACCCAGGCTGGCCAGGTAGATCTCGCGAGATTCGCGCTGGTCGGAGATGGTCTGGTAAGGGGAAAAACCTTTCAAGGCCAGCAATGGACCGGCCAGGACGGTGAAGCTTGCTCCTCCGATCAGTCCGCCAATATGTCCCCAGTTATCGATCCCGGGGGATAATCCAATGAATAAGTTGATTGCCGCAATCATGACAATCTGAGACAGTGCTCTTTGCCCCACTCCAGCAAATAGATCTTTGTTGCGGTACAGGAACACAGCCTGGGCTCCGATTAAGCCAAAGATGGCGGTCGAAGAACCCAGGGATGGGTAGTCTGAAAAGATAAAGGAGAAGATATTGCCCGAAAAGCCAGCCAGGAAGTACAGGATGATGAAGCGGGTCCGACCGAAGTGATGTTCCAGACCGGGGCCGAAGATGTACAGCGCGTACATATTAAAAGCGATATGCATCAGACTGCCGTGTAAAAACATGGGAGTGATCAGACGCCAATACTCTCCTTCGATGATCCATTGATTGACTTTCATCCCTAGCAAGGCAGGCAGATCCTGTCCGGTGATGAACCCACTAGCTTCTTGCAGAATATAGATCAGAATTGTAAAGACCAACAGGGCATAGGTCACCAGCGGCCGGCTGGCCGGGAGGCGAGCGGTCGCCTGGCTGCGGCGGGGAGGCGCGGACTGCCCAAAGCCACTGTCGTATTCGGGCGGTTCTTCTGGATAACTACTTTGGTATTGGTTAATATTCATAAGGTCACTCGGCGGGGGTGTACTCGGAGATGCTCTGCCGTGATAATGGACAGGATATCATTCACAGTTTTGTCCAGCTGGTTCTCGCGGTTTACCATGACATAATCAAATTCACTCAAGGAGTTGAACTCCCGGCGAGCCATGGCGATGCGCATAATGATTTCATCGTGGGTCTCTGTCTGGCGATTTTTCAAACGGTTGACCAGCTCATCTTCATCCTCAGTGGTCAAGAAGATCAGCAAAGCCTGCGGGTATAGTTTACGGATGGTCGCAGCTCCCTGAACGTCCAGCCGCATGATCACATCCAGGTTGCTCTCCAGGGCTTCCCGAACCTGAGATTTTGGGATGCCTTTATAATCGTTGTAGACATGGGCGAATTCCAATAACTCATCTGCCTCGATCATGCGGGCGAACTCATCGTGGGAGACAAAAAAATAATCTTTGCCATGCACCTCATTTTCCCGGCGGGGACGAGTGGTGGCAGTCACTACAAAGTGGAAGGGCAAACTGCGCTCCTTCATGCGCTCGATAACTGTGTCTTTACCGACGCCCGAGGGACCGGAGATGACGATCAACAAAGGAGGGGGGTCATTGTGGGGGAAGTTTTCGGAATCTGTCATGCGATTTCCTGTTTTGCGGGTTCTCTTCTATGAATGGATTATAATTGCTTTGATCTATTGTATGTGGAGATCAAAAATGCCAACCTATGATTACCGTTGCTTAAATTGTAACCGACGATTTTCCATATTTCTGACCTACAGTGAATACGGTCAGAAGGCCATTCTATGCTCCCACTGTACCAGCCAGCAGGTGCAGCGGCGGATCGGCAGGGTGCGTGTGGCTCGCTCGGAGGAGAGCCGGCTGGAGAATTTAGCTGATCCCTCCAAGCTGGAAGGACTTGAAGATGATCCCCGCTCCCTGGGCAGGATGATGAGGCAGATGAGCGGCGAGATGGGTGAAGACCTGGGTCCTGAATTCGATGAGGTAATCGACCGTTTGGAGTCAGGCCAGTCCCCGGAGGAGATCGAAGAAGCGTTGCCCGATATCGGGCAGGAGGGGAGCGGCTTTGGATCTGATGGTGGTTACGATGATGATTATTAGCCGCTAGAAGGGCCTCTCACCAGCCAGACCTGTTATCATCCCCTTTGTTTTTTCAAAAGCTCCAGGACGATCCGCCCAATGTCAGCCTGGACTTGGTCAGGAGAGCGCTGCGCGTCCACGATTACCCAGCGCTGCGAATCGGCTGCAGCCATCTCCAGATAACCACGCCGGACGCGTTGATAAAACTCCACTTCCAAAATATCCAGGCGGTTCAGATCCCCACCTTGCATCCGCCGGCGCAGACCTTCTTCCACATCGATATCCAGCAGCAAGATCAGATCGGGCTTGAGCTCGTAGGTGGCAAAATCCAACAGCACCCGCAATTGCTGAAGGTCAAGTTGCCGTCCATAACCCTGGTAGGCCAAGGTTGATTCAGCATAACGGTCGCTAATGACGATGCCCCCGGTCTGCAAATGTGGTTGGACTACTTCAGCTACTAGCTGAGCACGGGCAGCCATGAACAACAGGCTTTCGGCGCGGGCAGACATGGCGGTATTGCCCTGGTCAGATAAAATAACCCGGATTTGATCGCCGATCAGGGTGCCGCCTGGCTCACGGGTGGTCAGCACGTTATAACCCGATTTTTTCAGCAAACGGGCCAGCGCTGGCAACTGGCTGGTCTTGCCGCTGCCCTCAGAGCCTTCTAGGGTGATGAACATTGAGCAGCACTTATTCCCGAAAGATTCGCACCCGGCGCTGGGGCTCTTTCCCATAAGAATGGGAGGTCAGGTTGGCCTGGCGCGCCATCTGGTGTTGTAAACGGCGGGTATACGATGTAGCCGGAGGCAGCTCTACCCAACGTTCGCCATTCAACACGGCGTCAATAGCCGCTTGGGTCTCATTTAGGGCCTGGTTACTGCCTTCCTCCCGGTATTCATCGATCGAGGCCAGATCAAACAGGTCACCCAGGAACTGTTGCATCTGGTTGATGGTATTGGCGCGCAGTACGTAGATTGAAATGCCGCGATTTTCCGCATCAGTTATGGGGCGCTGGCGTTTGCGGTAATAGGAGCGCAGCGTTACCAGCACATCAGCCTGCCCAACGTCGTCTACCATTATGGCTGGTACGCTGAGCCTTTTAGCGGCCTGCGCCATGCGGTTGCGGGCCACTCCGTAAGGGTAAATACGAATCGCCTTGTGGCTGGGACGCCCTTCGGCTGACATAGGCGCTTCGGCCTGAGTTTCAGGCTGTTGCCTGCTTCTGCTGAAGGCTGTGCGGGGCTGGGAGCGGGCATAATCAGAGGCGCTACCGTCATTGCCCTGTCGCCGGAAACCCGGACTGGAGGCGCCACGCATGGCAACCTGGGCGCGCTCGATCCTGATCTCACCGTCCTCTTGGCGTGAGCGGATCTCAGGAGGCAAAGGATAACCGCGCAAGAGGGCGTCGACAGCATCACCCACGTCCTGGTGAACTGCCAACCGGTCGCGGGTTTGGATTTCAATAAGCATGTCAAAGGTGGGTGGGGAACGGCGCTCCAAAACAGTTTTCTGGGTTCCGCGCCGGCGAGCTTCTTCATCAGAAAGTGTGACCGACTCAATCCCCCCAACCAGATCAGACAGGGTTGGGTTGAGCAGCAAGTTTTCGATGGTATTGCCGTGAGCTGTTCCAATCAGTTGAACGCCGCGCTCGTTGATCGTACGAGCTGCAGCCGCTTCCAACTCGCGGCCAATCTCATCGATGACAATTACTTCTGGGTTGTGGTTTTCGACCGCTTCGATCATGACCTCGTGCTGCAAGGAGGGCATAGATACCTGCATGCGGCGGGCGCGCCCTACAGCCGGATGGGGTACATCACCGTCTCCACCGATCTCGTTGGATGTGTCAACAATCACCACCCGCTTGGTTTCTGCCAGGATGCGGGCAGCCTCGCGCAAGATGGTGGTTTTGCCCACCCCAGGACGGCCCAAGAGCAGCAGGCTTTTGCCGCTCTCAATCAAGTCTTTCAAGATGTCGGTTGTGCCGTATACGGCGCGGCCGACCCGGCAAGTCAGCCCGACAATATTACCGCGCCGGTTCCGGATCGCAGCAATGCGGTGTAAAGTGCGCTCCAGGCCGGCCCGGTTGTCTGCATCAAAGGTGCCAATGCGCTCAACAACATATTCGATTTCCTCATGGGTGACCTCTGACTGCAAGAGCACCACTTCGCGCTCGAAAAAGCGCGCCGTGGGCACCCTGCCCAGATCCAGGATCACCTCAACCAGGTTTTGGGAGTCGTTGGCCTGGTTGACTGCCTCGGAAATGGCGGGAGGCAAAACATCAAGCAGCGCGTGTAAGTCATCGGTAATTTCGCGTTGTTTCATGGGTATGACGAATTCTCCGGGTAATGGGCGCAGATACCTCCGGATGTCCCCTTTCTAAGCCAGGTAGGGCGAACTTGCGTTCTGCTTTAGCCGGGACAGCCAGATGCCTGACCATCACCGCCTGGCGGGGTCCAGCTTCTGCCCCCAAATCTTCCAAGGCTGGTTCCAGCCATGAATGGTATGAGCGGATATTGATGTATACCGGGCGGGAGCGCCGGTAGGGTAAGTTGTTCAGTAAATATACAAGGCGCGCAGCAACACGATCCATGTCTGGGTGGATGAGAGGTTGGATCAGGATTCCGCGCGGTCCATACTTGATATCCATATAGCCCAGTGCTTCATCCTCCTGGCGATAAAGCAAGCCGCGCAATTGACTGGCCGGAGGAGCTTCCACCCCCTGAACCAGACCGGGCACCAGGTTGGCGTACAAGGATCGCACGCTGATAACGTCGTTGGATTTGGCCGTCTTCCACAGAGTAGTTTCGCTCTCGCCTGCGGGTTGACCGGTGATCTGCCAGATGCGCTGGCGGGCATAGGTGGCAAAACCGGCCTTGCGCAGCAATTCAAAGGCTTCGTCCACCTCATCAATTTCTGCCAACAGGTGAGTTGCACCGCGGGCACCAATATGAACGGTCAGGTGCTCAACCAGGCTGGTGATGTTCCCGAAATCCAGGGCAGAAGCCGGCGTAACATAAGATAGATGTGCAGCTGTGCAGCCCGCTGGGTGGACCACCTGGCCTAACAGTGCCGGGCCGCGCTTTCCGTTATCAGCAGCCTGGAAAGTAAATACACCTGTGGCGTGCGAGAAATATGAAAATAGGAAAGCGCCTGGCACCAGCCTGGGACCCTGTGTGAGCAGCCGGGTGCTGTCCAGGAAGAGGCATTGTTTGCGGTAGCGGTGCAGCGCCGGAAAATCGCGCCAATCAAAAGGTCTGACACTCATAACGATAAGAAAGGGCAGGTGGGTCGCAGGACCTCACCTAACTTAAGCCGTTGGTTCATGGATAAATGTTAAGAAATAGCGGTGAAACCTATCATCACCAGTCAACTCCGGATGGAAGGAGGTAGCCAGCCAGTGTCCTTGTTGTGCGGCAACAATACTCCCATTTGGCAGAGATGCCAATACTTCGACAGACTTACCTACCTTATGGATGCGGGGAGCCCGGATGAATACGGCGGGATAGGGCTTTGAGGATGAATCTACCTGGCGCAGGACCGGTATATCCAGGTCAGCCTCAAAGCTATCCACTTGCCGTCCAAAAGCATTGCGCTCCACTTCGATATCCATAAGCTCCAGAAGAGGTTGTGTGTGTATGGCATTTTTGGACAGGAAAATTGCCCCTGCACAGGTGCCCCAGATGGCTTTGGCGTGACCAAAATCGATCAACGGCTGGATCAGGTCGTAGGCCACAGCCAGTTTGCCCATAGTGGTCGACTCGCCGCCGGGGATGATTATCCCATCCAATTCGTTCAGATGCTCTGGCAGGCGCACTTCCCGTGCCTGTACACCCATCTGCTTCAGCAAAGCGATGTGTTCCGCAAAATCACCCTGCAGAGCCAGGACACCAATAATCATAGAATGATGCAGCCCCGCACAGTACTCACCATCCCCGCCCTGCAATCCGTTCGCCAGCTGTCATTGAGGCAACAGAAACACCCGTCATGGCCTCGCCCAGGTTGCGGCTGACCTCTGCCAGGATATAGGGATCGCTGAAGTGGGTGACAGCTTTGACAATGGCGGCTGCCCGACGAGGGGGGTCACTGGACTTGAAAACGCCCGATCCAACAAAAACGCCATCTACACCGAGTTGCATCATCAGTGCTGCATCAGCCGGGGTGGCAACCCCTCCGGCGGCGAAATTCACTACCGGTAGGCGGCCTAATTGGCGAGTCTCAACCAACAATTCATAGGGAGCTTCCAGCGCTTTGGCTACTGCCATTAGCTCCTCTTCTGGCATATTCTGCAAGCGGCGAATCTCACCCAGAACGCTACGGGCATGCCGGACAGCCTCAACCACATCCCCGGTGCCGGCCTCACCCTTTGTGCGGATCATGGCTGCACCTTCTCCAATTCGGCGCAAAGCTTCGCCCAGGTTCCGACAACCGCAGACGAAGGGTACCTTGAAGTCTTGTTTGTTGATATGGTGTTGCTCATCGGCCGGAGTAAGCACCTCAGATTCATCAATATAATCAACGCCAATAGCTTCCAGGATCTGGGCTTCGACGAAATGGCCGATGCGACACTTGGCCATGACCGGTATGGTAACCGCGTCCATAATTTGCAGAATCAGCTCAGGGTCGCTCATACGGGCAACACCCCCGCTACTGCGGATATCTGACGGAACGCGTTCTAAGGCCATTACGGCCACTGCACCGGCTTCTTCGGCGATACGCGCGTGCTCAGGGGTCACCACATCCATAATCACGCCCCCTTTGAGCATCTGTGCCAGGCCCTTTTTGACTGTAAAAGAACCAGTTTGTCCTTCCATCAGGACCTCCTCATCAAAAATCGTTCTTGCACGGGAATTGCCCCCCTAGAAGGGTTTGGCTTCTGCAATCAGAATTCGTGCCATTAATCATTCTACCACGTGGGTAAGTGCATGACAATTAGAGAGATAGCCGAAAATGGCAGGGCAGCGGGATGATTCTGTCCATCGGTTTGTCAGTAGCAGAATATATGTTCTATTAATTTGAAACTTGACGGTGACGAATGTTCGTTGTATAATCCAACAATACAACACTTCTACAATCCAACAATATAGGTAAGAATGAAAATCAAGATCGACTTTCGCTCACATATCCCAATCAATACCCAGATCCTCGCCCAAATCAAGGGTATGATTGCGTCTGGTGAACTCAGAGCGGGTCAGCGGCTACCTACCCTGCGCGGGTTAGCTGATGAGCTGCAGGTCAATTTCACCACTGTGGCACGGGCTTACCGGACGCTAGATGCAGAGGGTTTAGTCTCGACTCAGCATGGCCGAGGCACGTTCGTTCTGGGACCCTCTACGGAGCTAAAAAATTTGCGGTTACGGGAACAGTCTTTGGATGAGCTTGCCCGAACTTTTGTATTGGAAAGCAGACGGCTGGGATTCGATGACCAGGCCGTTCTACAGGCTGTCCAACTCAGGCTGGCTGGTTCTTTGATTTATCCAGGCCGTCAACAGATCCAAGACTAAATTGGTCAATAGGAGAAGATGTAGAAAGGTAAAGCAATGCTTAAAAGAAAATTGGCGCTTACTTTGGTTGTTCTGGGTATCCTATTGGCAATATCGGCTGGCGCGCTAAATGCGCCAGCAGGAAGAGCTTCAATAACAGATGATGAAGACAGACGAATGGCTGAGACAGCCTTGACAGCTCTCAATGAAGCTGATTATGAAAGATTTGTGGAAAATTTTGGGGAGAAATTGAAATTGTTTCACGTGAAACATCCCTAACGGTACAAAGTTTGGCAACATGTTTCACGTGAAACAATCTACTGTTAAATTTAGGTCTGCCAAAGCGGTGGTTTAAATCTGAAAGTCACCGCTTTCCCCCACGCCGTGTGCTTTGGCCCAGTCTTCGATGGTCTCTTCCATCAGGTCCAGGTATGCGTCTAGAGCGTCTAATTTTTCAAAGAAACGCTCACCAATCAGGCCAATCTGCTGCATAGAAGTATGCCAGGTTGTTGTCGTCTGCTCATCCTGTTCCAAATTACTGATCGCTTCACTCCAGGTACTTAACAAAGGCCACAAGCAAGCAAAGGGTTGTTCGCCTGCCAGGGCTTCTTCAATAGCGCTGCGGTAGTAATGGATTCGGTGGGGGTGCAAGCGGGCGCCAGCAATATGTTTGGGCAGCGCCTGGATGGCGGTTTGCCACTCTGGTAACCAGTGCTGCAATTGGTCAACTTGTAGCTCGGCTGCACCGAGTAAGCCCAACAAGCCAGGATACAAACCCGCGCGGCCGAGCGCCTGTGCACGACCAGCAAACTCATTGGTAAAACGCCGGATAGGCAGAGGCGGGCCGGTCAAACAAGCCAGCGCGTTGCCGGCTTGTTCCACAGCTTCTAAGAAGAGCTGGGCGCTGTGCATCCCTGTTTTGATTGGTTCCATTTGGAAGTTCAGCCAGATTGAGCGCGCCCGCCTGGCTTGTTTTTGAGCCCGTGCCAGGATGTTCTCGGGGTCGTTGAAGTGGCCACGCACACTGGCTTGGGTGAAGTCAATAAAATGGTGGGGGTCGTAAAGGATTTTGCAACCGTTGATCGCTGATCCAAGCCAGGGGTCCAGCCGTAGTTCACGTGTCTGGCGGTAGTGGGCGCGTGAGTGGTGGGCAATATCCAAGTGGACATCATCGGTCATGCGCACAATCTCACGTGGCGTCTGGCCCCCATTGCTGTGTATGAAGAACAGGTCAATATCTGTTGCTCCACCTAAAAGGGGTTCTTGGGTTAACAGAGAACCATGCAGATAAACAGCCAGTACATCTCTGTCCGCGCGGGTGCGTTGGTTCACGGTGTCGCGAGCAATCCTTATCAACAATTCGGGCGTGATGCGCATCGTTTCCCTTTCACCTGGGATGCTAATCTCTCAAGAGTCGCGACCGCTTCATCTGGGGGAATAATGGCCTTTCCCTGGAGCAAAAGCATTCACTTGAGCGGCGAGCAGAATAACCTGTTGCGATTAACTGGTTGTTCCGGACTCTATTATAACCACTTCTGACCCGGCAAGGTCACCTGTTCTCGACCATCTCCAGGGGTAACTCAGTCTGAAAGGGAGTCATTCGCAATGCCTGGCGGACCCGATTTTCGACGTATTTGAGCTGGCTAGGGTCGTGGACAAAATCCAGTTGATCGGTCTCAAAAGTGATCACCGGTGCACCTTTGTGGTGGGAAACAAAAAACTCTTCGTAGGCCAGGCTGAGTTGATGGATATACTCTCGCTCCATGTTGCGTTCATAAGGTCGGTCGCGCAACGCAATACGCTGCATGAGTATGTCCGTATCAGCTCGCAAATAGACGATCAAATCCGGTAGGGGAATTTTTTCTGCCAGGGCTTCGTGCACCTTGTAATACATATCCAATTCGTCGCCGGCCAGATTAATGCGCGCAAACAAGGTATCTTTTTCAAAAGTGTAATCGGCGACCAGGCTTTCGCCGCGATTCAAAATCTCTGGAACTGCTCGACGTTGTTGGTGGTAGCGGCTGAGCAAAAAGAAGGTTTGGGTTTGAAAAGCGTAACGAGCTCGATCGGCGTAAAAGTCGGAAAGAAAGGGATTTTCTTCAAAGACTTCGAGGAGAAGAGCAGTGTTGAACAAAGGTTGCAGCAGCCGAGCCAGGGTGGTTTTTCCCACCCCGATCACGCCTTCGATTGCAAGGTACATAGCGATTCCATCCAGGGCAGTTGAGTTTGGTAGGGAGGCGGCGTTGCCGCTTTCCCCAAGGATACCAGCGAATGGATGAGTCTGCAAGACTGAAGGAGAAGAGTGTGGGGCGAAAAATAGGTGAACTGGGCCATATATTTTCAATTCTGTTTGTATATTACCATATTTATGTAAGATATCATATATTATTGAACTGTTTTATAAACAGGTATTGATAGATTAGTACTGTGGTCCTCCTTACAGCTATGTAAGTTGGATACTAAAACAGCATATATGGGGGTAATAGCGAAAATTAGCTTATATATGCGGTATGAAATTTACGCCTTGCAGATTCGATACTTGACATCCCCTAGGCTTTAGATAAACTATTATTGAAGATTGTTTACCTGCTCTACCGCTCTTTTCAATCTCTATCAGATCGGGTCTGGAGGAAATATGCCGTCATTAAACCGCGTCCAATTGATCGGTTACTTGGGTAAGGATCCGGAGACGCGCTTCACCCCCACAGGCAAGAAGGTCTGCTCGTTCAGCGTGGCTGTCACCCACCGTTGGCGCAGCGCTGAGGGCGAGGCCAAGGAGGCCACGGAATGGTTTGCCATCGAAGCCTGGGGCGGGCTGGGCGAATTTTGCCAAGGTTACCTGGGCAAGGGGCGCCTGGTCTATGTGGAAGGACGTTTGCAGACCGACCGCTACGAACACGAGGGTGAGACTCGTTTCAAAACTAAGGTGGTGGCCTCTCAGGTGCAAGCTCTGGACCGGCGAGCCGAAGCTGAAGATGAGACTGGTCTGGAAGAACTGGCCATCGACGAGTAAGCTCAAACCTGTTTATAAAACCGGGTGATTGATGGAGCGGGCTGGTTTGAATAACGGCATCGCCAGCGCGGATGGTTTCGTATTGCCAGATTGCTGCTGATGATCTGGCAGAATTGACAGGCTACTGTTTTCTATTCTGGCGTTAATGTTACAAGTGTAATTAATCGGGGTCAAGTTCGTTGTATTAGTTAAATTTACTGGTTGTTGAGAGGAATGAGTTCAGCGGGAGGTGTATTTTGGACATGTTCGATAGGAATGAAACTTCTTTGATGAATGCAACCGTCCTGGTGGTCAGTGATCAGCCTGAGACAGCCCGCATCTGGGCATTCACGCTCAAACAGATGGGTCTGGAAGTATGCCTGGCTGGTTTTTCGGAGCGAACCCTGCAACTGTGGTCAGAAGAATACCCAGATCTGATCGTTCTGGAAGTGTACGATAACACCGCGGATGTGTTTGACTTTTGTCGCCGGTTGCGCGACGAAGCAGCCGTACCGATCTTATTTTTGACCTCGCGCAACGACGAGGCTTTTATCCTGGAAGCGTACAAAGCCGGGGCAGACGAATGTGTACCGCACCCGGTCAGCCCACGCTTGTTTATGGCTAAAATCCAGGCCTGGCTGCGCCGCTCGTTGGTGGTGCCTAGCGCTACCCTGGATGTGCTGCAAGTGGGCGGTTTCCTGTTAGACCCAGATCGTAAGGCGGTCATGATCCCCACTAGCGAGATGGTTAAGCTAACCAACCTGGAAGCCCGCCTGTTATACCTACTGATGAGCCACCAGGGTTGGATTCTGGAGACTGATTACCTGGTCGAGCGGATATGGGGGCACTTTGGTGAGGGCGATAGCGTTTTGCTCAAGAATGTGGTCTACCGGCTACGGCGTAAAATAGAACCCGATCCCAGCCAGCCACGTTATCTGCTGACTGAAAGCAGTATTGGTTATAAATTCCAGGCCAGCGGTGAGCCGGGTCGAGTAGTCACCCCCTCTACGCCTGTACCAGCTGCTAACAACAATAAACGAGCCAACGAGATCTCCGCTCCAGGGACGCATGACAAGACCCGCCCGGCAGGGGGCGGTAAACTGCTGGTCAACTTGCCTGAGTTTCGTGTGCGCGGCACCGCCCAATTGCATTCGCCGCAATTGCCGGTGCGCCGTTAGCCATCCATCCTATTATTCCCCCTACTTTATTTGACGATATCGTCGTTGGAGCGACGATATCGTCGTTTAAAGGTGCACTGGGGTCGTTATGCTAAAGTGCGACGCAGGACGACGCAGGCTGGCCGGAAGATCAGAGCGCTTAAATCCTGCCGTGCCTTTGCTAGCGGTTATGATTGATCAGAGGTCGCAGATAAGGAAAAAATTGCGACCAGAATCCAGTTTCTCTGATACCGGAATTATGACCTGGGTCTGTTATTCTATAAATGGTGAATGGGTGGGACGCATTTTCGATGAGGACAAGCGGCGCTGGCAATGCCTCCCTGGCGCTGCTTGTTCGCGTTAAAAGCATAAAAGGATCGCCGGACGTGGGGGGGGCACGCCCGGCGATCTAAGGAGGGCCACCAGAACCCTCAACACGGGGGGGGCGTGCTGAGCAAGTTTTTCCGGTGGTCAGACACCTGGACAACCGATAATTGGGGAGGGCAGGTGTCTTCTTAATTACTATAACGCAAATCATATTCTAACACATTAATACTAGATTAGAATTGTCCAATTAAGTGTAACAAACTCACAGTTCTGACGTTAACCAAGCCTGTTATTTTCAAAAAATATTCCACCCAATTGCCGGTGGAATGAAGCATAGCTAAACTTACTCTCGCTCTCCATCCCCACCAAACAACTCCAACCACTCATCCACTTCGGCCTGGCTCAGCCCGTCCCACACGGCGCGCTCATTTTCGGTAGGTGCTTCTCTCGATACTTTTATCAGCGTCTGTGCGAAGGTCTCAGCTGAAATATAGTGCGCCCGCAGGGCGCGTGCAGCAGCCTGAACCTGTCCGTCAGAGCTAACTACTGTCCAGTTTTTGGCTGTCTTCCCCAGGCGCTCTAACCGGCGTTGGATAGCCGCGTCGGCGGTTGTCCCCTGGCGCACAAAATGGGCTGTCACCGCCCCGAAATGTTGCCCGCGAGCGAAGCCAGGCGGGGCGTTGTCGAAATATACCTCTGCTTGCCGGCGCGCCCGCTGGCAAAAGGTCTGCAACAGCTCGATCAGTTTCAGCTCATCGTCGATATCCTGCAGGTCCAGCCCCGGCAGTTTGGGGATTAAATTATGGCCATCAATGATGTAAGGCATGGCATGCTGAGGTAAAATTAAGCTTGTCCAATCAAGATTGCACCCATTCTAGGTCCAGATTGGGCTGTTGTCAATGGATTTCTGCACCAAATTACCAACGAGGCAGCCGCTTATGCGCTTCAAACGCCTATTTTATTATCTGACCATCAATGTGCTGGTCTCGGCCTGTACCATTTTTGCCGTCATCAGTTTGTTGAATCGCTATGAGAACTCGCTGTGGCCACAGCGCACGCCCCAGGCGCAGGCCTATTTCAGCCCGACTGCGCCGCCTTACTACCTGACTGCCACAGCCCAGGCCTCCATCACGCCTTCTCCGACTCCCACGCGGGTGATTGTCATGTATCAGGTGCAGCCAGGTGATACCTTGGGCGGCATCGCACTGCAATTTGACGTCAGTATCGAGTCCATCGTACAGGAGAACGGTCTGAGCGAAGATGGGGTGTTGGGTAGCGGGCAGACCCTGTTCATCCCCCTGCCGTCAGAAAACGGTTCACCCGCGCTGGGTGGCACACCCTTGCCCCCAGAGTCTCCCAATCCGGTCGAATCGCTGATCCGTATTGCCTATGTCATTGGTGCGGGTGACTTGAACAGCGAGCGGGTGCGCCTGGAGCGGGTGGGGGAAGGCACCCTGTCACTGGCTGGCTGGAAACTGCGCGACCAGGATGGCAATCAGTTCACTTTCCCACAGCTTAGTTTGTTCCCAGGCGCGGTGGTAGACCTGTACAGCGGGGCAGGGCGTGATACAGCCATGGCCCTATATTGGGGATTACCGGAAGCGATCTGGTCCCCTGGTGAAACCGTGACCTTGCTGGATGAGCTGGAGCAGTTGCGTGCAGTTTATGTGGTGCCGTGAGAGGTTTCTCTTGGAAGTGCCCTCCCTGCAACTCCAGCGCGTATCCCTGGATCCAACCAAGGAGATCGAGCGGATTGTAAAATCCCCGAAATGGGCTTTCACCGGGCTACTTCCTCAGAGCAGGCCTTTGGGTTATTTCTTTTATCCTGGTACAATACCTTGAGTGGAGCAGGAATCCAGCCTATGTCACAAGCCCTGTATCGAAAATGGCGCCCTCAACAGTGGGATCAAGTGGTTGGGCAAGAACACGTGGTGCAGACCCTGCGCAACGCGCTGGCGTCTGGGCGTATTGCCCATGCCTACCTTTTTGCCGGTCCGCGCGGCACCGGCAAGACTACCACCGCCCGCTTGCTGGCGAAAGCGGCCAACTGCCTGGCGCCTGAGCTGGCTGACAGGCCCTGCGACCAGTGCAAGCACTGCCTGGCACTGAACCAGGGTCGCTTTTTAGACTTGATTGAGATCGACGCGGCTTCCAATACGAGTGTGGAAGATGTACGCAGCCTGCGCGACAAGATAAATTTCTCACCCAATCTAGGCCATTACAAGGTCTATATTATTGATGAAGTGCATATGCTCTCTCCGGCAGCCTTCAACGCCCTGCTAAAGACCCTGGAAGAGCCGCCCGCCCATGCGATTTTTGTGCTGGCTACCACAGAAGTGCACAAGATTCCGGCCACGGTGTTGTCACGCTGCCAAAGGCATGAGTTCCGTCGTATTCCGGTCAATGTCATGGTCCGGCTGTTGCGCGAGGTGGCTGATACGGAAGGCGTGCAGGTACAGGCAGAGGCGCTAACATTGATTGCTCGCCAGGCCACCGGCAGCTTGCGCGACGCGATCTCGCTGCTCGACCAACTGGCTTCCAGTGGTGAAATGATCACACCTGATTTAGCTCATCGAGTGTTGGGCACCGCTGCCAGCCAGTCTGTGTTGGATCTGGTAGATGCCCTGCTGGCCAAGGACTCGGCTGCCGGTCTGAACCTGATCCATACAGCCTTGGATGCCGGTAGTGACCCGCGCCAATTTGCGCGCCAACTGGTGGAATACTTGCGTACGGTGCTGTTGGCGCTGATGAAGAGCGCAGATCAGGTAGATGCCTCGGCTGAGACACGGGCAGCCAGGGCGGCCCACGCACAGAAATTTAGTCTGCCGGAGCTACTGCAGGCCATCCGGGTCTTCAACCATGCTGCTGCTGAAGCGCGCCTGTCCTTCCAACCGGCTTTGCCATTGGAGTTGGCCTTTATCGAGTGTGTCGAAGGGGATCAAAGCCAGCGGGTCGAGGCGACGCCAGCCGAGCCAACGGCGAAAAAGAGAACGCGACCGGCTGCCAGCTCTCGAGGGCAAGTCGCTGGGGAAACGACTTCCCCACAGATGGCGGTCGAGGGAGCCTCTTCCCAGGCTACGACGCCTGCCTCTGTCTCCACCGATCTACCCAGCGAGGGTGAGGTGGTCAATATGGAGATGGTGCGCCAGAATTGGAACCGAATTGGCGCACTGATCCGCCAGCGTAATCCCCATACTCAGGCCCTGTTCAATTCCTGCAAACCACTGGGATTCAAGGATGGCTGCCTGGTGTTAGGCGCTAGCGATTTTGTAAAAGCCAAGCTAGAGAAACCTGAGCATATCGAGCTGGCTGAAGGCGCTCTGGCGGAGGTGTTCGGCGCGCAGGTACCGTTGCGCTGCGTGGTCGCCAGCGGTAAAAAAGGCGCTCCCCCAGATGTGGACAGCGATGGCATTGTTGCCACTGCACTGCGTGATTTAGGTGGCGAGATTGTGGATGTTCAGTAGATAAGAAAATTCTTGAAAACAGGTGTAAGCACCCTGCGGAAACTTGTTATTGGGGTCTATACATCGAGGAATAACAAAAGGAGAGGAATTATGGCAAAGGGATTCAAGGGACAAAAAGGTCCGGGTGGAGGCGCAGGGGGGATGATGAGCCAACTGGCCAAGCTTCAAGAACAGCTCCAGGACACCCAGGCGCAATTGGCCGAGGAGATCGTTACCGGTACGGCTGGTGGTGGAGCGGTGAAGGTCAGTGTGACCGGCGACCAACATTGCACATCCATCGAGATCGATCCAGATATCTTAAAGGATGGTGACGCAGAAATGGTTCAGGATATGCTCCTGGCTGCTTTCAATAACGCGTTGGACGCCTCTCGCCAATTAGCTGCCGAGCGCCTGGGACCTCTGACCGGAGGCTTGCCTTTCTAGAATTCGATGATCTTACCTGCTCCCATTCAGGATCTAATCAACGCGCTATCGCGCTTGCCGGGGATCGGCCCGAAGACCGCTTCTCGGCTGACATTTTACCTGTTGCATGCCCCGGAAGACCTGGCTGGCGATCTGGCCCAGGCGCTGCAAAACCTCAAGTCGGGCACTGCCTACTGTCCGATCTGCTATAACATCACCTCTGCCGGGCGAGAAGCGTGCGAGATCTGCGCCAGCTCCGAAAGACAGGTCGGGCAGATCTGCGTGGTGGAGGAGCCATTGGATGTGATTGCCCTGGAGCGCACCGGGGGCTTCCAGGGTCGCTATCATGTCCTGCACGGGGCGCTCTCACCAATCGAGGGCATCGGTCCAGACGACTTGAAGATTCAGGAGCTACTGGAGCGGGTGCGGATAGGTCAGGTGGAGGAGATTATCTTAGCCACAAATCCCAGCATGGAGGGAGATGCCACGGCCATGTACCTGAACCAGCATTTGACCCGTTTGGGTGTGCGGGTCACTCGTCTGGCGCGAGGCCTGCCGGTGGGAGGGGACCTGGAGTATGCTGATCAGAGCACCCTGTTGCGAGCCCTGAGCGGCCGCCAGGAGATGAATTAGACATAAATTCGTTTTTTTCTTGACAGAGTGTGGGGGGTGGGTATAATATAGCCATATTGAGTTGACGGTGATCTCGCCTGTGGGGCAGATCGATAAAAATAGACGAAAGTGGTATCTTCCGCCACGCGTCAGAGACCAAAGCTGGATGAGTTTGACGGTCTGACGTGCCGGTGTCAAGAAAGGGAACGACATCGGTGTTTTTGCTTTGAACAAGCAGGACAAAACCAGAAGAAACCTTGACAACCCTGCCAAATTGCGTATAATAATAAGGCAGCGTGCACCAAAGATCTCGCCCCGACGGGCAGATCGCTAAAAATTGAGAGGACGCCCTGCGTCTGAGGCCAAACCTGAGCGAGCTACACGGTCGCAAGCACCGATGTCAAGCAGGTAACCGACATCGGTTTTTGGTCTCTGAAGGCCTTGACAGGCGAAAGGGCGGGTGGTAAAATCCTGCCCGCTCGATTAACATGGTAAAAGGACGAGTTGGCCACCTTGAGGAGCTGGCCGGCCACGGCCGGGTCCCGCAGGATCTGTTTTTCTATGACCTGCATGTCCGGGTCCGGCCTCGCCATTTCCTGCTGGATGGCGAGACCGGTGCGGTTGAAGGGCGGGAGCTGTGCCTTGTCCGAGTTCACATGCTCTTTAAGGATTTCGATAAAAGACTTGGCCTCGTTCATTGCTAGACTCCGAGCAGGCGGCGGGTTTCTTCCAGTGGGCGTGGTTTCAGAACAAGGGGCAGGCAGCGCATGACCTCTTCCAGAGTGGTCTGGCCTTCGGCGGCCTTGACCAAACCTTCCTCGAACAAGGTCACAAGCCCCGCGCTCTCCAGGGCGATCTTGCGAATGTCGAAGCTGGTCCGCCGCTCCAGGATGGCGGCACGGACCATTTCATCGAGAATGAGCAGTTCGAACACCGCGATGCGGCCTCGATACCCTGTGTAACGGC
>JAWOHN010000019.1:0-2846 GCA_046485135.1 Anaerolineales bacterium | reverse complement strand
CCACGGCGCCGAAGTGGTTGCTCTGCTGGATACCAGTGGGGCGTTGGCTGGCATGCGGGATATCCCCTCCGCTTTGCCCGGGTTGATGAGCCGGGTGGGTGAAGGAGCAGACAGCCTATCCGCTCTGGTCAGGCATAGAGTCCCTGTCCTGTTCCGTCACGCAGTATACCGGGCTATTGGAACGGCGGAATCTGGCGTCCAGGCTGCCGTGATCGGTAGGGTGGACGCACAAGGATACCCCGTTCCAGGCGCCGAAAAGGAGTTCCAGGTAGACACGATTTGTTGTGCTTACGGGTTTGTTCCTTCCATAGCCATGACTCTGCACCTGGGGCTTGACCATCATTATGATGAAAATTTAGGCGCCTTCGTGCCGGGTTTCGACGAACATATGAAAACAAGCTTGCCGGGGGTTTATGTGGCTGGAGATGTTACCGGCGTGGGCGGCAAGCCGCTGGCTGAGTTGCAAGGGCAGCTGGCCGCTTATTCGGCCCTCGAATCGATGGGTAAATTAACCAACCAACAAGCAGTTCATTATTATTCCCGGCTTATTCCCTCCATGCGCCGCGAGCAGCGTTTTGCTCGTTTCTTGTGGAAGCGATACCGCCTCCTCCCGGGCTTGCTGGAATTGGCAGACGATGACACGCTCTTCTGCTTTTGTGAAGCAGTTCCGGTTGGCGCACTTCGGGCTTGTTTGAAAGACGGGGGGTGCGACCTGTTTGGGGTCAAGTTGCGCACCCGCCTGGGGATGGGCAATTGTCAGGGTCGCTACTGCATCCCAAATGCTGCCCTTTTCATCGCCGCGCATGGCGGCAAACCGGTTGCGGAGCTTGATTTGCCCAGCATCCGTCCGCCCATCGTCCCCGTTCGTATGAAAGATATTGCAGCCTTAGAGCTACTACCTCAAGATGAATAGCAGGAGAGGAAAATGAATACTTCACACTTGATGATCGTAGGGTTCGGAAATGTGAGCCAGGGATTTGTCCAGATTCTGTTAGAACAAGGAGCGTTCCTGGAAGAGCACTTTAATGTGGTATTCAAAGTGGTAGCCGTCAACGATATTCGCTTTGGTAGCTTGTTTGATCCAAACGGCTTGCCGCTTCAAGCCTTACTCGAGGCTGGTCAAAAGGGGGACTTGAGCTCTGTCCCGGCAGCCCATTATGGCTGGTCTGTGGATACGATGCTGGCGCAAGCCGGTCCCGACACCCTGGTAGAAACCAGCTACACAGATCTGCGCACCGGCGAACCTGCACTGACTTATATTCGCCAGGCGCTTTCCACAGGTAAGCACGTTGTCACCACCAACAAAGGTCCCATTGCCCTCTGCTTCCCTGAACTGAAAGCTCTGGCAACCGAAAACCAGGCGCGTATTGGTTATGAAGGTACTGTGATGAGCGGCACACCAACTATTGCCTTAGGTCAAAATCTGCTGGCTGCCGCCCGCATCCAGCGAATCCAGGGGATTTTAAACGGCACCACCAATTTCATTCTGACCCGCATGGAAGATGGAGGCAGCTACGCGGAAGCCCTGGCAGAGGCTCAGGCTTTGGGGTATGCTGAGGCTGATCCTACTGGCGATGTAGAAGGTTTTGACGCTGCCGGGAAAGTGGTTATCCTCAGCAATATCCTGATGGGTTCAAATCTCACCATGGCAGATGTCGACCGGCAGGGGATCACTCACCTGACCCCAGGAGATATTCAGCAAGCTGAACAACGAGGTGAGCGCTGGAAATTGATCGGTACACTTGAAAAAGTTGCTGGGCGGGTAAAAGCCAGTGTTCGTCCGACTGCCCTTCCATCTGACCATCCTCTAGCCAATGTCAAAGGCGCGCTGAACGCGGTCACCTATACTACTGAGCTACTTGGTGATATAACTTTAATTGGTGCTGGGGCAGGGCGTGTACAAACGGGCTACGCCTTGCTCAATGATTTACTTGCCATCCATGCAAGAATTGATTAATCCCATATAAAAAGGAGAAACCATGAGTGAACGTAAGAAAATTGGCCTGCCGTACCTTTTTCAAAAAGTACAGGATAAAGAACCGATTTCCTGGTTGACCTGCTACGATTATCCCACGGCATACCTCCAAGAACAAGCCGGCGTTGAAATGATCCTGGTTGGCGACAGCCTGGGGATGACCATGCTTGGCTACGACTCCACCTTACCCGTCACGATGGAGGATATGATCCGCCATGCTTCTGCCGTGCGCCGCGGAGCGCCGATGGCCTTCGTCATTGGCGATATGCCTTATATGAGTTACCAGCCGAGTAATGAGCTGGCAGTCTTAAACGCAGGTCGCTTCATGGCCGAGGCAGACTGTGATTGAATGCGGACCCGCAGGTGGGGCTCGAGCGGTTCATCGAACAGGTGACCGACATCAAGCTGGTGTTTCAGACTTACGGTTATGCGGGCGACTGACCTGGTGCCATGAAGAAAGCCCAAGCAATGAAGAGTATGCAACATGGGTGTAACGGAGCCGCCGGGTGGCGAATGGCGGTGATGGCGGCGGGGCTGCTGAGTGGGATCGGCATCGCCTCCCCCGCGCCGTTGACTGAACCGGAGACGGTCTTCTATGGCCGGATTGTCGGCACCGGCTCCCATCAGCCGTTTCTGGTGACCGATGGGGAACTCCATTGGAGGATTCTGACTGCGGACGGGAGAGACCTGGCGTTCACGGCCCGGATTCGGCCGCAGAAGGACGAGGCTTACAGTTACCGGCTCAAGGTGCCGCACCATGCACTGGGCGCCGGCCTGACTACCGCGGCAGGGGTGCCACTCAAGGCCGGTTTGGAGATTCACCCTCACGTGTCCATCGAGGTGACCGGCCTTGCCGCCACGGTCGCCGGTC
>JAWOHN010000225.1:0-10549 GCA_046485135.1 Anaerolineales bacterium | reverse complement strand
TTCGCTATACCGCGCCAAGGCCTTCGTCGACCTGACCGTCATCCTAGCGCTGGCTTCCGTCGCCATCAGCCCCGCCCACCTGCTGACCCGCTATATCGACCTGCTCGGCTCCCTGGCGGTCGCTTTGTACTTGCTGTGGAGCAGCCGGCGCGCCTTCCACAGCGCCAACGCGCCTGCTTGAACAGACAACTTACCTGCAAATTGCAGTTCCCCTTTGTTTTCTAACGGAGTGCCTGAAACAAGTTTGGTAGATATAGCCAATTGCGCAGGGCAACCTCATAAACGTTCCCGTAAATATAGCCAGTGCCTGCGTACAGGCGGCCATTGCTAATTTCTAGGTCATAAACCGCGCTGGCTAAGTCTAGCTCATCTCGTATGACCGCCCACTCCCCGGCGCTCGTCCAATGATAGACCCGTGTGGCGCCTATTCCTGTTTTCATTTGTGCCCCGGCAAACACCGTACCGAGTGGGCCGCCTATCAGGCTGGTCACAGAGCGCACGTTTGGATCAATTTCAGGCAGCCGCTCCCAAGCCTCTCCCGCCAGGTTGCAGCGGAAGACCCACCCCACTTCTGTCCCTTTTCCTGCCACATACAGATGCTCGCCTGACTGCGCCAGGGCGTACAGATTTTGGATGCCATCGAATACACCCACTGGCTGCCAGGTTAGTCCACCATCTTTCGAGCGGGCTAATTTTCCGCCGGAAGCCGTCTGTAAGGCCGCATACAGATCGCCGTTGGTGGCGCTCAACAGGGCATTCACATTCGTATTTGTTCCCAGCGTAGCCAGTTGGTCCCAATTCCGCATCCCATCGCTGCTCAGGAAGATCTTTCCGCTCGGGCCGGTAGCAGCCAGGACCCGATTTGAGCTCACGACCAAAAGATCGTAGACCACCAGGCCGTTTTGGCTGAAAACCGGACTCCAGCTGGTTCCGTAATTCCCGCTGCGATAGATCATACCCACCGGCTGGTCTTCTGCCAGGCTAACCCCGCCCGCGGCCCAATTCCCACCGGGTAAGATCGCCAGGCTGCTGAGTGACCAGGCTTCTGCCAGGGGTCCGGTATCTTGCCATGATTGTCCCCCATCATCAGATAACAGCACCACCCCTTGGTTGCCCGCTTCTCTGTTGGCTACCCCGGCTGCCAGCATGCCAGTGGAGGGCACGAAAGCCAAATCGCCGATGGCGGTCACACCGGGAAGATCGCCGGTTTCACGCCAATACAGTGGTGGTGGGTCAATTGCCAGGTTTGCCAGAACGCCATCATCCTGCCCTGGCGCGCCATCCCCACTTGCGCTAGTGGAGGCCACTTGGGCAGACGCAGAGCTGGTCGTTACTGCCAGCCAGGGCGCACTGAAATACAGGTTGTTTCGGTTTGCTCCACCATATACTACCCCGCTGCCCGGCCCGGCTCCTGGCGAATACAACACCAGGGGAGCGTCTGCGTAGGGCGCGCCGGCCGCATAGTCATTGACGATCCGCTGTGATTGCCAGTTGCCTGGGCTTGAGCCAGAGGAATAGCGCCAGATGATATTGCGCGGGTACCCCGTGGACGAGTAAGGATCGTAAGCATAAGCCAGGTTGACCCAACGGTTGGGAGGCAGGTGGTAGCTGGCGATGTCAGGCAGCCATTCATCCACCCCCTGATCCGCCGCCAGGATTTGGTCCCTGGTCCAAGTCACACCGGCATCAGAAGAATAAGCAAAGCGCAGGTCCCGGCTGTGACCCCAGTCATCCGACTGGTATTCATAGCTGTACACCACCCACACGCTGGGATAAGCGGGATCGTTGGAGGCAGCCACCACCGGGCTGGTATGCATGCTGGCCTGGTCATCCCGAGTCAGCACAAATTCATCCGGCCAGGTTTCGCCATAATCGGTGCTGACATATACATACACATCCAATGGGATGCCTGACTCAAGCATGCTGGTGTACACCTTACCGGCCGGCCCGGCGTCTACATGTGGCATCTGCCGGCCTTGGAGCGTGATCGTATCGATCCAATTGGTTTGGGTGTTTGCGGAACGGGCAAGCTTCACAAAGTATTCGCCAGCCTCCTCGTATTCCCAGGCCAGATAGATGTTGAAATTCCCCATTGTAGGCCCCGGATCGCGCGCCAGGCTGACATTTTTTGCCCAGTGACCCGCCTGCGCCACCGGTACGACCTGCCGGCTGTCTGGGTCATCTGCCCGGATACGAACATCAACCACCCGGCCATCCCCGGTGGAATAAACCACATGTACCCGCTTGTCAATATAGTCGCCTTCCTGGAAATTTCCGACCAATATATCCAGGTCCCAAATAGCTACGTCATCTTCGACAAAAGTCCACCCCGCCCAGCTCTGGCCGTGATCCGTTGAACTGTATATATTGATCCGACCTGGGACCTGGCTGGTAGAGGTGGTCAACACTCCGACATACATGGTCCCATCGTCCGCATAATCCCCGGCATACTCCCGGTAAGAGCCTTCCTTCACGAGGGAATCTGCTCCACCAGGACGGTCATCGATCCCTTTGACAATCAAGGCTGGGTCCCCAAAATAGTTGAACACGCGGATGCCACGCGCCAGCCCGTGTTTTTGAGCATAATGCAGCATAGCCTCAAAGAAGGCGTCACCCAGGCGGCGGTCATTTTGAATCAGGTTTTCGAGGATATAGTAATTGAGCGATTGTTCGCCAGAGCGGGAAATACCTGTCCATAAGCTCCCATAATCCGAGCCTGCCGTCGAGCCGATCACAGCCGGGGCGCCGTAGCGCAGGTATTCTTTCACCATAATATCGTTTCGCCTGGTTGTGTTTATTGTCAATGACTGAGCTTCAGAGGTGGTCAACTCAGGATTGTCTCCCAGAATAGCAGCGGTCGAGCATCCGATCAGCAACACCGCCCCTTTGGCCGGAAAAGTCTTCACCTGTGACCACCCGGTAAAACGAGTTGTCCCAATTTCTGACAGAGGCGGCTGTGGATCCCATAAACCGTCATTATTGACATCGCTGGGCCAGGTAAAGCTGGCCATTTCACCAGGGTTGCCATGCGCCAGCAAATTGACTACCCCATAGGATTCGTTTTGTAGGCTGTTAGTAAAATTGGCCTGGCTGAGCGGTAGATCGGGCGTATACACAGATGGCGCTATACCGCCCTGTTCGTAGAGAGAGGTGCTGGACCATCCATTAGGCTGCAAGAAGTCTGCTTTGACCATCTCTGCCACCAGGGCGGTGTCAGTTTTGCTGGATATAGTATGGTAATCCAATATCCCATGCGCCAGCAATACATTTCGCTTCCAACCCCCAACATCCTTTTCGAAATCTACAATGGCGTTGGAGATATCTAGAATCTCCGCTGATTCATTGAAAGGAATTCGTCCCACAATCACATCTGGCGTGATATCCAGATTATCCTGGGTAAATTCCCCCCAGCGACGGTCGCCATCCACATCCCAGTCGGTCGTGGACAGCTTGGCGTAGTAATAATCACTGCCGTAAGCGTTGCCGCTGTCTGGATACAGGTAGCGCATGGGAATCTGGTCCACATCGCCTACCAGCAGTACATAACGGATGCCCCATTGACCGGCCGGGTAACGATCGTGCAGATAATTCCATAATCGTTCCGCCCGATCTCCGCTATAGGCATCCAGGACTTCTGGCATGGTCACTACCTTGACCGAAAAGCCAATTTTCTCTTTCCACTCTTTTAATGGCTGTACCGCGCTGATTTCGGTTTCGCCAGGTACGACGATGACATAATTGTATGTTGAAGATGCCGCTGTTGCAGAAGTTGGATACCACTGTTGCGCCTGGGTATAATTCTCAAGTTGTCCGGCGATCAAATCTTCCATAACTGTGTCGTTCAACGTCTCCTGGACCTGCCGCCACCTGGCCGTTCCGGGCCTCGGCGTCTTATAATCCAGCGTAACCTGGACAGATGGTGTGAAGAGCAGGCGCTGCTGTATGGCATCATACTGGAATGGGCTGAATTCCAGCCGGGCATAAGTATAGCGCCGCCATTGGCCTTGCCCCAAATAACGGGCGCTTGCAGCCGGATAGACCTCGCTTACCGAGATGTCGGGGGCTACTACCAACGAGTCTGCCAGTGCTACTGCCTCCTCCCCATCGATCCCTCCTGGCATTAAAGAGGCCGGCGGCGAAAGTTGATAGCTTCCCGGCAGCGGCTGAGCACCTTCCGCAGAAAATTCAACCCGTGTCACCTGCGCTCCTGGCGGTAGGGCAAACAGGAACCTGCGCGCCGGAATGGACCAGGCGCTTTCAGGATCGTATTCCCCGTATCCATCCATCAAGATATGGATCTGGTCATCTGCTTCCGCTACCAGATCATAATCCCCTGCAGAGAGTCTCAAGATCAGCCGCCCGCTTGTTTCAACGCCGGAATCAGCCGGCCCAACAGACGCGATAAACAAAAAGAAAGCCATGCAAACAGAGATGGTTCTCATTTGATCCCTCCTACCCAGGATGATCCAGATCCAATTGATTGGTACGGTGATGAGCTATTATGCTGTCCCGCCAGCTGGGTGGCTTAGAGATCTGCCACCTACCCGTTAAGACATTATCGATAAGCCTGATGCACAGAGATATTCCCTACCCATTTACAGGATAGAGAAAAATATACTGCCTGTCAAGATGCAAGTCACTACCGGCGCATGACCCGCGAACACTTCAATCCCGTGATTGCTTCCCAGGTTTCGCTCTACCGCGCCAAGGCCTTCGTCGACCTGACCGTCATCCTGGCGCTGTCCTCCGTTGCCATCAGCCCAACCCACCCGCTGACTCGCTATATCGACCTGTTCGGCTCCCTGGCGGTCGCTTTGTACCTGCTGTGGAGCAGCCGGCGCACTTGGCGCAGGTCAAATCAGCCTTCCTAAGCGCGGCATTACGGGTTTCTCAACCCGAACTCTGGTACATTCTAATAGCAAATCCCAGAGAGCCCTATTTATTTTATTAGAAAACTATTGCTTCACCACCAAAGGGAAACAAATGTTCTGGCATGGCACTTCCAGAGCATATGAATTAAAAACCTGAACGCATAAGCTGTCCCTAGTCGTGGCTTCAGCTCCAACGATTGTAAGCGAGGCATGATAAGTTCCCGGTGCACCATAGGTGTAAGAAAGCGCTTCGCTGCCTATCACCTGGTTCGATCTCCACTGAGCATTTGCAGATCCAAACAAGACAGTAGGCAGGCCATCTTCCCAGGTGACATCAAACATCACCGAATAAGGTACCCCGGCAGAGCTGATCACGTCGATCGTACCGGATGGGGCTTGGCATACCGCCCCATAACCTAGCCTTTGCCAACCAGCGGAATACCAGGCTTCCTCCGCGGTGAAGTAATTGACAACATACAATTGGACCAGGTAACATCCCGCTTCTGAATACGTGTGGGAAAGATCCAAGACATCATCTGCAGCATTCACCGGGCTCACTCCACCATCTCCCCAATGCAGCTCACCTGCGCAAGCATAGTCGGGGGTGCAGGCCAAGTCGTAATCAACCGTTATGGTCTGCGAGATGTGATCAATCGATACAACCGCGATGCTGCCTCCTGCGCCGGCTTCAGCAGCGTCAGATCCCAAAAGCAGGATTGCCAGGAAAATCACCGGCCAGACAGCTAATTTGGTCTTCATCATGCCCTCCTCGATCATCACTATATCTGACAAAAAGGTTTAACTAAGAACCAACTCCCAGAACCAGCCCATAATCCCCACCAGCCGGACCTACACACCTCTAAAATAACAAGAAAGCCATCCAAACGCTGGGGCATTCCCCACCCACTTATAGGATAGAGAAAAATAGGCTGCCTGTCAATACAAAACCACTGCTCGGCCGTGGACTGAAATCTTGAGCAATAATTCTGGTCACCTGACCAGAATTAAACTCCCCACTTGTCCGGTGTGTCCTGGACGAGATCCTGTGGCGCGGCGTGTACGTGCGCGTCTTTCCGCACAGCACCTGGAAGAGCGTGATCTACCCCTCCATCATGTTCGGCATCTGGCATATCAGTCCTCAATCGGTCCGGTCCAGGAACATGCCCGGCGGGGTATTTTCCTTCGTCTTCTATGCCATCTTGTTGGGGCTGGCATACTTCTACGTCGCCCGCAAAACCGGCACCATCCGCTGGTGCACCCCTTCGCACGTGATCCACGATTCCCTAGGTCTGGGCGCCCTGCCTAATGTATCTGGTTAAGCGAAAAGAAAGCTGGGGACTTCTCTCCAACTTTCTTTTAGCAATAAAGGGGATTTAGGGTTATTGGCTACTAGCGGCGGTTGCGTTGAAACATTGGGAATAAAAATCCCAATACCCCAATCAATATCAAGATGACGCTTAACACCGGCAACCAGGCAATTGAGACAAAGCGGTTGATATTCAGAGAGATTAATGCCGGATCGAGAAGAGATCCTATTAGCGCTGCAGAGCCACCCAAAGAGCCAAGCATAACGACATTGACGAACCCAAAACCTACCAACGCCATAGCCCAAAGTTTAAGGGCTAAGTTTTTCCACAAGCTCTTCCCAACCTGCCAGCGCAGCACAAAGAACATTCCCCAACAAACCAGCAAAGCAGTTGTTGCCAAAACTTTGTTTTGGGTTAACAACGTACTGCGGATGGCGTCCTGCGGCCATGTCAAGAAATAACCGCTCAGCCCTGTAAATACAGCCAGTGCCACGCCGGTACCTGCTGCAACATAGGCAACGACATCCGCTCCTTCAGCCAGCTTATCATCTCGGTTTCCCAGGATAAACCGTACGACAAAAGCCAGGGTTGCCAGGACAAAAATGCCGATATTTGCTCCAGATAATACTGTGTGAATTACGCTTTGCATAGCTATTTCCTCGTTTTATTCTGGTAAAGTTTGATCATCGAAAAGTTCACCCCGCTAAAAAATACTACCACAGCCGTCAGGGTCAGGAACCAATTGGTTGACCGCGAAAAACCAGAGGTCTCATGGTAAATGGATGCCTGGGCGATTTTCAGCACTGCATCCTGTGAATCGCCGTGACAGCTAGCACAACTGCGTGAGTCTGCCCGGATTTCAGCTGCCCCAGGGTGAGCATCACTGACCAACCAATCCCATGTTACTTGTCCCGGGTAATATAAGGGTACCAATACGGTCGGAATTGTTTGCCAATTCGGGGCATCTCCAGTAAATGACACTGCGCTGATATCGGCTGGTGTGCCGATTCCGACACGTTGGGTTTGGGATATATAATGCCACCTTGCTCCAGTCGCATTGATATGCACAGCAAAAGCGGCATTATAGGTGCGACCTTCGACCAACGGATGAGAGACTGTAGGTGTTTCCACGGATAAACTGCGCATTAACTCTACCGTCCAGCGACCATTTTCCCATTTGCCGGCAGACATGATGCTGGCCTGACTACCTTCTGGTTCTCGCAAGAGCCGCCGTGGAATCGCATCCCCGTTTTGCCAGTTGTAGTCAGGATCAAACTCAACGGCATTCTCGGTTGACAGATAATAATAATCATCTTGGGACAATCTACCGTTGATCAGGTCATCGAATTTCAATGCAACAAAGCCGGTTTTTACCGGGTCGTACATAAATTCTGGCAATCCTGTATCGCTGACAAAGTTGGTCTTAAAAGACGATCTAGTACCATCGCTGTTTCGGCCTTCAAGCACATACTGGTTATCAGAATAACCCAGTGGGTGGCTGCGATGTGCCCGCCAATGCCAAAGATCCAAGAATACGCCGGCTTCTTGCAGGGCTGCCACCTCATCTTCAGTTTTTACTGCAGACCATTTGCCATCCCACCAATCGGCGCCATTGCGAGAGTCAAGGATATATTTACTCACTTCGCTGTCATCTGGCCAGTAGGTCCCTGCTGTAGAAATCTCGTCTTCACCTACTTCGTTATCCAAGCTGACCATGCCATCGTGGCAGCCAACATAACAACCCTGATTCGCAAATCCACTGACTGTTCCCGGATCGAGCATGATCAAAACCCGATCCTCCCGTAAGCCGAGCGGATCAGAGCCACCCCCGCTATCGCCCTGGCGCTTCCATTCTCCATCGGTATAGACCAGGTAATCATGGTAAATGCCAGGATTTTCCGCCTCCCAAGACAGGCGCCATACGATATCCGTATCGTTATACGCAACCTGAACCTGCAACTCGGAAGCGAGTTGCTCTGGAATCGTCGCATACGGATCTTCAGCTTCTTCAGCAGCTGCACTGCCAGCGCAAGCGCTCAGCAGCAGGGCAACCATGGTAAACAATAGGAAATAGAACATCTTCTTTTCCGACATTTAATTCCTTGCTCCTTAATATTTTTTTTAGAGGTATGAGACTAAATAAGCGATCTTAAAACTAACTAAATATATCATAAAAACCCAATTAGTAAGATTAAAAGAATTACTGACACCACCCTTCTTGGAGCAAATGATTGCGAGTAATCACGCTCGACTGGCAGAAATGTAAGCCAATAAGAAAGCCCTGATATCTATCTTTCCTGTTAACTAATATTTAGACTATAATTGTCTACATCATAGAGGATGATTGCAAAATCTCTGCCAAAACCTCGTGAAGATAAATGAGAGTTAGATCAAAACAGAATTTATCGCGGTGAATATATGGAATGGCTCAGGTTCCCCAAGAGCACAGGATTTGAGGAGTGTACCAGTTGCCTGCGCTCATTGGATCGCTGCGAGCAAGCCCTCTCCATTCAGCTCGAGCTGGAGACCGCTCACCAGGCCGCCAGGACCGAGGATGGTTTCGTTTACGAAGAGATCGCTGAAAACCTGTCTGCATTGGGGCGCTCCCCCGCAGCCGGACCGTATTTTGCCAAAGCCTACCATTTACTCAGCCAGGACAACTGGCTCGTCAAGCACAAAACCGAGCAGCTGGCAGGTATGCAAGCCCGCGCTGCAGGTCCATCTAGAAACTGATATGAGCCGCGGTCTAAAGACCATCCTGTGGCTGCCGCCTTTTATCGGGCTGGGATTAGGGTACCTTTTCGCTTATCTGTCTTTCCACGGGTTCTTAGAAACCTGGCCGCGGATCGACAAGCCCGATGAGGATATCGTGCGGATCATCGGCATCCGGGATGATCGCAGATTGCTGGTTGCCACGACCGCTGGCCAACTTTACTCCTTCGAATTCGCCGGCCACGATTGGGGTGCGCCTCCCAATCAAATTTCGTGGATAAGGGAGCAAGATGAGACCATCGACCGGATCAGCAGCATCCAATATTTCGGCGCCGATTTTTTCACCTTACCGCCGCTTTTTCGGGTGGAACAGCTTTTCGAGCTAGAATACATTTACCGGTTCGAAGGGAAAGGCGAGATCAAGTTTGCCTTAGCCCCAGACGGGAATATCTGGATGTGGCGCCACCAAATCGCTGGTCTCACAGGGCTGATCAAGCTCTTCTACCCATTCTACGGCTTCCTGGCCGGGTTGGCGGCGATTCTCATGATCTATATCGGTCATAAATTCATTCGATGAGCGAGGTTGTTATGCATGCCATTATCGATGCCTTACTAGAATCGGAAGAACCCAGCATCCGTTACAAGACTCTCGCCCGCGTGCTGGGTAAAGCCGAGGACGATCCCCATACCCAGCTCGCCCGGGAACAGGTGCGCGGCTCAGCGCGCGTCGCCCAGCTCCTCTCGCAGCGCGACGCCAACGGCAGGATCCCCGGAGGCGCCTATGCGAAGTGGACCGGCGCTCACTGGGTTTTGGCTGCCCTGGCCGACCTGGGTTATCCGCCCGGTGATATAAGTCTTATCCCGCTGCGCGAGCAAGTCTTGAGCTGGCTTTTCAGCCGCAAACACCTGGATAGCGTCGTTGCTATCGAAGGACGCGTCCGCCGCTGCGCATCCCAGGAAGGCAACGCCCTGTATGCTCTGCTGTCCCTCGGTCTGGGGGATGAGCGCACAGATATGTTAGCCTTGCGACTGATCAGCTACCAGTGGCCCGATGGCGGCTGGAATTGCGACAAGCGCCCGGCAGCCCATAATTCGTCCTTCATGGAAAGCCTGATCCCTTTGCGCGCCCTGGCCTTGCACGCACGACTGACCGGTAGCCGCGAGTCGCAAGCTGCCGCAACTCGCTCGGTTGAAGTGTTTTTATCACGCGGCCTGTACCGCCGCCGCCGAGATGGCAGTCCCATCCATCCGGAGTTCCTGCGCCTGCACTACCCCTGTTACTGGCATTACGATATCCTATTCGGTTTGACTGTAATGGCTGAAGCTGGTTTCATCCACGACCAGCGCTGCCAGGGGGCGTTGGACCAGCTGGAAGCCAAACGCCTGCCAGATGGCGGTTTTCCGGCTGAAGGCAAGTATTACACCACTACCAATGCCAAAAGCGGGCGCTCCCTGGTGAACTGTGGCGGCGTCAACCAGCGCCGTATGAACCCCTTTGTGACCGTTGAAGCGCTGTACGTGTTGAATGAGGCGGGGCGACTTTGACGAATGGCAATCCCCCACTTTCTGCTGATGTTGTCATCTGCGGCGCAGGCATCGCCGGCGTCAGTACCGCTTACCACCTGGCAGCCCGCCACGGCATACGGGACATCCTCCTGG
>JAWOHN010000088.1:0-6531 GCA_046485135.1 Anaerolineales bacterium | reverse complement strand
CCTTTGCAACGGTGGACCAGTTTCGCTCGCCGGTGCTGGATGCTCAGGGGGATACGCCGATGGGTGAAGCCATGCGCCGGGCATTGGAATTGATCCAGGATCGCAAAGAGATCTATAAGCAAAACGGCCTGGATTATTTTCGCCCGTGGATTTTCCTGATTACCGATGGGCGACCTACCGACCGGGGGTGGGAGCTGGCGGCGGAACAGGTCAAACAAGCAGAGGAGCGCAAGGGGGTGGTCTTCTATGCGGTGGGTGTCGATAAAGCAGACCTAAGGGTTCTCAACCGTTTCTCTTCTGCCCGCCCGCCCCTGCGGCTGAAAGGGCTTGCTTTTGGCGATCTCTTTCAATGGCTTTCCAAGAGTCTCTCGGTCATCGCGCACTCTCGCCCGGGTGAGCAAGCCCCGCTGCCGCCGGTGGGCTGGGGCGAGATCGACACATCTCACTCCTGATGTCCCTGGTTTCTTCTTCTCCGGCGCAGAACAATCTGCAGTCTTCTGACCGCACTCAGGTTGGGAGGTGCACCTGGCGTGTGGTAGGCGCCGCTGTGACAGGCGTCTCTCACCAGCGTCTTGGCTTGCCATGCCAGGATTTTCAGGCTCACCGGATTTTAACAGTTGGAGCAGGGCAGGCCTTATTGATTGCCCTGGCTGATGGCGCGGGATCGGCCGAGCATGCTGATCTGGGGGCTCGCCATGCGGTTGTTTCGGTTTTAGATGCACTGGAAGACAGTCTCACGTCACGGGAAAGTGCTCTGTTGGACTTCGAGAGGATTGTGCGGGAGGCGTTTGAATCTGCCCAACAAGCCCTATCTGCTCTGGCTGAGCGGGAAGATCTGGCTGTGCGCTCGTTAGCCACCACCTTGACCTGCGCCATTTCCGCTGATGGTTTCTTCACGGTGGGCCAGATAGGTGATGGAAGTGTGGTGGTGAACACCGGACAGGATGAGCTCTTGGCGGTTACCCTACCCCAGCGCGGAGAATATGCCAATGAGACCTTTTTCCTGGTTCAGGAGGATGCCTTGGAGCATCTGCAGGTCCAAGTGCTGCACCAACCGGTCCAAGCGTTGGCGGTGTTGAGCGATGGCTTGGTGCGCTTGGCGCTGCAATTGCCCGCCAACCAACCGCATGGACCGTTTTTCAAGCCCCTGTTTTCTTTTGCAGCGACCAGTGTTGATGCAGTTGCTGCCCAACAGCAGCTAGAAGCCTTTCTTGATTCAGAAAGGGTCAGTGAGCGTACAGACGATGATAAATCTATCGTCCTGGCCGTTTGTGGCGACTTGGCGCCAGATGAGGCGAGCGGAGAGATAAAAGGCGGATGAAGCTTTACGATTCGCAGCAGAAGCCTCTGCGGCTGGGGAGTATCATCGGTCAAGGGGGCGAAGCCTGTGTCTATCAGGTGGAGGGCCGTTCGGACACACTGGCAAAGATCTTTCAGCCTGCCCCGCGGTCCAATTATGAGGCCAAGCTGGGTTGGATGATCGGCCATCCGCCGGAAAATCCAACCCGTTCGCTCAGCCATCCCTCCCTGGCCTGGCCGTCTGAGATGCTGTACGACCCCCACCAGCGTCTGGCAGGGTACCTGATGCCCTTTATCCGCCAGGCAGTCCCGGCTTTGGAAGTGTTCAACCCGCGCCGGCGGGCTGCGGTGTTGCCCGAGTTTGATCTGCGCTACCTGTACCGCGTGGCTCGCAACCTGTCGGCTGCAGTGGCAGCCCTGCACCGTAGCGGCTACGTCGTCGGGGACCTGAACGAGAGCAATGTCCTGGTCAATCCCTCTGCCCTGGTGACTTTGATCGATACCGATTCCTTCCAGGTCCAGGAACGCCAAAATGGTCGTTTTACCATTCACTATTGCCCGGTTGGAAAGCTGGAATATACGCCTGCTGAGCTGATTGGAAAGCCCCTGAAAGGAGTTACCCGCTTGCCTGAGCACGATAGTTATGCCCTGGCTGTGCTGGTTTTTCAGCTACTGATGGGTGGAAGCCACCCCTTCAGGGCACAGTGGCTTGGCAGCGGGGAGCCACCCCCTTTGGAAAAACGAGTTCAGATGGGGCTTTTTCCCTATATGGTTTCACGTCCGGGTCCTGTACGGCCTCCCAATAATGCCCCGACCCTCAACCGTCTACCGCCTCTGATTGCCGGTTTGTTCAAAGCCTGTTTTATCGATGGGCATCACGATCCTGTCTGCCGGCCGAGCTCTTTGGATTGGCGCAATGCCCTCACCGAAGCGGAGAAAGATTTGTTGCAATGCCCGTATGGGCACTACTTTTCCGGTCACTTGCGAACCTGCCCGTTTTGCCCGCCACCCCGTTCCAAAGCGAAGCCCGTTCGCCGCTCGAAGCCTGGCTCTGCCAGACCACTGCCCTTAACAAACCGGGCAGAAAAACAGCCGCCTGCTGTTTCAAGCCCTCCCCAGGCAGCGCCTGCCCCACTTCAAACCAGTTCAAAGGTCTCTAATCCTGTTCAACCGGCAGGTAACCCTTCCCCAACTGTGCTGTTGTCCCAGTTGCTGAGATGGGCGTTCCCCTCCGGCGCGTTATCCAGGCTCCCTACCTTATCCGGAACGGCTGCGCCGCCGGTTTCCATTTCCCGGCCTGTCCCAAGCCGGCCTGCCCGCACGGTGGCTGTGCCGGTCCGGCAACCGGGTTGGGTGAACACCTGGCTGCGCCCGCGCCTGTCAAAGAGCTTTTTGGTGGGTGCTTCAACGGGCGCTTTGCTGGGGGTTTTGCCCGGCGCTGTATTGGGGCTCAGTGGATGGTCTTTCAATTGGGTCTCTACCTGGGTATTGCTGTGGGTGGTCGGAGGGGTGAGCGCAGCGGCCTGGCGCGGCTGGCTGCCGGGCAACCGCCTGGCTAAGATGGTCACCCGCTATATTGGCTGGGAGCGCTTATGGAGGATTGCCGGCACAGGCATCGGCGCCCTGCTGGGTACCCTGCTGGGAATGATCTTCTGGTGGGCCATCTTCCCGATCTTCTTGGGGATGTTCGCTGGCGCGAGGCTGGGGGTGCAGGTTGGGCGCAAGATCTGGCTGGTGGGCATCCCGTACGGATGGGAGCGAATTGGCGCGTTGACAAGCGTGCTGACCATGGCGGCCTTGGGCGGTTTGCTGGTCTATTTTCTCTCTGCCAGCAGGGTGGGCGCCTTTGCCTACCAACCGGTTATGGAGTTGGGCAACTGGCTGGCGGCCCAAGAGGCGCACCCGTTATTCATGGGTACTATAACTGGAGCGTTGGGGGGAGCGCTGGGCGGCGCTGTGGCCGGCTTTGCCTCGGATCTGGCTGCCAGGCTGGCGGGGCTGCTCGATTGAGCTATCGATTTTTAAAAAGAACCAGATGCCAAGATCTGGTCTCTTCAAGGGGGCAATTATGCAAATATGGGCCCGGTAGGGTTCGAACCTACGACCAAACGGTTATGAGCCGTCCGCTCTGCCGCTGAGCTACGGGCCCGCCTCGAGTTAATTTTACTCCAAATCAAGCGGCCTAAAACGATTAATCCGTGAGATTTATCTCATTTGGTCAATTTCCGGATTAACTTTAGAAGGGGAAAAACAACGGCACAAACAGCATGACCAGGATGAAGACCACCAGTGTCAGCGGGATGCCGACTTTGAAATAATCGCTGTAGCGATAGCCGCCAGGCCCGAAGACCAGCACGTTGGCGGGGTGAGAGACCGGGCTATGAAAGCCGGTCGAGGCGGCCACGGCGACAGCCATCAGGAACGGGTAGGGGGACACACCCAGGTCTTGGGAGGTGCTTAAGGCGATGGGCGCCAGCAGCACCACTGTGGCTACAGAAGGCATGGCCTGGGTGGCAATTGAGGTGATAAGGAATAAGCCTGCCAGCAGGCCAAATGCTCCGTAAACCCCCACGAAAGCCACCACCTGGTCGGCAATTATGCGAGCAGCCCCGGTTTGCTCCAGTGCCAGGCCCAAGGGCAGGGTGCCGGCGATCAGGAAAACCGCACGCCAGTCGATGGCCCGGTATGCCTCTTCCATGGTCAGGCAGCGACTTAAGATCATCAAGCCGGCTCCAACTACTGCCATAATGGAAATGGGCAGCCAGCCAAACAGCACCGGCAGCAGGACCAATCCCAGGATCGAGACAGATATGGGGGCTTTCTGCAGGTCTGGCGCTACCTGGGCTTCTTCGTAGAGCACCAGGAAATCCGGCTCTCGCGCCAGCCTCTTCATATGGTCCCGGTGTCCGTACAGTAGCAATCCATCCCCCAAACGGAGAGGGATATTTCCTAGATTAGACCGGTAGGCCCGGCCTTCTCTCCATATGGCTACCACACTCAGCCTGTACTTTTCCCGAAAGCCGATCTGTCGTAATGTCTGGTCGAACAGGCTAGAATGGGGCGAGAGGACCGCCTCAGCCAGGCCGACCTGCTCCGTCTCCAACTCTTGGACATCAGCAGTCAGTTTCCGTTCAATTTCGAGTTTTTGTAGCTTGCCGATCGCTTGTAAATCTTCCTTATCCCCCTCGACCAGGAGGAAATCATCTGCTTGAAGCTTCTCCGTTGCAGGCGGCGCGATCAAGGTGCTGCCATCCCGGTAAATGCTGATCACCGTCAGTCCGATGGCGTCGCCCAGGTGGCTCTCTGCCAGGGACTTGCCAGCCAGGGGTGAATCTGCGGGGATGCGGATGGCTAGCAGGCTCTCGTGCAGGCTTGAGATCTCCGCGCTCTCGATCTTCGAGAGCAGAAAATCATTGTTATCTTGCAAGGCGGCAATCTTGTGGGTTAATCCCTGAACCAGCAAGACGTCACTTGGACGGAGCTGAATGTCCTGAAGATTTTTACGGATGGCCGAACCCTTTCGGTAGATCGCCAGGACATTGACCCCAAACCGGCGGCGGAAATCGCTTTGCTTTAAGGTTTGTCCGATCAAGGGGGATTTAGTGGATAAGCCGACTTTGCCCATCTCAATCTCGGCCCCTAACAGACCATTTGATTCATTCACGCTCGTTTCTAATTGCAGCTCTCCAAAGCGGGCCAACTCGTCGAGACGATCCGGCCTGCCGACCACTACCAGCCGGTCGCCTGGTTGCAGGTCGATGTTAGGATCTGGCGATAAGATTGTGCGGCCGTTGCGCAAAATGCCGATTACATTGAAACCTAACGTTGCTCCTAATCGGCTGGAGGCCAGCGTCTTTCCTGCTAAAAAGGATTCGTCTGGTACTCGCACGGTAAAGAGACGTTCTCCCAGGTCGTAGATGTTGCCCCAGTCGGCCTTTTTTGGATCCGCAAACTCCGCTGAAGGATCTCGAACCGGTAAGAGACGCCGGCCCAGCAGGACCATAAACAAGGTGCAGCCCAGCAGGATAGTTACACCCGTGGGGGTAAAATCAAATAACTGGAAGGAAGCCAGGCCATGACCGCTGAGGGCGTTGGCGACCAGCAGGTTGGCAGGCGTGCCGATCAAGGTGGTCAAACCGCCGAGCAGGCTGCCAAACGCCAGTGGCATCAATAACCTGGAGGGGGGGTGCCCGGTGCGCCGGCCCACATCCATTACCACCGGCAATAACAGAACTGCTACACCGATATTGTTCATGATGCCCGATAGCAGGCCAGCCGTGATCATGATGACGATGATCAAGCGGGCTTCTCCTGTCCCGCCCAGACGCAGCACCTGCTGGCCGATGAACTTGGCGATGCCGGTGTTCGCCAGGCCGGCGCTGATGATGAACATCGCCCAAACCGTCACCACTGCCGGATTGCTGAAACCGGACAGCGCCTCGGCTGGGCTGATCAATCCGCTGATTCCCAGGCTGCCCAACACCAGCAGACCGATCAGGTCTACTCTCAATTTTCCAGACACAAACAGGATGATGGTCGCTACCAGGATGGTTAAAACCAGCCCGATCTCATAAGTCATGTTGCTTTTCCTATCCAGTGAAACAGCGTGTAGTAGCAAGAAGACAAGCTGCCAAGAGCAGCTCGCCAGTTCAAATAAGATTGGATCATTGGGATCAACCGAGGTTTGCTCACTGTTTGTCCCAAAGAGTCTTAAAAATTATACACGTATTAAGGGAAATAACCCGGCAAAATTGCACTGCTCTTCAATTGTTACCGCAGATGAGCCCTAAAGCTGGGGTTCCTCTACGTTTATTCACCATGAGCCAATTGCGGGTTTGCTTGTGAGCGTTAGGCCAGTCACGTTCTAACAAGCATCTTATTAAAACCCAAGCTTTTCTTTCAGGTATTGCTTTTCAGTGACCGGTTTACAAATCTGTTCTTTGATGAACAGGCCTGCTGCTTTTTCAAAACGAGGACAGGCCACGATCAGATTGTAAATGTCTCCATCAGATGAGCGAACCAGCCCATTACCGCTATCATCCTGGCTGAGCTTGTGAATCTTGGATGCCCGGAACTTTGTTCCGCCTGGAATCCCCCTGTCTGTTGGCTCAAAAGCCGGGCGGTTGTTTTCACCGGCACAGGAGACTCTCCACAGGGTGGTCTCTACCCGCGCCATCATCGGCTGGCTAGCCTGTTCTTCCGGCGCCCGGATGAGTTCATCCTCTAGGACAT
>JAWOHN010000082.1:0-13143 GCA_046485135.1 Anaerolineales bacterium | reverse complement strand
AAATCCGTCTGCATCGCCGCGCTGACCACCTGCCTGGTGATGAACAACTCCCCCGAAGATCTGCGCCTGGTCATGATCGATCCCAAAATGGTTGAGCTGGTGCGTTTCAACGGGCTGCCTCACCTGTACGGCAAAGTGGAAACCAACCTGGAGCGCATCCTGGGGGTATTGCGCTGGACGGTAGTGGAGATGGACCGGCGTTACAAGCTGCTGGAAGAAATGCACGCCCGCCATTTGGAATCGTATAATCGGAAGGTGCGGCGGCGTAAGGGCGGCGAACCCCTGCCGCGCATCGTGGTGATGATCGACGAGCTAGCCGACCTGATGATGTCGGCGCCCGATCAAACTGAGCCTGCCCTGGTGCGTCTGGCGCAACTGGCGCGTGCCACCGGCATTCACCTGGTGGTTGCCACCCAACGCCCCAGCACCGACGTGGTCACCGGGCTGATCAAGGCCAATTTCCCGGCCCGCCTGTCCTTTGCGGTGGCATCCTCGATCGATTCACGCGTGATCCTGGACGCATCCGGAGCTGAAGCGCTGCTCGGTCACGGCGATATGCTGTTCCTGCCGCCGGAGGCTTCGGCTCCGCTACGCTCGCAGGGTGTGATGGTCACCGACCAGGAGGTCGAGCGGGTGATTAACTTCTGGCAGCGCGCCCACCCGCCCCAGGAGACGCCCCCCGCTCCTTGGGAAGCTTTGCTGGCTGAGGAAGAGGTCTTGGCCGACCGTGACAACCTGGTGGAGAAGGCTATTGAGCTGGTGCGCTCCTCCCAACGCTGCAGCGCTTCCCTGCTACAGCGCCGCTTGAAAATCGGCTACCCGCGTGCAGCCCGCCTGGTTGATGAGCTGGAAGAAATGGGGATGGTTGGACCTTCCCAGGGAGGCGGGCGTGAACGACAGGTGCTAATTGAAAAAGAAGATGGTTTTGACCAATAAGCCTAGAATTGAGAAACTGGATCTACCCGGCATGAAAATCGCAACCGCCCGCCTGGTGCTCAAGCCCCACACTTTAGAAAACACCAGCCGTCTGAATGAATGGGAGAATGACCCCGAGCTGATCTACCTGAACGACGACCAGCCTGAGCCTTACAGCACTCAGTCCCTGGAAGAGACCCATAAGTATATCCAGCGCCATTTAGAAGTTGGTCCGAACCAGCAAGCCATCCATTATGCAATCCACAGAAGACAGGATGGGTTGTTCATCGGTTATGGGATGATTGCCTTCATCGATCGATACAACCGCAGCTGCCGCCTGGGCATTACCATCGGCGACAAAAGCCAGTGGGGACAGGGTTATGCCAGGGAGGCGCTCCTGGCTGTCCTCCAATACTGCTTTCATACTCTGAGCCTGAATCGCATCGGCGCTGAGATCTATGCCTTTAACACGCGCTCCATTGTCCTGTTCGAGAAGCTGGGGTTTAAGCGAGAAGGGATAATTCGCCAATGCGTCTACAAGAAAGGTCATTTCGAGGATGAGCATATATACGGGCTGCTACGAGAAGAGTGGCAAGGCGCTTGACTTTATGGCTGGCATAGATTAGCATACAACTTATCAAATCCCCATCCCGGACGAAAGGTGGACAGGCCCTGTTGGAACAAGTGGCGAATAAAAAAGAGCGAATGACTCCGACCGATTACCTGCGAGGCCAGTTTAAGGGTATCCTCGATCCAATCGGCCGGATTTTCAACAAAATAGGTCTGACGCCCAACAGTATGACCATCCTGGGTCTGGTGGGCAACACAGTTGGGGCGTATTTCCTGTCCCAAGGACAGATGCTGATCGGCGGCTTATTCATCCTGGCTATGGGTCCGGTCGATGCCCTGGATGGTACCATGGCCCGCCTGCGAGGCGAGGCCAGTGATTTCGGCGCTTTCGTTGACTCGGTCACAGACCGCTATTCAGAGCTGGTCATCTTTGGCGGCCTGCTGATCTACTACCTGGAACAGGGCAGCTGGCTTTCCAGCGGCCTGGTATATGCCGCGGCGGCAGGGTCTGTGCTGGTATCCTACGTGCGGGCGCGCGGCCAGTCGCTGGGGTATGATACCAAGACCGGCATCCTGACGCGCATGGAGCGCTACCTGGTGCTGGCGCCAGCCCTGGTGCTCAACTACCCGATGGTGGGGGTGTGGATCATTGCCATCCTGGCGAACCTGACCGCTGTACAACGCATTTTAGATATTCGCCGCCAAGCTCGCTTGCCAAAGCCCTGAAGACTCTCCGGGCTGCTCTTAAGTTTGAGAAGCATGGGATAGATAAAGGCTGAGCTTATGCAGCTCAGAAGAAAGAGGAGTTAAGAGAAGAAGATGCCAACTGGTTTTTACATCGGACCGCTTTTTGTGCACTTTTATGGGATTATCCTGATGCTGGGCGCGCTGGCCGGAGCATGGCTGGCTGACCGGGAGGCAAAGCGCCGGGGACTAAACACGGATATGGTCTGGGATGCCTTGATCTGGGTCCTGATCGGCGGGATTGTCGGTGCGCGACTGTGGCATATCCTCACGCCGCCCCCTTCCATGGTGGCTCAAGGCATTACCACTGAGTGGTACCTGCGACATCCCCTGGACATGCTTAACACCCGCATGGGCGGTCTGGGCATTCCGGGCGCCATCATCGGGGGCTTCATTGCCTTATATGCATACACCCGCCAGCGCAAAACCAATTTCGCCGTTTGGGCAGATATCGCTGCTCCAGCCCTGGCCTTGGGACAGGCCATCGGGCGCTGGGGCAATTTCATCAACCAGGAGGTCTACGGAGCACCAACGGACCTGCCTTGGGCCATCACTATCGATCCAATTCACCGCCTGCCAGAGTATGCAAATATTGCCACCTACCACCCGCTTTTTCTATATGAATCGTTGTGGAACGCAGCCAACCTGGTGCTGTTGTTGTGGCTGGGTCGCAAGCACGCCGACCGCTTGAAGCCTGGGGACCTGATCACCATTTACCTGATCGTATACCCGCTGGGTCGCTTCCTGCTTGAATTTCTGCGCCTGGATTCGGCCATGGTGGCAGGTATCAACGCCAACCAGACCGTATCGCTGGTAGTGGCTATCGCTGCAGCAGCCACTCTGTTCCTGCGCCACCGCCCCAAACAGGCGTTGAGAGGATCAAATTAATTGACTCAGGAAACCCTTCAGGGCTTAGCGCCTGGGTAACAGGGCCGGAGATTGAATACCATTCACCAGAAATCCATTTAATCCTAATCAGGGGATTATTCAGGCTGGTACACTTTATTAAGGGCAAATTTTGGGTTGGTTTAGGGGAAAAATGATTCTTACCGAAAAGCTAAGCAAACAATTTGACGATTTTGTAGCGGTTGATGATGTCAGCCTGCAGGTGCAGGCCGGTCAGGTACTGGCTTTATTGGGACCAAATGGAGCCGGCAAGACCACCACCGTACGCATGTTGACCTCGGTCCTCCTGCCAACTCACGGGCAGGCCTGGGTGGCCGGCTACGATGTGGTGCAAGAGCCCTTCCACGTGCGCCGCTCGGTGGGCGTGTTGACCGAAAACCACGGCTTGTACGAGCGCATGCCGGCGGGGGATTATCTGGAATTCTTCGGCAAGATTTATGGGCTGGAACGCGAAGCCCTCCAACGTAGGATCACAGCGCTAATGGAGCGTTTTGGGCTACTAGGTGTTCTCGACCGGCGTATAGGAACTTTCTCAAAAGGCATGCGCCAGAAATTAGCTCTGGCGAGAGCCATGCTGCACGAGCCGCCGGTGTTGCTGTTGGACGAGCCTACCTCAGCGATGGACCCGGAGAGCGCCCGCCTGGTACGCGATTCGATCCACGAGCTGCGCTCCGCTCAGCGCGCTATCCTGATCTGCACGCATAACCTGGCCGAAGCCGAGGAGCTGGCCGACGAAATCGCCATCATCAACCAGGGACGCATCATCGTGCACGGCTCGCCGGCAGCCTTGAAGCTCAGCTTGCTAGGCGATCCTGAGTACGAAGCCCACCTGGGCGCCACCCTGAACGGGCACGCCCTGGATTTGCCGCCAGGGGCTGAGATCACAGCCAGCGGGTTTACCAGCCTGCGCTACCGAACTGCAACGCCCCAAGTGGTCAACCCGCAGATATTGCAAATGCTCTTCCAACAAGGCTATCCGGTCATCAGCCTGCAGGAAGTCCCGCGCAGCCTGGAACAGGTCTACCTGCACGCAGTTGGCAATAACAATCATGCAGAGGTCAATCATGACAACCAGGCTTGAGCCGGTCTTCATCCTGACCATGCGGGAAATCCGCGACCAGTTTCGCGATTGGCGAGTGATCTTTCCGGTGGTGGTGCTGACCCTGGTCTTCCCCGTCCTGATGAAGTTCACCGCCAGCCAGGCGCTCGGCTTCGTTCAACAGTACGATGCAACCATCATCGCAGAGCGCCTGTTTCCCTTTTTGATGATGGTGGTGGGTTTTTTTCCAATCACCGTCTCGCTGGTCATCGCCCTGGAGAGTTTCGTGGGCGAGAAGGAAAGGCGCAGTCTGGAGCCACTGTTGAGCAGCCCGTTGGCAGATTGGCAGATCTACCTGGGCAAGCTCTTAGCAGCTCTGCTGGTGCCAACACTGGCCAGTTACCTGGGTACCACAGTGTACCTGGTTTGGATCTGGCGCGAGCTGTCCTGGACTCCTTCAGCAGAATTGTTAGCCTTGATCCTGGTGCTGGTTGCTGTGCAGGCCTTAGTGATGGTCAGTGGGGCTGTGGTGGTCTCTTCGCAAACCACCTCCGTGCGGGCAGCCAACCTGTTGGCATCTTTCATCATCATCCCCATGGCCTTGCTGATGCAAGGGGAAAGCATTGCCATGTTCTGGGGATACATCGACGTGCTGTGGGGCGTGGCTGCTGCCCAACTGGTGATCGCCGTTTTGTTGGTGCGCATGGGCATTGCCAGCTTCAATCGGGAAGAATTACTCGGGCGGGAGATCGACTCCCTTAACCCACGCTGGTGGTGGCAAGTATTCCGGACCGCTTTCAAGGGCGAGGCCAGCAGCCTGGGCGAATGGCTACGACGCGAAATCCCCGCTACCTTAAAAAGGATCGGGGTACCCGTGGGCGCGGCGGCGCTGTTGCTGGCTTCTGGATTGCTGGTCGGGGGATATTTCGCGCAAATTGCCCTGTGGCCCGGGGAGGACTTCAGCCGGCAGAGCCTGAGCCAGAACCTATCGAACGTTCTGGCGACAGGTGGGTTGCTATCGGGCGGGAGCGTTCCGGTACTTTGGCTGCACAATATCCGCGCTATCTCCCTGGCCACCTTAGCGGCGATCTTCAGCTTCGGCGCGCTGGGTATGCTCATTTTGATGCTGCCCCTGTTATTGATCGGTTATTTCGCCGGCTCAGCTGCTGCGGCGGGCCTGTCTCCTGGGCTGTTCCTGACCGCCTTCTTGATCCCGCATGGATTGCTCGAGATGCCGGCCATTTTACTCAGCGGGGCGGTCATCTTGCGCCTGGGCGCCACCTTTGCCGCCCCTGCCAAGGGCAAAAGCATCAGCGAAGCCTGGTTGTCTGCCCTGGCGGATTGGTTGAAGATCATGCTGGTATTTGTCCTGCCTCTGCTTTTGGGCGCGGCTGCGCTGGAAGTGTGGGTGACGCCACGGCTGGCGCTGGCGCTCCTGGGAAGCTGATCCCTCATTACACACGATTGAAAAGGAATCCATCATGGCCAAACTGGTTATCCTGGGATCTGCCAACGCAGTCACCAGCCCACATCACGAAAACACCCATCTGGCAATTATCGGCGCTGAGAATACCCTGCTGATCGACTCTCCTGGGAATCCCCTGGTGCGCTTAAAAAAGCTGGGCGTGCCGCTCGAACAAATTTCAGACCTGGTCCTGACCCATTTCCACCCCGACCACGTCTCTGGCGTACCGCTGCTTTTAATGGATCTGTGGCTCTTGGGCCGCCAAAGCCCCTTGCAGATCCATGGTCTGGATCACACCCTCAAGCGGATCGAACAGGTGTTGGAGTTGTACAACTGGAGCCATTGGCCCGGCTTCTATCCGCTCCATTTCAACCGCTTACCCGAAGAAGAGCTGGTTCCGGTCGTAGATCGGGGAGAATTCCGCCTGTTCGCTTCCCCGGTCAATCATATGGTGCCAAATATCGGGCTGCGGGTCGAATTCGCAGACTCGGATAAAGCCATGGCCTATTCCAGCGATACCGAACCTTGCCAGCAAGTGGTGCGCCTGGCGCAGGGTGTCGATGTGCTGATCCACGAAGCCGCAGGGGAGGCCAAGGGCCACACATCTCCCCGCCAGGCCGGGCAGGTGGCGCGCGAGGCGGAGGTGAATGCCCTGTATCTGATCCACTACCCGTGCTGGGATAACGACCCTCAGCCCTTCATCGCCGAAGCAGAAGAGACCTTTGCAGGGCGGGTCGATTTAGCAGTCGATTTAATGGAGATCGAGTTTTGAGCTTATGCCTCAGCCGGACTACCAGCCATCGACAAACGGCAGCCAATCCGAATTATCCTTCAAATGCCGGGCAAAGATATATTGGGCTGAAGATGGCGGCTTTGTGGGAGTAGACAGCAGCCGCATTTGAGCCTGTTCGATGGTGCGCCCACCCTTGCGGTGATTACAGGCCGGGCAGGCCGCAACCATATTTTCCCAGGTATGGCCCCCACCCATATGGCGTGGAACCACATGGTCGATGGTCAGGTTGGAGCTGTGCTGCCCGCAGTACTGGCAGGTGTAGCCATCTCGTCGCTGGATCTCGCGCTTGGTCAGCTTGACGCGCGGCCGCGGCCGTTTGACCATTTTTTCCAGACGGATAATCGAAGGCCGGGGATAAGCGGAAGAAACCGTCTTGATCTCCCCGCGCCCATCCAGTACCAACATAGCCCTGCCGTTCAGGATTAATCCAATAGCACGGCGGGTATTGCAAATATTGATCGGCTCAAAATTCGCGTTTAATACCAAAACCGGACTATACATACTACCTCACCAAACTCCTGGAATTATAGCACGGCTTTAAAAACTCAAGCCAGGTAATCAACCGGGGTCACATGCCATTTTCGGGACTTCACCTAACACCCGCAAAACATCCATTTCGGCTTATAATCATGCCGTTGTAAACGCGAATACCTCTGCCGGGAGAAATCAAAATGCACATTGAAGAACAGGTCGAATACCTGATGCAGGGAACCGAATATGGCGACGAAGGCCTGAAGAAGGCCATGCAGATAGAGCTGCGCGAACGATTGGTGCAGGCCAAAGGAGAGCGCCGCCCGCTTAAAGTCTACTGCGGTTACGACCCCCGCACCACCGACCTGCACCTGGGGCACACCATCACCATGCGCAAGCTGCGCCAATTCCAGGAGCTGGGACACGAGGTGACCTTCCTGATCGGCACCTATACCTCTCTGATTGGGGATCCATCCGACCAGGACAAGCTTCGCCCGCAGCTAACGCCCGAGCAGGTGCAGCAGAACGCACGCACCTACGCCGAACAGGCTTACCAGATATTAGACCGAGAAAAGACCATTGTCCGCTATAACGCCGAGTGGCTCTCCAAGCTCACCTTTGCAGACCTGATCCGCCTGGCATCCAACTTCACCGTGCAGCAGTTTGTCACCCGAGAAAACTTCAAGCTGCGCTGGGAGAACGGGGACCCGATCTACCTGCACGAGACCTTTTATTCCATCATGCAGGGCTATGACGCATATGCCCTGAATACCGACGTCCAGGTGGGCGGGACCGACCAGCTTTTCAATATCATCACCGCAGCCCGCAAACTGATGACCTTTATGGGCGCCAAGCCCAATATCGGCATCATCATGGGCATCCTGCCGGGCACCGATGGCGAAATCCGCATGAGCAAGTCCTTAGGAAACCATATCCCTTTGAACACCAGCCCAAAGGACATGTACGGCAAAGTCATGAGCCTGCCAGATAAGGCCATGGGACAATTCTTTCGTTTGGTAACACGCTGGTCGACATCTACGATCGAGAACCTGGAGCGGGATCTGGTACAGGGGCAGATTCACCCGCGCGATGTCAAGATGCAGCTGGCCCGCGAGATCGTCGATTACTACTACGGAGGGGAGTCTGCTGCTCAGGCCGAAGAGGATTTCGTGCGTGTCTTCCAACAGGGCAGCCAGCCGGAGGAAATCCCTGAGTTTACCTACCAGGCCTGCCAATCTTTGATACAGGTGCTGGTCGACAGCGGGCTGGCTGCCAGCAAAAGCGAGGCGCGCCGTCTGGTGACCCAAAACGGCATCCGCCTGGATGGAGAAACTCTGACAGACCCCAACCAGCCCCTGCCCCACCCGGGTATTCTGCAAGCCGGAAAGCGCCGCTTTGTGCGATTGGTGGAAGGATAGCGTATTAGGAATTTTCACCTTGCCATTGGAAAAGCAGATTTACTCTGATTAAATTCGATAGGCCTGGAGAGGGAAATTAGCAGCATAAGGGGGAAGAATTGTTAACAGGAGGAGAGCCAAGAGAATGACCTTTGAGATTGCGCTCGTTCTGGGAATGATCGTTCTGGCGGTGGTCCTGTTTGCAACGGAGAGGCTGCGCCCAGACATCATCGCTTTGCTGGTTTTATTGTCCTTAATTGTCACCGGGTTATTAAGCTCAGGCGATGCATTTGCCGGGTTTGCCAGCCCGGCGGTGATCACCGTATGGGCAGTTTTCATCGTTTCTGAAGCATTATTCAAGACGGGCGTGGCAGATTACCTGGGCGAGCAGATCCTCAGACTGGCAGGCAACAGTGAGGTACGATTGATTGTCGTCATCATGTTGATCTGTGGGGTGATGTCTTCGTTCATGAACAATATTGGGGCAGCGGCAATTCTCTTGCCGGCTGTCGCCGGAGCTGCACGCAAGTCGGGTGTACCGCTCTCGCGGCTGTTGATCCCCCTCTCATTTGCCTCGTTGATGGGGGGGAATATGACCTTGATCGGCACCCCTCCAAACATCCTGGCAGCCAGCATTCTGAGCGATCGCGGGCTGCCGTCGTTCGGCTTCTTTGATTTTACACCTACAGGCATCTTGATCTTTGCAACAGGGGTCCTGTATATGGCTCTGATCGGACGACACTTATTACCTGTTCGGCGGACATCGGAAGAACAGCAAACCACCCAATTACGTGAATATGTGAGCGAATTGCGGATTCTGCCGGGCAGCCCATTGGCCGGAAAAGACCTCCAGCAATCGCGATTGGGGGCCGATTTCGATCTGACGGTGATGGGTATATTGCGTGAAGGCGAAGGGCAACTGACCGTACACCGGGATACAAGGTTGGAAAGTGAAGATCTGTTGATTGTTGAGGGAAGCGCCAAGAATATTGTCACAGCCTGTGAAAAATCAAGCATGGAGCTGGAAGCCAAACGCATCGTCGACTTTGATGATTTGAAAAGTGAAGATGTTCATATGGTAGAAGCGGTGATTGCCCCGAAATCGCGTTTTGCGGGTAAATCCTTAAAGGAGATGCGTTTCCGGGATAAATTTGGTTTCACCGCGCTGGCCATCTGGCGCCAGGGAGAGGTGATTACCCGGCGGTTGAGTGACGTGCGCCTGCGTTTTGGCGATGCGCTGCTATTGCAAGGGCCACGCTACCGGCTGCCCATACTGAGGGAGAGCAACGAATTCCTGGTGCTTGAACCGCTGATGCTGGAACAGCGCCGGCCGGGTAAAGCGGTCCTGGCATTGGGGATTATTGGCCTGGTATTGCTTTTGACAACTGCCCTGGGTTTCCACATCTCCACGGCCATGGTGATTGGCGCAGTTTTGACCGTGCTGACCGGGTGTTTATCGATGGACGAGGCCTACCGGGCCATCGAATGGCGCAGCGTCTTCCTGATCGCCGGGATGCTTTCTCTGGGGGTAGCTATGGACCAGACCGGCACAGCCCGCTTCCTGGCGGATGGTATTGTGGATTTGGTCGGCGGGTTGGGACCGCTGGCCGTCTTGGCAGGTCTGTACATCCTGGCATCGTTGATCACCGAGCCGATGTCGAACGCAGCCGCGACAGTCCTGATCGTACCCATCGCCATCGATGTAGCCTTGAGCTTGGGCGCCAATCCCCAACCCTTTGTATTGGCGACCGTCATTGGGGCATCGACCAGTTTCTTGACGCCGATCGGTCACCAGGCCAATGTGTTGGTTTTTGGACCGGGAGGTTATAAATTTACTGATTTCACCCGTGTGGGGAGCTTGTTAAACATCATTTTATTTGCGGTGACGATTATCTTTTTACCTTTAATCTGGCCGTTACAATGATATGATTAAGGGACTAGGTGATTGGCCGGAAATAATTTAACAAAGATCTTGTTTCAAACGGCCAATCACTGGAGCAAACCGCTGGATTTACTTATGAGTTTGTAAAGTTACTTTTTGCCGTTTGCTTAACTACTGTAAAGTGCATGCTTACCAGGACATGGTAGCTCTCCATTGGACCGTGAAGGACCAACTGCAGTTGAGTGTGTAGCTACTCAGGACATTGATAACATTTGAGAAAGGAGCTTATTCATGCCGGATAAATTTATCCAGGTAGAGAACAGGGCCGGTCGCATCATTCAGGCCGGCCATCACCAGATCATGCCTGTTTCCCAGGCCGTGCGCCTGCAAATACCCGGACTGTCGGGCGGCCTGATCTGGAACCGGCCTATTTCGGTGGTGGTCACTACCGAAGACGGACAGGAGCAGATCTTACCCATTCGAGATGTCACCCGCATCGCCCAGCTCACCTTAATCGGGATGGCTGTGGTGGGCTCTTTCCTGTTTTGGCGGGCTTCCCGTAAATAAACCCTGCCAGGCCCAGCCTGTTCTATGAATGACATTTCAGGACACATCCCTGGGCCAAGCAGTTGCCATAAATAAATTCAATCACCATCAATCAATCGAGGAGGATAAACGATGAATGACGAACTGGATATCAACGCCGGCGATTTCGATGTCGACAGCGTAACCGATGCAATGGACGTAATCGAGCTGACCATGGAGAGGTTCCTGGATACTGCCAGCGTCGATCTGGTGTACGGAGACCCGGTCGAACATGGCGATACCCTGATCATCCCCACCGCCGAAATCCTGGCCGGTCTGGGCTTCGGGGTAGGCTCCGGCAGCGGCAGCGCTGGAAAACATGATGGAGAAGAGGGAGAAGAAGGCGGAGAAGGATACGGCGAAGGGGGCGGCGGTGGGGGCGGCGGGCGCACCTTTGCCCGACCGGTTGCCATCGTGGTCTCCTCCCCCGAGGGGGTGCGGGTAGAGCCGGTGGTGGATGTGACCAAGATCGCCCTGGGCTTTTTGACTGCCGCCGGCTTCATGACCGGGATGATCCTGCGCATGCTCAGCCCGAAACGCATGAGCTGAAACAGCTTGTTCTGTTGATGAAAAAAACAGGTGTGCGTGCGGCGTTTGCGTCTCACGCACACCTGTTCTTTGCGTTTTCCCCTGCCCCGGTCCTATAACCGGGCCTGCCAGACCTGCACACCCGGCGGGAGGGCAGCCAGGGGTAAGTGACCATCCGCCACTGTGGCTTGAGCCCCGCTGATGATCTCGCTGAAGGTCAACCCATCGGGGACAGCTCCATGCTTAACGAGCAGTTCCCCCGCCAGACGCACTCCCGGGCCGCGATTCCCCACCACGATGACCAGCTCCTGCTCGGCATCGCGCAGGTAAGCCAGCAGGTTCTCTTCCACCAGCAAGACCTGGAAGCCACCCTCGCGCAAAGCGGCTGATCTGCGCCGCAGCGCAACCAGCTTATTATAAAAGTCAAACAGCTCCAAATCCCAGACCTGTCTGTCCCAGGGCATGGGATCGCGGGCAGAGGCGCCCGGCTCAGCTCCCAGACCGATCTCATCCCCATAATAGATGCCCGGCACGCCCACATAAGTCAGCAGCAGGGCAATTGCCAGACGGTTTTTAGCTCTGTCCCCGCCCAACAAACTGAGCATACGGGGGGTATCGTGGCTGCCCAACAGGTTGTACTGTTGGCGGGCAATGGCCCACGGGATGGCTGCTCGATAAGCCTGCCAGGTATCAACCAGCGCCTGGGTCGGCCAGGGCTGGTTGGAGGCGATCACACCCGGCCCGTCAGACCGGCGGATTTGGAAATTCACCAACCAGTAACGTAGTGGTTTCGAAAAGCCGCTGTAGTTCATGGACGCGTCCCACATATCGCCTTGTAGCTGCGAAGTAGCATCGAAGAAATTCTCCCCCAAAATGTAGGCAGCCGGATTCTCGGCCTTGATGGCAGCGCGCATGCCCCGCCCAACCTCCGGCCCCATCTGGTCAGCGCCCTGGCGGGCCAGCATATTGGCCACATCCAGACGCCAGCCATCCATCGAATAGGGCGGCTGCAGCCAGCGGCGCAGGATCGAATCCGGATTTTCATACATCACCCCTCGCAGCCCTTTCGAGCGGTAGTTCAGCTTGGGCAGCGTGCGCACCCCCAGCCAGCTTTCATACTGGTCCGGATGCCGGTGAAAGGTGAAGTAGCCAGCCTGCGGCGCGGCTGGGTCTGCCTGAGCAACCTGGAACCAGGGGTGCAAGATTCCGCAGTGATTGGGGACAATGTCCAGGATCAGGCGTATACTGCGGGCGCGGGTGGCTTGACGCAGCGAGAGCAGCGCCGGGTTGCCGCCCAGGTGGGGGTCCACATTCTCATAATCGACGACATCGTAGCGGTGATTGCTGTAGGCGCTGAAGACCGGGTTGATATACAGGGCGTTGGCGCCCAGCTCTTCCAGGTGGTCCAGGCGCGCCTCGATGCCGGCCAGGTCTCCTCCATAAAACTCCACCATCGCCTCCAAACCGGAGGAGGGCTGCTCGCCCCAGACCCGCGCCCGCGCCCTTTGCCCGCGATACTCCCACTCCCCCTCGCGCACGTTATTGGCCGGGTCGCCATCTGCAAAGCGATCCGGAAAGATCTGGTAAAAGACGCTCTCCCTGACCCAGGCCGGGGTCTGGTAATCCGCCAGCAAGCGAAAATCCTCGGCATCGGTGGGGTTATGGCGCTGTAACCCGGCGCCGTTGTACCACCAGGCCCCCTGATCAGTGAAAAGCAAGAAACGGTAGGAGACCACTGGCTCGCTCAGGGTCAATGTCGCCTGCCACCAGCGGCAGGCGGCCTCCTGCCCGGCCGGCTGCATCTCGGTAAAGAGCTGCTCGCCGTCCGGCGCAGTCCGCAGCAGGACT
>JAWOHN010000058.1:0-37926 GCA_046485135.1 Anaerolineales bacterium | reverse complement strand
CTGAACGACCGCGGTTTTGTCAACACCAGCTATGCCATCACCACCGCCAATTCTCAAGGCGTGCGAAAAACCTACTTCCTGCGTAAGTACAAACCTGGTATCCAGGAGGATGAGCTTATTTTTGAGCACAGCCTGATGCGCCACCTGTCCAGTAAGGGCGTTTGCCCGGTGGCCTGGGTCCACCCAACTCGAAGTGGACAACCTTACCTGGCTCGCTACGAAGGCGCGGCAGGTCCCCAACCCCGTTATTATGCCATTTTTGATTTCCTGCCCGGCGAGGACCGCTATACCTGGATCAACCCGCATTGCACCCTGGCCGAAATCGCCAACTCAGCCGCTGTCTTTGCCCAATTTCACCGCGCCCTATTTGATTGGTCGCCTCAAGGAGCGCGTTTCGAAGCTAAAATCCTGGATTTGCTTCCCCAGATCTTGACCGGCTTGAAGGGGGTAAAACAGCGCAGCAAAGGAACCATCTTTGACGACTATCTGCATGCTAATCTGGACTTGCTCATCAACGACTTGCAAACGACACTGGCTGTGTTGTCCGAAGCAGGCGTCCGGCAAATGCCACAGATGGTCATCCACTGCGATTACCATCCCGGGAACCTGAAGTTCACTGGCGACCAGGTCACAGCCCTATTCGATTTCGATTGGTCTAAAGTGGATTACCGCTGCTTTGACGTTGGCCTGGCGTTGTTCTACTTTTTTACCTCCTGGGAGGCCCAGGACGGACAATTCCGCCTGGAAGATGCTGCACTGTTTTTGAAAGCCTACCAGGAGACGCTGATGAATGGGCAGGCGGCGCCTTGTCCTCTGGATGCAAACGAGTTGAAATATTTGCCGGCCATGATCAACGCCTCTAATATTTACGTCCTAAATTGGACGATCGAAGATTTCTACAACAAGAGCGTCGACCCGCAGGAGTATCTCCCTTTCCTGGCGCATGCAGTCGAATTCATCCGCTGGTTGGATGCGGATGATCATAGGACACAGCTTAACGAAATGATCAGCGGGATTACACCGGCCGGAAGCCATTTGGAGGGACATGCTGCCCCTAGATAAAGTCCACCATCCCAAGCCCGGCTGGTATCGTGGGGATTTTCACCTGCACACCACCGCCTCAGATGGCCACTATTCCCCCAGTACGCTGGCGCGCCTGGCCAAAGCTGAGGGGTTAGACTTTCTGGCTATCACCGATCACAACACCATCGCTTCCTTTGGGCAGTTCGGCGATGATTCTGATTTGCTGGTGATTCCCGGCATCGAAATCACGCTGGCAGAAGGGCATTGGAATGTATTCGGCATTGGGAATCAACCCGACTGGCTGGCAGAAGTGTGTGTATGGAACAAGCCGCTCAGCCAAAAGGATCTCTCCTGCTCCATCACAGATTTCATGGCGCAGATTGCCGCTCAGGGAATGCTGAATTCAATCAACCATCCCCTGCTCAGACCATGGGAATGGCAGGATGGGACGGTACAGTTACAATACATGCACTGCCTGGAAATCTGGAATGACCCCGATTGGCCCGATAACGCCCAAGGCAACCCGGCTGCAGTGCAAATGTGGACGCGCTGGCTAGACGCTGGCTACCGCATTACTGCTATTGGGGGCAGCGACTTTCACTTCCTGGCGGGAGAGGTAGCCGGCTACCCTGGAGAACGCCCAGGTCGCCCCACCACTTATGTATATGCGCAAGAACTCTCCTCAAAAGCTATCCTCGAAGCGCTGCGAGGCGGGCACGCCTATGTCAGTATGGGTCCTCAGGTTAACCTGATGGCTTCTTGTGCCGGTAAGATTGGAACGATCGGAACGGATTTTGGAGCTGTACAGGGAAAACTGGACTTTAAAATCAGCATCGCTGGCGCGCCGGTCGGCGCCTGTGCAAAACTCATTCGAAATGGCGTCGATCTGGGTCTCTTCCCCTTGCAGGAGGGTCAAAGCACCTTCGAGCTGGCTGAGGTGATCTCGGACCAACCCACTTGGTACCGCCTGGATGTGGAAGATTCGGCCGGGGAGATGCTGTTAGTGACCAATCCGGTCTATACGGGTCCACGACCGCTGACCGGATCAGAGACCTTTGTTGATCTTATGTTTGGCTAACAGAATTTAGCCGGCCATCAAGGATCAAGACAGGCCTAGATTGGGTTTGCCAGCCTGGATGACCTCCACAGCCCTGCCCGCCAGGGCAGCACAGGCTTGCTCATTCAAGCCTTCATCTGTGATCAGGCGGTGGATCTGCTCGATTCGGGCTACCTCGAAATTGGCCACATTGCCCCATTTGCTGTGATCAGCCACTGCCATCACCGGACCCAATGTCCGCGCCATCATCAGGCGGATCACTTCCGCCTCCGCATTCGATGGAACAGTCCATCCATACTTAATATTGAAACCGTCCACCCCGATAAAAGATTTTGTAGCGTATAGTGTATTGATATTATCGTAGGTGAAACGACCGGCTACTGAGTTCGATTTATGCTGAAAATTGCCCCCCAACATCACCAACTGGTAACTGACCTTGCCAACCTCCAGGGCTGCGCTCAAATTGTTGGTAACCACGATCACATCGGCGTTGTGACGGATGTTGCGAATAACCTCAGTCGTAGTGGTGCCGCTGTTGATAAAAATGATATCGCCGTCTTCGATCAGTTCAGCAGCTCGAGCGCCGATCACCTGCTTTTCTTCTGTATGTCGCTGCGCCCGCAGCAGGTATTCTGGCTCAACCGGAATGCTCACCCGCAAAACTGCCCCACCATGCGTGCGCTCCAAAAAGCCTTCTTCTTCGAGGAGCTCCAGGTCTCGCCGGATGGTCGCCTCAGATACATCCAACAGCGTACTTAACGTCGTGTTCGTGGCAATTTTATTGCGGATCAGGTATTCTTGAATACGGTCTCGCCTTTGTGCTGGGATCAGTGGTTTCATTAATTTTGTCTCTTTATGTTTAAATCTGATGGATATTGCTCATATCTCATCCAATTTTACAGGATTTTGTTTATCTTTGCAAGTTTTCTTATTTGAGATATAATGTAACCGTTCGGGCTACGTATGAACATGGCTGAAAAAACAGGAGTGCGTGGAGTGCGCACAAGCCAATTCCCCATTAAGAAACCATTCAGGAGTACAAACTATGACCAATGTACCGATCGGGATGGGAGAACAGAATCAGGCTGAACGGGATGTGTTCGAGAATGAACTGGCCCGTATCCTGGAAGCAAGCGACCGGATGAATGTCAACCTGCGCGTGATCGGATCGTTGGCTTTTCAAATGCATTGTCCCAATTTCGGTTATTTGCAGGCAGCCATGGGCAGAGCATACACGGATATCGACTTTGCTGGGTATAAGAAAGAGACCAAAGAAATTAAAGAGCTCATGTTTTCTCTCGGGTACGAAGAGGATCGGGAGGTCTTCATCGTCAGCGAAGGCTATCGCTCGATCTTCCGTAAAACCAACTCCAGCCTGTATGTGGATGTGTTCTACGATAAGCTGGACTTCTGTCACCTGATCAGTTGGAACGGTCGCCTGGAAGTCGACAAGCCGACCATTCCCCTGGCAGAGATGGTGCTCGAAAAGATGCAGATCGTCAAAATCAACGAGAAAGACATCATTGACACGATCATGCTCTTGCTAGAACATCCACTGGGAAAAGTCGATCAGGAAACCATCAATATCGCTCGCATCGCCCAGCTTTGCGCCAAAGACTGGGGGCTGTGGCGGACAACCTCCATGAACCTGGAGAAAGTCAGCACCCTGGCGCAAGGATATGATGTATTGAAGCCTGAACAAAAGGCCCATGTCGCTATGCAGGTGAAAACAGCCCTGGAACAGATCGAGGCCGAACCGAAATCTGTCGGCTGGAAGCTGCGCGCCCGGGTGGGCGACCGGGTCAAGTGGTATAAAGAGGTCGACGAGGTTAGCTGATTTACTGCCTGCCAAGCCCAAAGCTCTTGCAGTGAAAAATTTTGGAGGATACGGTTATGTCGAAACTGGTACGTGACCTGATGCATAGAGGGTTGATTACCTGCCACACCGATGCCACCCTCGGCCAGCTGGCTGCCATGATGTCTAACCAATATGTGCATGCGCTGGTGGTGTGCGACCGAGACCAACGCCCGTTGGGCATCATATCTGACTTTGACTTGCTAGCCGGCGAGTGGTTATCCGCAGACGCGGAAAGCCTGGAAGCCATGCGCAATATCACCGCCGCCGAATTGATGTCCACACCTATTGATACGATCGAAGCGGACGCCAGCATTGTCGATGCAGCTCGCTGCCTGGTCGAGGACCGCATCCACCGCCTGATGGTCACGGAAGATGGCAAACCCGTTGGCATTATCTCGATTTCCGATTTTATCGCTCACCTGGCAGAGCGAGGTCCGGTTAGCCGGGAAAAAGTTGTTGATGTGATGTCAGATGCCCTGCTCGTCTGCCGCCGTAGGACCCCCATCACCCAGGCAGCCGCAGCCATGACCAGCACCGGCTGGCGCTCGATCACCGTAGTCGATGCGACCGGAGCGGCTCGGGGCATGGTCAGCGGGTTCGACCTGCTGCCCTACGTCGACAAAGAAGGCAGCGACCAGATCACCGTGGGCGAAGTGATGCACCCACCCCTGACCATTACGATGGACGCCAGCCTGCGCGAAGCCGTCGACATGATGATCGCCAATCATTACCACCGCCTGATCGTGGTGGACCCAGACGCCCCAGACACCTTCCCCCTGGGGCAGATCTCATCTTTTGATATCGTGGCTGAAATGGCCAAGCCAGGTTCGATCTGGCAACAATAACCTGTTCTCATGCAAGACATAAAGTCGCCTCAGCATTCTGCCGGGCGGCTTTATAAAATAAGTATAGCTACTCCTCTGGAAAAACAAGGTTTGCATCCTACACAGGCTAAAGCCTGTGCAGGTTAACACACGAAAACCCCGCGAGGGGCAAATCTCAAGGAGATAACTGATAATGCCCGATTTTCCCACTCAAGCACAAGTTGTCATCATTGGCGGCGGGGTTGGCGGCGTGAGTATCGCCTACCATCTCGCCAAAATGGGCTGGAAGGACGTGGTGGTGCTCGAACGTCACGAGCTAACTGCCGGTTCGACCTGGCACTCTGCCGGCCTGGTAGGGCAGATGCGCTCAGACGCCAACTTGACCCGCATGATGCACTATAGCACGGATCTATACCGCCGCTTGAAGGACGAGACTGGCCATGACCCCGCCTGGCGGGAAGTAGGCGGCCTGCGCCTGGCCTCCTCCCCTGAGCGGATGGAAGACCTCAAGCGTCTGGTTGGCCTGGCCCGTTCCTTTGGTGTGCCCATGGAGTTGCTCTCCCCGAAAGAGGCCTGGGAGATGTTCCCACTGATGTCCCTGGACGGTGTTTTGGGAGCAGCTTTTACACCCAATGATGGCACTATCGATCCCACCGGTCTGACCAACGCCTTGGCAACCGGCGCCAAGCAAAACGGCGCTCAAATCTTTATCGAAACCAATGTCGAAGCCATCACAGTCAATAAGGGGCGCGTGGAAGCAGTGGTCACCAACCGGGGCACCATCAAAACCGAGGTGGTGGTCAACGCAGCCGGGCAATGGGGCGGCGAGGTAGGCAAGCTGGTTGGCCTGAATCTTCCGGTGGTCCCCATGGCTCACCTGTACATCGTCACCAAGCCCATCGAGGGCGTCCGTCACGATTTCCCCACCCTGCGCGACCCAGATCTGCTCGTTTACTGGCGTGAAGAGGTTGGCGGCATCACCACCGGCGGTTACGAGCGCGACCCGGCCCCCTTTGGGTTGAAGGGCATCCCCTATGAGTTCAAATACCAGCTCCTGCCGCCCGATTGGGAGCGTTTCTCTCCTCTGATGGAGAATTCCATCAAACGAGTTCCGGCAGTCGAGACAGCCGAGATCATTCAATTGCTGAACGGCCCAGAGGGCTTCACCCCAGATGGTGAGTTCCTGTTGGGACCAACCGCTGTCAAAGGCTTTTGGGTGGCCTGCGCTTTCTGCGCCCATGGATTGGCCGGGGCGGGCGGCATCGGTAAAGTCATGGCGGAATGGATCATCGATGGCACCCCAGAGTACGATGTCTGGCGGCTGGATGTGCGCCGCTTTGGCTCCAATTACAACAGCCAGGATTATATTGTCAAGCGCACCATCGAGACCTACTCGCAGTACTATGACATCCATTTCCCCGGCGAGGAGCGTATGTCAGGGCGCGGCCTGCGCCTGTCCCCCACTTACTTCCGCCTGCGCGAGCTGGGCGCCTTCTTTGGGGAGAAGACCGGTTGGGAGCGCCCCAACTACTTCAAACCCTATGAGGAAAAAGCCCGCCACGGTCACGAACCCAAAGGTTGGGCTCGCCACGGTTGGTCACGCGCCATCGGCTACGAACACTTGATGACGCGCGAAAACGCCGGTCTGTTTGACGAAAGCTCCTTCAACAAGTTTGAGGTGCGCGGCCCAGGCGCCCTGGCCTTCCTGAACTACGTCTGCACCAACCAGATCGACCAGCCGGTTGGATCGGTCGTCTACACGGAAGCGCTCAACAAACGCGGCGGCATCGAATGCGACTTCACCGTCACCCGCCTGTCCGAGGATCGTTTCCTGATCATCACCGGCACCTCCTTCGGTCAGCACGACCTGTCCTGGCTGCGCTTGAATATGCCGGAGGACGGCAGCGTGGTCATCGATGATGTATCCACCTCCTACGCCTGCCTGGGTCTGTGGGGTCCCAAAGCCCGCCAGATTCTCCAGAAGGTGACCCAAGACGACGTCACCAATGAAGGCTTCCCCTATATGACTTCCAAAAAGATTAACGTTGGCGATGTACCAGCTCTAGCCATGCGCGTCACCTATGTCGGAGAGTTGGGCTGGGAGTTCTATTGCCCAACCGAATATGGCCTGCGCTTGTGGGATACCCTGTGGGAAGCCGGCCAACCGGAGGGCATGGTGGCTGCTGGCTATAAGGCCATCGACAGCCTGCGCCTGGAGAAGGCCTACCGCTACTGGAGCGCCGAAGTCACCCCCGACTACACCCCTTACCAGGCTGGCACTGGTTTTGTAGTCAGTCTTGACAAAGGCGATTTCATCGGCCGGGATGCTTTGATCAAACAAAAAGAAGGGGGTATCACCAAGAAGTTGGTCTGCCTGACCCTGTCGGACACCCGCACCATCGCCCTGGGCAAGGAGCCCATCCGCACACCCGATCTGGAGAAGATCGTCGGCTGGGTTGCGTCGGGCGGTTACGGCTATTCCGTGCGAGAGAGTATCGTGTACGCTTACCTGCCGCTGGAATATGCCCAGCCGGGCGCTGAGCTGGACATCGAGTTCTTTGGTGAACATGTCAAAGCCACCGTTCAGAAGATGCCCCTGTGGGACCCACAGGGCCAGCGCATCAAAGCCTGAGAAAACAAGAAACATTCAAAAGAGGTGAACCTTGAACATTATCGCATGTGTCAAACAAACTCCTGATTCAGCCGCCAACCTGACGGTTTCAAACAGCCATGTTGGTTGGGGAGACACCCAACTGGTAGTCAACCCGTGGGACGAGTACGCGGTGGAGGAAGCCCTGCTGCTCAAAGAAGCACACGGCGGAAAAGTGACCGTCTTCAGCATGGGGCCAGAGCAGGCCAAAGACGCCCTGCGCACCTGCCTGGCAGTCGGCTGCGACCAGACTGTGCTGATATCCGACCCGGGACTGAAAGGCTCAGATGTCTCGGCTACCGCTTACACCCTGGCCAAGGCCATTGAGAAAGAGGGCGCCGCCGACCTGATCCTGTTGGGCAAGCAAGCCATCGACGGTGACACCGGTCTGACCCCTGCCCAGGTGGCCCGCTATCTGGGAGTCACATTCCTCAGCCAGGTAATCAAGATCATTGAGATCGATCCGGCTGCCAAAACCATCAAGGTTGAGCGCTTTATGGAAGAAGGTCGCCAGGTCTGTACTGCCAGCCTCCCGGCGGTTGTCAGCGTGGTAAAGGGCATCAACGAACCGCGCTACCCCTCCTTTATGGGCATCCGCAAAGCTGCTAAAGCCGATATCCCGGTTTGGTCTGCAGCAGACCTGGGATTGGATCCGGATAAAATCGGCGCCAACGGCTCTACGGTGAGTTGGCCCGAGATCTATCCGCCGCCGGTGCATGAAAAAAAGGTGGAAATGATCAGCGGCGCCACCCCAGAAGATATTGCCAAGCAACTGGCTGACAAGATCTTTGCCGAGAAAGTGATATAAGGATCTATCCGGAAATGAGGGAATCACTGACATGACAAATAAACTTTGGGTATATATCGATCAATTCCGTGGCGCAGCCTCAACCGCCTCCTGGGAGGCGCTTGGGGTCGCTAAAGAGCTGTCCGGGGGTGGAGAAGTAACCGCCCTGGTCTTCGGGGAAGGCGTTGGCGAGATCGTCAAGCAGGCCTTTGAGTATGGCGCCGACAGCGTATGGGTCTGCGATCACAGCACCCTGGCCGATTACCGGGTAGAACCTTACACCAACTTGCTGGTCAAGCTGGTAGGCGACGAGAAACCGGATGTACTGCTGGCGCCCACTTCCACGCGCGTCCGAGATGTCTTCTCCAGCGCGGCAGTGGACCTCCAGGCCGGCGTAGCCATGGACGCTACCGCCATTGAACTAAAAGACGGCCAGGCCCACGTGACCCGACCGGTCTACGCTGGCAAACTGCTCAGCACCGTTGTGCTTAAGAGCGACAAGCCCCAGCTGGTTTCATTGCGGCCGCGCGCCTTCTTGGCGCCGGCGCAAACGGCTGGGCGTAGCGGGGATGTGGTGCAGGTTGACCCGCTCCTGCAGGAAGAGGCTATCACCACCAAGGTGACCGAGTACATCGTGGAGGAAGGGCAAGTACGTGTGGATGGTGCAGCCATCATCGTATCCGGCGGGCGTGGTGTAGGCGGACCAGAAGGCTTTGAGCCCCTGCGCCAGCTGGCTTCCGTCCTGGGCGGCGCGGTCGGCGCCAGTCGTGCGGCTGTCGACGCCGGTTGGATTCCTTACTCGCACCAGGTCGGTCAGACCGGTAAGGTTGTCTCACCTGACCTGTATATCGCGGCCGGTGTGTCCGGCGCCATCCAGCATCTGGCTGGCATGCGCTCGGCCAAGCTCATTGTAGCCATCAACAAGGATCCCGAAGCTCCCATCTTCAACCTGGCCAATTACGGCGTGGTGGGCGACCTGTTCACCATCGTACCTAGCCTGACTGCTGAGTTCAAGAACCGCTTAGGGAAGTAATCGTAAGCGAATTCCAGAAATCATATAGCGGCGGGCGAATTTGGCCCGCCGCTATATGATTTCTGCGGTTCTGATTCCGAGTCACTCAGAAAACCGCCAGTTGACCCTGCCTGGAATGATATAATCCCCTGCAACTGCGGCTGGCGTCGCAGGCAAATCATTGCAGCACAGTTCCCCCGGTATCAACGTTCGTTGGAAATTCCTCCAGGAGAATGCCTTCCTCGAGAAATCTGATCGAACCATTCAAGGCCGACCGGGGGTTTCCGATGTCTTATTCATGATTATGAAATCCGCGGCTAATAAAACCTACCGCTTCAATTTCATCGTAAACCTCCTGGACGGCGGCTTTTTCGGTTCTGCCCTCGGATTTGCTTCCTTTATTACCGTCATCCCCCTGTTTGTGGATACCATGACCGATTCGGCCATCCTGATCGGGCTAATTCCCGCCATCCATTCGGTCGGTTGGCAGTTGCCCCAATTGTTCACCGCCAACCGGGTAACCCGCTTGCGCCGCTACAAACCGATGGTGTTGCTGATGTCCATCAACGAGCGCCTGCCCTTCTTTGGCCTGGCATTGGTAGCCTGGTTCATGCCATCCTTGGGGCCGCGTATCGCGCTATGGATGACCTTTGGATTGTTGGTGTGGCAAGGCCTCGGCGGTGGTTTTACTGCTACCGCCTGGCAATCCCTGATCGCGAAAATCATCCCGGAAGACCGGCATGGCACCTTCTTTGGCCTTCAATCAGCCTTGGCCAACCTGTTTGCCAGCGGTGCAGGCGTTGCAGCCGGGTTGCTGTTAGAGAAGCTGGACTTACCGCTGAACTACGCCCTATGTTTCCTGTTTGCCGCCCTGGCGATGAGTATATCGTACATTTTCTTATCCTTGACCCGTGAGGCGGATATCGTCCCTGAAGAAAGCCCGCCGACTGCTGTTCTTTTCTATAAAAATCTGGTCACCATCCTCAAACGTGACCGCCGCTTTCGCTGGTTCCTGGTCGTGCGGGGGCTTTCCCAGCTCTCGGTGGTCGCCTTTGCTTTCTACACGGTTTATGCAGTGCGCGCGCTGGGTATGACCGAGGCCATTGCTGGATTAATGATGGGCGTATACACCGTCGGTCAAATTGCTGCCAACCCGATCATGGGTTGGATCGGAGATCGCTGGAGCCACCCGGCTGTCATGATCGTCGGGGCATTGGCGGCTACAATCAGCGCACTGGTAGCCCTGACCGCGCCCCAGCTCAGCTGGTTCTATCTGGCATTCATCCTGGCAGGCATCGCCAACGTCTCGATCTGGACTATCGGAATTGCCATGACTCTGAAATTCGGCACCCTGGCTGAACGCCCTGCCTATATCGGCCTGGCCAACACCCTGATTGCGCCGGTCACCATTCTGGCTCCGTTGCTGGGCGGCTGGCTGGCGGATTACGCCGGTTTCGAATATACTTTTGTTTTATCAGCTATCTGCGGAGTGGTTACCGCCATTGTGCTGGCCTTAACCTTGAGCGGTCCACGGAGCAGATTTAATCCGACCATCACTCAGGCGATTGATGAATAGACATTTGAAAGCTTCTCCCCCTGCCGTGCAAGGATCAGAAGGTGATAAAGATAAAACCCCACCGGTTGTGCGCTATCTGGGGCTGGAAGCCAAATGGTGGGTGTTGCTGGCTATCGGGATCAGCACCTTCATGTCAGCGCTGGATGGCAGTGTGGTCAATACCGCCCTACCGGTCATCAGCGTCTTTTTCAACACGGACGTTTCCAGCATTGAATGGGTCGTTACCATTTACCTGCTGGTGTTGAGCGGCTTGCTGCTAAGCTTTGGGCGTTTGGGAGATTTGCGCGGGCATAAAACGGTCTTTATCTCTGGCTTTGGTATCTTTATCATTAGCTCTGCCCTGTGCGGTTTTGCCCCCAGTTTGGTTTGGTTGATCTTATTCCGGGCGGTCCAGGCCTTAGGTGCAGCCATGCTGTCGGCCAATTCGCCAGCAATCCTCACGAAAAGCTTTCCCGGTAGCCAACGCGGGCAAGCACTGGGTTTGCAAGCTACGATGACCTACCTGGGGTTAACCGTAGGGCCTACCCTGGGAGGTTGGCTCACCGACCAATTTAGCTGGCGGGCGATCTTCTACATCAACGTCCCGGTTGGTCTGGCTGCCTTATGGCTGGGCTTGCGTTATATTCCCGCTGATGCTTATCTGCGTGAAGCCCGCGCGGCCAGTGAGCGCTTTGACCTGACCGGCGCAGGCCTGTTTATCGTTGGATTGATTATGCTCCTGCTCGGTCTCAATCAAGGCCATGCCCAAGGCTGGGTCTCCCTGCCCATCTTAGGCTCCTTGAGCGCCGCTCTTATAATCCTGGCTGTCTTTGTTGCCTACGAGCGCCGGGTATCCCACCCCATGCTTGACTTAGCCCTGTTCAAAAACAGGCTCTTCTCGATCTCTGTGATCAGTGCGATTTTGAACTATATCTGTCTCTTCAGCATCTTGTTCCTGATGCCTTTTTACTTGATCCAAGGGCGCGGGCTCACACCCACTCAAGCAGGATTGCTGCTCAGCGTACAGCCGGTTGCAATGGCCATCGTTGCCCCCCTCAGCGGCACGCTTTCAGACCGCATCGGTGTGCGCCTGCTCACCAGCCTTGGCATGGCTCTCCTCGCCATCGGCATTTTCATGCAGTCCCGCTTTGGACCCCAGACATTAACTGCCCACATGGCCGCCGGTCTGGCTATCACCGGCCTGGGTACAGGCATCTTCATCTCTCCCAATAACAGTGCTTTGATGGGCTCAGCTCCACGTCACCGCCAGGGCATTGCCGCTGGTATCCTGGCTACCTCCCGTAATGTGGGTATGGTCCTTGGCATTGGCCTGGCCGGAGCCATTTTCACTACCGTATTAGCCCAACATGGAGAAGGAAATACACTGACTATGCCTTCTCCGCTGATGTTCCAGGCCTTTCGGGCCAGCTTTACAACTGCGGCCGGCATAGCAGCTTTAGGCGCGCTGATCTCTCTTGTGCGGAGCGAGAAAAATGAATGATAGCACCCTACCCAAACTTAATCTGGCGCTGGGAGGTGGAGGGGCGCGCGGCCTGGCTCATATCGGTGTGCTCAAAGTGCTAGAAAGTGCCGGCTTGCCCATCGGATTCTTGGCAGGCACCAGCATGGGTGGGTTGATTGGAGCCCTTTTCGCAGCCGGTTGGACCGCGCAGCAATTGGAAGCTGAAGCACTGGCCATGAGCAGCTTTCGCAGGTTGGTCAAACTGGTTGACCTGGCTCCCGCCCGGCGTGGTTTGTTGGAAGGACAGGGCGTCCGTGAGCAATTGAACGAGATGCTAGGCGAAGACCTGACCTTCGACCAACTCCAAAAAAAACTAGCCTTGATTGCAGTGGACCTGTACACAGCCCAGGAGGTGATCCTGCGCCAGGGATCGGTGGTAGAGGCCGTTCTGGCCACAACTGCAGTCCCAGGACTGTTGCCCCCGGTCTATTCAGGTAACTGCCAACTGGTAGACGGCGGCATTCTGAACAATGTCCCCGCCGATGTGGCGCGTGCAGATGGGAATGGCCCTGTTATAGCAGTAGATGTCAGCCCTACCTTCCCCTTGCAACCCCCAGGAAGTACTGATAACACAGATAAGCTTTGGCCGGCCATCTTTCCCCAGTTTGCTCAAGATTTCTACACTGCCCAATTAATCATGGTCAGCGCGTTGACTAGCGCCCGCTTACTACAGACGCCGCCGGACTTGTTGATAAAGCCCCCTATTCCCCCCAACATTTCCATTTTTTGGGGGCTTACCCGGGCGCCAGAGGCCATCGCTGCCGGGGAGCAGGCTGCTTTAGAAGCCCTGCCTGCTATTGAAACGTTGCTGAACAGTTATGCAGAACCCAACCCATTGGCCTATTGAAGCGTGCACCTCATGGCAAATAGTCACTCATTATTACCCAACGTCCAATGTCAGTCGACTCTCTCTTAAGCCGCTGGCGCTCACAGCCAGAAATAGCCGCTAATATTGTTGAGTGGCGCAGCCTGCCAGCCAGACCAGCTCGTTACACCCCTTTCCCACACGAGCTACAACCAGGTCTGATCGCTGCCTTGCGTAATAGCGGCATCGAGGGACTTTACCTGCACCAGGCCCGCGCCTGGGAAGCCACCCAGGCCGGCCAAAACCTGGTAATCGTGACCGGCACAGCCAGTGGAAAAACCTTATGCTACAACCTGCCGGTCATCGACTGCCTGCTGCGTCTTCCCCAAGCTCGCGCCCTATACATTTTCCCCACCAAAGCCCTTGCTCAGGACCAGGCCGAAAGCGTGAACCACCTGTTGGACAAACTATCCGGCACAGATGGAGTTGATGAAAGCAGACCGGTGGTTGCCACCTACGACGGCGATACCCCCACCAGTGCCCGCCCTTCTATCCGTTCCCAGGCCCGCCTGGTCATCACCAATCCCGATATGCTGCACAACGGCATCCTGCCCCACCATACCGCCTGGGCAGAGTTCTTCACCAACCTGAAATTCATTGTCATAGACGAGATGCACACTTACCGGGGCATCTTCGGCTCTCATATCGCCAATGTGATGCGCCGGCTAAAAAGGATCGCCCGGCATTACGGAGCAAGTCCGCGCTATATCTTGACCTCCGCGACAATTGCCAACCCGGAGCAGTTGGCTGGCTGGCTGGTGGAAGAACCGGTCACATTGGTGGACGATGACGGCTCAGCCCGTGGCTCGGTCCAATTTCTCATCTATAACCCACCGTTGATCGATCGCGACCTGGGTTTGCGGCGAAGCATAACACAGGAGAGCGTACGACTGGCTGAAGATCTGTTAGCCTATGAGGTACAGACCATTTTGTTTGGGCGCGCCCGCCGGACAGTGGAGATTATCCTGACCTACCTGCGCGACCGGGTCGCCGGTATGTCCACCTTCCACCCATCTCTAGACCCCACCCAGGCTATCCGCGGCTACCGCAGTGGGTACCTGCCGCGCCAGCGACGGGAGATCGAGCGCGGTCTGCGTGAGGGCAGCGTACGGGCTGTAGTAGCCACCAATGCCCTTGAATTGGGTATCGACATCGGGGGCATGGGCGCCGCCGTCCTGGCTGGCTATCCAGGCACCATCGCTGGAACCTGGCAGCAGGCCGGGCGAGCCGGGCGGGGCTCGCAGTCATCCGTGGCCATTCTGGTCACCTCTCCATCCCCATTGGACCAATTCCTGGCTAAACATCCAGCATATTTCTTCGGTCGCACCCCAGAGCAGGCTCTGGTCAACCCGGATCACCCGCTGATCTTGCTCTCTCACTTGCGCTGTGCGGCCTTCGAGCTGCCTTTTAACACAAGTGAAAGTTTTGGGAAGCTCGACCCAGCCCTGTTACAGGAATACCTGGACTTCCTGTTACAGATGGGAGACCTGCACCAATCTAACCAGCGGTATTTCTGGATGGCCGATCGCTATCCGGCTCAAGACATCTCCCTGCGCAGCGCTTCCGCCACCGTGGTGCTGCTGCAAGTAGAGACCGATGAAACGCCTCACACTATTGGAACAGTAGACCAACACAGCGCGCTGTGGATGGTCCATCCTGGCGCCGTTTATATGCATGAGGCCAAGACCTATCTGGTTGAATACCTGGACCTGGAGCAAAACCTGGCTCACTTGAAACCTGTTGAGCTGGATTACTATACAGAAGCACGCAGCGAAAGCAAGGTCAATTTGGTCGCGCTAACTGCCGAACAGCCCACCTCAGGTGGAAAGAAGTTCTACGGGGAAGTGATCGTTACCACACAGGTGATCGGCTACCGAAAAGTTCGCTGGCAGACACACGAAAACCTTGGTATTGAAAACCTTGATTTACCGCCAACAGAGCTTCAAACGACCGCTTATTGGTTGGCTCTCTCAGAAGAAACCGTTGGTGATTTGTCTGGGCGCGGCCTATGGACCAACAGCCCCAATAATTACGGACCAAACTGGCTGGCCTCCCGCGATCAACGCCGGTCCATAGATGGGTATCGTTGCCAGGTATGCGGCATCCCCGAACAAGGGCGGAGCCATGACGTTCATCACAAAATTCCCTTCCGCAGCTTTACATCTATCGCCCAGGCAAACCAGCTTTCTAACCTGATTACTGTATGCCCGACCTGTCACCATCGTATTGAGACCGCTGTACGCATGCGCAGTGGCCTGGCCGGGTTGGCCTATGTATTGGGTCAGCTTGCTCCGCTCTTTCTGATGTGCGACAGCGGTGATCTGGGTGTGCACTCAGACCCCGAATCGCCCCTGGCAGAAAACCGGCCCGCAGTGGTGATCTATGACCAGGTCCCCGCGGGGCTTGGCTTCAGCCAGCGTTTGTATGAAGTCCATGAACAATTGTTGGAGCAGGCTTACGAACTGGTCGCGACTTGTGAGTGCACCGATGGCTGCCCGTCCTGTGTTGGACCGGGCGGAGAGAACGGTGCCGGCGGCAAACCCGAGAGCCGGGCAATCCTGGAAGCACTAATGTTTAATCAACGAAACGATACTTTATCAAGGTCCACATGGCAATAAAAGCATCCCGCATCTTTATTTTCTTGCCCTCACTATAATCACGAGGGTTAAAGGAAATCGGCACCTCGTAGACGCGCACCTTTCGCTTGAGGACTTTCGCGGTGAACTCCGGCTCGAATTCAAAACCGTGGGCATGCAGGGGCATACTGGCAACCACTTCTCGCTTGAATACCTTGTATCCGGTTTCCATATCCGTCAAAATATTGTTATATAGGACATTGGTCACCAGGGTCAGAATTTTGTTGGCAACCATATTCCAAAACAGGATCGGGCGCCGTGGTCCCCCCAGAAAGCGCGAACCGTACACCACATCCGCCACATTTTCATAAATTGGGATCATCAAAGCCGGTAAATCGCGGGGATCATACTCCAGGTCTGCATCCTGGATAATGAGCACATCCCCGTTAGCATTCTTGATGGCAGTCCGCACCGCGGCTCCTTTCCCTTGATTCCGATCATGGTAGACGACCCGGATAGGGCCCTGCCCATTCAAATGTGCCAGCACATCTCGTGTACCATCGGTCGAGCCGTCGTCTACGACCAGGATCTCGTCAGCAACCTGCACCGCTTGCACGCGCCGCAAGATCTCTTCAATCGTTTTTGCTTCGTTATAAACAGGGATCAGAATGCTAATTTTCATTGGAAAATTATACCAAAACAGTGAGAATTAACGGATAGATATCCCGACAGTTTTGTTAGATGGTCTTATAACGACGCTGAACAGGGATTAAAGCAGTTTCCAGCCAAGTAGAAAAGGTATGCTTGATTATTAGGGCATGCTATAATCACGGTAATTGCATTGATCACAACCCTTGCAGAGAACATATACCCCGAAAATGCTTGCGCAGGATGTGCATGCTTTATCGTAATTCTTCTTTGGGATACTTCAGTGGTGACCACCGATTAATGATCGCGGAGAATAACCTATGAACCGTCTAAGACCAGCAGCAGGGCTGCCGCGCGCAGATATAACCACACCCTCAGGGGCTTTTACACCCCCCATTATCTCCCAAATCGAAGATACAGGACTATCGATCCTTTGGTTGCAAGACTTGGCTTTAAAGATCCTGTATTTCCAGGGTTACATGAGCGGGGTGAAAATCGCTGAGGAGATAGCCCTGCCTTTTGCAGGAGTTGTCGATCAAATCCTCGAATCACTCAAACGAGAAAAGTTTGTGGAGGTAAAATCCTCTCAGATGGGCCTGGGTGAGGGCGCTTACCAATACGCCATCACCGGAGCAGGGATAGCAAGAGCTCGCGAGGCTTTGGAGCGCAGTCAATACGCCGGTCAGGCTCCGGTACCGCTGGAAGCCTACGTTGTTTCCATTCTCCGCCAGAGCCGCAGCCGGACCCAGATCACCAACCGGGCGCTGCGACAGAACCTGTCCCATCTGGTCATTTCTGAGAAGACCTACCAGCGCATTGGCCCGGCGGTCAATTCCGGCACCTCCATTTTCTTTTACGGACCTCCTGGCAATGGCAAGACCAGCATCGCCCGGGCGATCGGGAACATGGTCCTGCAAGAAAGCCTGTATATCCCCTACGCCATTTACGTCGATGGACAGGTGGTCAAACTGTATGATTCCGTCAACCATGTTCTTTACAAAGATGAAAACGGCAAGGCCGACTCCACCGGTAACCTGCGGACCGGTATCCGCCGTGACCCGCGCTGGGTGCGCATCAACCGTCCCTTTGTCATTACCGGTGGTGAGTTGACCATGGCTGGACTGGACCTGGTATTTGACGATGTTAACAAATATTACGAAGCTCCCTTCCAGGTCAAGGCCAACGGCGGCATCTTGTTGATCGATGACTTCGGGCGGCAATTGGTGCGACCGCGCGACCTCTTAAATCGCTGGATCGTGCCGCTCGAAAACCGGATCGATTTTCTGACCCTACATACCGGACGCAAGATCGAGATCCCCTTTGATGTCTTGGTGGTCTTTTCAACAAACTTACCCCCCAAAGATCTGGTCGATGAAGCTTTTCTGCGCCGCTTGCGACACAAGATCGAAATTTCCGATCCATCTTACGAAGAATACCGCGAGATCTTTCAGCGGGTATCTACCAACAAAGGCGTGACCTATAGCGACCAGGGGCTGGCTTATCTGCTGCAAGATTGGTATGTGAAGCGCAATCGCAAACTGCGCGCGTCTCACCCGCGTGACCTGTGTGACCAGATCTTGGATATTGCCAATTATCTGGGGACTGAGCCGATCTTGACCCGCGATCTGATCGATCGGGCAGCCGAGTCTTACTTTGTCGAGCTTTAGCTGAGAAATGTTTTCCTATTTACCCAGGCCGTCCATATTCGCTCACCGGGGTTCGAAAGCGCATGCACCGGAGAACACTCTGGCTGCTTTTGAGCTGGCAATCTCGCATAAAGCTGACGCCATCGAGCTGGATGTCAAGCTATGCGCTGACGGGCATGTGGTGGTGATACACGATAGCACGGTAGATCGAACGACTGATGGTACTGGCCAGGTGCGCAAGCTGCCTCTGGCGGAGCTGAAAGAGCTGGACGCAGGCTCCCATTTCGACGTTGCCTTTCGTGGTGAGCCGATCCCTACCCTAGAGGAGGTTTTGGAGGCAGTTGGCAGGCGCATTCCCATCAATATCGAGCTGACCAATTATGCCTCGCCCGGCGACACGCTACCAGATAAAGTAGCGCAGCTAGTTGCCCGGCACGGGTTGGAAAGAAAGGTCATGTTTTCATCTTTTAACCCGCTAGCCTTAGTTCGGGCGCGCAGACTTTTGCCGAAAGTGCCCATCGGTTTATTAGGGTTAGACGGGCTTGCCGGCGCCTGGACACGCACGCGCCTGGCTGACTTGATCCCTCACGAGGCTCTACATCCTTGGGTGGGAAATGTAGATGAAACACTGGTGAAATGGACGCATAGCCGCGGCCGCCGGTTGCACGTATATACTGTCAATGACCCGGGACAGATGAGTGATCTGTACGCCTGGGGCGCCGATGGCATTTTCACAGACGACCCTCTCCTGGCCCGTGAAACGCTAGCTGCCCAATATAGTTGAGGGGAGATACGATGTTTCCGCAATCCTGGCTTGCCCAAGCCGCCCAACGCATCGCCCCTTTTATAAACCACACTCCGCTGACATATGATCCCGAGCTGCACATCTATTTGAAGTGGGAAAACCAACAGGTTACCGGTTCATTCAAAGCTCGTGGGGCATTCAATAAAATCCTGACCCTGGAAAGCTGGGAGCGTGAGCGCGGCCTGGTCGCAGCGTCAGCTGGAAATCATGGACAAGGGGTGGCTCTGGCAGCTCAAAAGGCAGGCGCCCACGCAATTGTATTTGCCTCCGAGCATGCAGTAAGCGCTAAAGTAGAAGCCATGCGTAAACTGGGCGCCGATGTGCGTCTGGTGCCCGGTGGCTACGGGGAAGCTGAACAAGCTGGCCTGGAGTTTGCCCGTACTAGCGCTGGGTACTGGGTATCCCCTTACAACGATGGCCAGGTCATCGCTGGGCAAGGTACGCTCGCGCTGGAAGTTTGGGATGATTTACCGGTCCAAGGCAACATGACCTGGATCGTACCAGCAGGTGGCGGAGGTTTGGTAGCCGGAATTGGTGTTGCCCTGGAAAGTCTGGGCTCAAGCTCGACGGCTGTGCAGCGTTTGGTAGCTGTCCAATCGGAAGCTTCCCCCTTTTTGCACGACATCTTTCACCATGGAAGTCAGTCCGGCTCTGTGGAGTTACCCAGTCTGGCCGATGGACTGGCTGGGCCTGTTGAGGAAGGCTCACTGACCGTTCCCTTGGTCAAGCGTTTAGTCCAGGATTTCGTCCTGGTCAGCGAGCGAGAAATTGCCCATGCCATTGCAACCTGCTGGTCCCGTTATGGCCAGCGCATTGAAGGCTCTGCCGCGGTTGCCTTGGCTGCCGTTCTTTCGGGAGCTGTAACCGAGCGCCCGGCAGTGCTGGTCATCAGCGGCGGGAACATTCAACCAGAATTATATGAGAAAATATTGAGCGAAAATGGACTTCAGCGCCGATGAAATTATGGTAGTATGTATTTCCCGTCAGATCCACGACGGTGAGATGGTAGTCCAGGGGTTAGCTACTCCGCTGGTAGCAGCCGCTTATCTCCTGGCCAGGTATACTCATGCTCCAAACCTATATTTCGCCTCTGCTATTGGGCAAAGCCTTTGTCGCCAACCGGCTCCCTTAGGATTACGCAAGGTTGAAAGCCTATGGCTGGACCGGTCCATGACCAACGTGGGTTTTGTAAGGGTGGCAGCTGACGTGCTGCCCAGCTTGAAACCAAAAGAGTTCTTTCGACCAGGTCAGGTTGACCCCGCCGGCAACTTTAACAATATTGCTATCGGCAAAGATTATCTAACCAGTGGGCGTCAGCGCCCGCGCTTACGACTGCCCGGCAGTGGTGGCATTCCAGATGTAACTACCTACATAAACGATACATACATGTATGTCCCCCGCCACTCCCGGGTTACGTTTGTAGAAAAACTGGATGTGCTTTCAGGGTTAGGACATCACCCTGCCCGGACCCGCGGCGCCGGGCCGCGCTACCTGGTCTCTGATCTGGGCCAATTCGATTTTGAAGGCTCCTCGGACTTAGTGGATGATCTCCTTGCGATGGGTTCTCAGAAGCGCATACGCTTGATATCCTGCCATCCAGGTATAAGCGTTGAGAAAATTCAATCCCATACCGGATTTGAGTTGCAGGTATCTCCCGCTCTACAGGAGACTCCGCCACCAACGGACAATGAATTGCGCCTTCTGCGAGAAGTAATTGACCCACTTGGGATTCGAAAACTCGAGTCATTGAGCGGCGCTGCACGCCGGCAGCTGCTGCACGAGATCCTTGAGGCAGAAACCTAAGCGCCACAACCAAAAAAATGGGTTGCGTGGAGGCGCTTGCATCTCCCGCACAATGATTTTTCTGATTTATCCTTTGCCAGGGTAATCACCTGAGTAAAAGCAGACGAGGAAAGGAAGCGTTGCGAGGAAGAGAAAGCCGCCAATCAAAGATCGTGTTAAATCAGATGAAACCGGTGACCAGTTTCATCCATATTGCTGTAGTTTTGGTGCTCCTGTTCAGCCCCTTATCATCAGCCAGCCAGGCTGCCTTCCCTTCCCAAGAAGACATCTCCCTACAAAGAGCCCAGGCCTTATTAGAAACGTTGACCCCCGAAGAGCGAGTCGGGCAGCTCTTTTTAATCACTTTCGAAGGTCCTGAAGCCGGTCCAACCGCCCAAAATGGCGTACATGAATTGATCAGCAAATACCACGTCGGCGGGGTCGTTCTGCGCTCAGCCAACGACAATTTTATTGCTCATGACCGGACCATCCCTGTTGCATTAAGCCTGACACGGCAGTTGCAAGCTAATGAGTACAGCTCTTCCCAACAGGAGCAGACCAACCCAACCACCGGGGAAGTGTTCCAACCTGCGTTCATTCCCGTCTTTATTGGAATTGCTCAAGAAGGCGGGGGTCCACCCTACGATCAGATCTTAAGCCCTAGCATGACACCTTTACCCAGCCAAATGGCTATTGGCGCCACCTGGAACCCAGAGTTAGCCAGTCAGGTTGGCCAGGTGTTCGGGAGTGAGCTGAGTGCTTTAGGCATTAACCTCTTGTTGGGGCCTTCTTTAGACGTTCTGGAAGCCCTCCACCTGGAGGGCTCAGGTGACCTGGGTATCCGCACCTTTGGAGGAGACCCCTACTGGGTGGAAGAGATGGGCAAAGCCTTTATCAGCGGGGTCCACGCAGGCAGCCAAGGTGAAATGGCCGTCATTGCCAAGCATTTCCCTGGCTATGGCAGCTCCGACCGCTTGCCCGAAGAGGAAGTCGCTACCGTACGTAAATCTCTCCAACAACTGATGCAAATGGAGTTAGCGCCTTTCTTCGCCGTTACCGGGGATGCTCCTGACCCTTCCATGCGTGCAGACGGCCTGCTGACATCACATATCCGTTACCAGGGTTTTCAGGATAATATCCGCCGCCTGGATCGCCCAGTCAGCTTTGACCGGGAAGCCTTCAACCAGTTGATGAGCTTACCGGCTTTTCAAAGCTGGCGGCAGGATGGGGGAGTAATGATCAGTGATGACCTAGGCGGTCGAGCAGTGAAACGATTCTATGAGACCTCCGGGCAAACTTATACTGGACGCTTTGTAGCTCGCGATGCCTTCCAGGCAGGAAACGATATTTTATTCCTGGGCGATTTCACCACCCCAGAAGAGCCAGATCAATTCATCAATATCATCAAAACACTGGAGCTATTCACCCAGGGATATCGCCAGGACCCTCTCTTTGCCCAACGAGTTGACGAATCCGTCCTGCGCATCTTGACTCTGAAGATGCGCATGTACAACAACTCGTTTACCCTGAACCAGACATGGGCTTCACAGACCCTGCCCAGCTCTTTTGGAAATTCTAGCAAAGTGACTCTGGAAGTCATGCGCCAGGCTGCCACCCTCATCAGCCCATCCCCGGCTGAGCTTCATTCCACCCTCCCAGACCCCCCTGGTCGCAACGACCGGATTGTATTCATCACCGATAGTCGTCTCGAAAGGCAGTGTACTCGGTGCCCCCTGCTTCCCACCATCGCCGTGGATGCCCTCCAAAACATGGTTTTGCGCCTGTATAGCCCCCAAACGGGGGGGCAGGTGCTGCCGCGCAACCTGGCATCCTATTCGTTTACCCAGCTTCAAGAGATGCTTGATTTTGGCTCGGAGATCGAGCAGGACCTCCGCCTGGCAAAGTGGATTGTCTTCATCATGCTAAATGAAAACCCTTCCATACCGCAGTCCATGGCCCTGCGTAAATTTCTGGATAATCGGCCCGATCTATACCAGCAGAAAAATCTGGTTGTTTTTGCTTTGCACGCGCCATATTTCTTAGATGCCACCGACATTTCCAAAATATCCGCTTATTATGGTCTGTATAGCCAAACCCCAGCGGCTATCGACATCGCTGCTCGCTTGCTCTTCAAAGACATTCCCCCCAATGGAGCCTCTCCGGTATCGATCAGTGGGGCTGGTTATGACTTAAACGCTGTCACCTTTCCAGATCCCAATCAGGCCTTACAGCTCTACTTGGATAATGGCAACTCTGAAACCACCAATGAGAATGGAACAGCTTCACCCACCCCGGTTCCCCAGTTTAAGGTAGGCGATTTTATCTCTGTGCGGACCGGCGTAATCCTGGATAAGAACGGTAACCAGGTTCCTGATCGGACCATCGTACGCTTCGTTGTCACCCGCGGCGAAGGCGTGATTGCTCAAATTATTGAGAGCGAGACATCCCACGGTATCGCCAGGGCAAACATTCGCGTAGAGGCCAGTGGTCTGATCCAGATTCGAGCGGAAAGCGATCTGGCTCGCTCGGCAAATCCCCTGGTCTTCGATATCCCGGCCGATGCAATTCCGACTCAAACCGAGCCCACCCCCACCAACCAGCCCACGGAAACGCCTACACCGACCGCCACCAATACCCCCACGCCCACGCTTGAGCCAACCCCGACCCCTATCCCGCCGCGTGACCAGACCAATTTTGGCGACTGGACGCTTGCCTTCGTTGTTACTCTGGTCATCGGTATATCTACCTATTGGGCCTCCAGTATGTTTGGACAGATACGCTGGGGAGTGCGAGCGGGGTTCCTGATCTTGATCGGTGGTTTGGCGGCATATTCTTATATCGCCTTGGGAATGCCTGGTAGCAAACCCTTGCTGCAAGACTTGGGTACCCGGGGAGTTCTCTTGGTTACCATGATTGGAGCAGCAGTTGGGGCAGCCGCTTCTTGGAGCTGGCGCGGCATAATAAAATTGAAAAAAAATTAACTGCTCTCGCGATAGCTGTGCACTTTACCGTGGTTGGCCCTTTCACGGTTTAATGAATTGCTTCCGCTCCGGCTGGCAAACCTGGTCAACTATTCAAAATGGTAGCAATCAGGCTCAGCAGCAACAAACCCCCAGTTACGATTGCAAGAATCCGCTCGATGGGTGAAGAGATCAGGTCTTTGAAAGTCGGTGTGGGCAGGCGATGGTTCATTTTTTGAGGTGGGGTCCAGTTGCCCAACAGCGATTGTCGGAAGGCCTCCACATCTTGAGGCCGGTCATCGGGATGCAGGTTCATAGCCCACAGAATTGTCCGCTCTGTTCGCGGGCTGATCTCCGGATTAATCTGGCGAGGCAATACCAAACTATCCGGATGCAAAAAGCGCTCACGGGCTTCAACAGGTGAGCGGTTGGTCAGCAGATGGTATAAAGTAGCGCCAAAAGCGTACACATCGCTGCGGGCATCCGTATGCCCAGCGTCACCGCCGTACTGCTCCAAGGGCGTATAGAGAGCAGTGCCACGTCCCTGCACCACCGTAATGGTCATTTCGTCGGAGGCTAAAATTTTAACCAACCCAAAATCCACCAGTTTTAACAGACCATTGGGGGTCAGTTTCAGGTTGCTGGGCTTAATATCCCGGTGCAGGATGGGTGGCTTCTGGTTATGCAGGTAGGTCAAGGCATCCGACAATTGGCTGGCCCAGGCCAGTACATCCTGTTCGGGCAGGAAGACCTCTCGTTGTCTGGCTTCATTCATCAAACTGCGCAAGTCTTTTCCGGGCACAAAATCCATAACCAGGTAATCCCGCCCGCCAATCGAAAAGAAATCCGACACTTTCGGCAGGTTTGGGTGGTCAAGGCGCGCCAAAACGGTCGCCTCTCGCAAAAATTGGTCGCGGGCCTGGCGCAGCATTTCTGTTGGCAACGTACGGTCATGCTCAACTTCTTTGAGTGCACACTGGCGACCTTCCAGGCGAATATCATCGGCCAGATAGATACTTCCCATTCCCCCGTGGCCAATAATTCGTATGATCTTATAGCGACTTCGGAGGACCTCTCCTGATTTGAGTGGCGATGGCATTGGGCGATTTCCGGCGTAACAAACTTATGATATTATACACGTAGCTTGGATAATCATGTTAATATTGGGACTCATCAGGCGTTACCTTAAAAGATCCCAGTTTTTGGGGTGCATATGTTTCAAAGCATAGAAGATTACCCAATCTTAGTTGCCCAAAGCGGGCCGTTGAACGGAGAGCGTTATGCAATTAACGCCAGCCTTGTGGTCGGGCGTGAAGACACTTGCGACATCGTCATTCCCAGCCGGCAAGTCTCCCGCGTCCACGCTCGTTTGACCCAAACAGCAAGTGGGATCGAGTTAGAAGACCTGGACAGCAAGAACGGAACGCACTGCAATGGCAAATTAATCGAAGGACCCACCCTGCTTCAGGATGGGGATATCATCCAGATCGCACTGGCGCAACAATTCCTCTATCTCAGCTCTGATGCAACCATGCCCTTGGAATCCGAGCCCCTCGAATTTATTCAGCCACATCCCCATCACTTGAGGTTAGAGACTCGCTCGCGACGGGTATGGATTGGGCAAGAAGAGGTTCTTCCACCGCTTTCTGTATCCCAATTCAGCCTGTTGGAGCTGCTTTATAACCACCAGAGCAGGGTAGTGGAGCGAAAAACATTAATTGAAAGTGTGTGGGGGGAAGAAGATGCAGTAGGCGTCTCTGAGCAAGCCCTGGATGCGCTTATCCGACGTTTGCGCGACCGGTTGGCAGCGGTCAACCCAACCCACACATATATCGTCACAGTGCGAGGTCACGGGCTTCGTCTGGACAACCCATCGAATTAATTGCCCAAAATTATTAGCAAAGCCAGCAGAAATTCCCCACCAGCCCCGCGCCAGGTCGAGTAACCAGAAGTAGCATCTGGTTGTGTTTTGCGGAGATCGCTGAGGTTAGTATTCTCTATGCCAATCATCTTCCGGGTAAATATCTGCATAACTACCTCCTGCATTCTTTCCCTTATCCTACATCAATTGAGATGGTTGCGCACCGGAAGACAGGTCAGGATTTAGATGCCCCCTTGACCAGTAGATGCCTGGTCAAATGACCAGGGAAATAAAGAAGGGAGCACCAGCCGGTTCGGCTGGTGCTCCCTTTCTTGAATCAAGAGGAACTTCAGCCGTTGACGATAAACCGAAATGCAGACATCTTATGAATTCAACTTTGCCTTCATCGAAAAACGCAGAACAGACCGGTAAATTTCTTGCAGGTGTTCCGCCAACTCCGGATCGCGCCCATCCTGAGATTGACCAACCAGGCTGGTCAACGCGTCCATAAACTCCTGGGTCACTTGATCCTGGTTGGCTTCCAGCCACTCCTGGCGCTTCTGCTCGTCACCTGCCTCAAGCAAATTTTCGATGATTTCGAGCTCTGGCGGAGGCGCGCTGGCTTCCTGGATCACCTGCACCACCTGGCCCAGTTTCTGGATCCTGTCCAGATCGCTGTTTTGACGGGCAGTAACCATCTCGCTGTTCAAAATTTGCAGGAAAGCCTCATCAATTGCGCCCAGGTTGCGTTGGGTGGCCGCAGCAATGTCCTTGGCTGTCAAAAGCTGTTCCAGGTTCTGTTTGGCTTGTTCTACCCGTTTTTCAATCTGTCGATCGATTTCCTGGGTCATCTCGAGCAGCTGAGAGCGCAATTGAACCAGGCGTTCTCGCCCAGAGCCTTTGGCGTCTTCAATCCGCTCCGAAAGCAGCCGGAAGAACTCATAGTCCAATGCAGGCCGGGCCAGGCTGGTCAGGACGCTGATCCGCACATCACTGCTGGCATTGACCAACATGTCCAACAATTTCTCGCGAGTCAGGTTCTCTCCTAACTCCTGCAGATCATGAATGGCATCTTGAACTTCTTTGTTTTGTGCTTCCAGCTGGCGACCGGTGGTCGTTACTGATAGAAGCTGGCGTTGTAATTCTGCCAGGCTGCGGGCGGAATTTTCATCTCCACTCACCATAGCAGATTCAACCAGACGGCTGAGGATGCTGAAGAATTCAGTATCGATCAGATCATCCTCTTCTTTGGCCGTTTGTGCGATCATATCCTCGCTCTGCCCCATCAGGCTCTGGATCAGATTCAAGCGTTTCTGTTGGGCCTGGATCATTTCTTTGGTGATCCCATCTGCCTCCAACACTCGCTCGATCAGGCCCTGCATGGTAAGCACGGCTTGGGGTCGCAACAAGTAAGCTTTGCGCTGCTCTTGAGGGAGATTGTTAACCACTTTATTGATCAGTGGTCCAATCAGGCGCTCTTGCTCTTCCAATTTCAAATTTAAATCAGGAGGAAAGAAGGTTAAGAGCAGCTCTTTTTGTGGATCGTGATACACCATCGGTGTAGCCAATGCGCCCTGGTATCCACAACTGGGACACTGAGCGATATTGACCGCGCCTGAGAGTAAGCGCTGTTTTGCAGCCGGATCTTGCCCGACGTCAAATAACTGCTCTATATCAGCCGTGATCGGCTGCCGGCAGTTTGGACAATTTATACGCGTTTTTGGCATCTGTTTCTCCGAGATCAATAGAATAGGAATTTATGCATTTCACCAAAAAGTTGGGGGAAATAAAAACAAGGTTGAATTTACCCCGAATTCAAATGAAGCTATAAGGGTGATTAACCCTGTCAGTGCGCTATTATATTGCATGTTGGCAGCAAACGGGAAATTAAATTGGAATAATTAGCCCTTCAGCCAATCTTCTAAGCCGGGCGCGGCAGTGAAAAACAGAGGCGAGCTCCTCTACCTGAACGTGGGTCTACCCATATCCGCCCTCCATGGGCTTCCACCACCGCCCGAGCCAGATACAGTCCCAACCCAGCGCCTTTGGTCGTCCGCAACGCGTCTACCGAGCGATAGAAACGATCAAACACATGCGGAATATCAGCTGCAGCGATGCCAGAACCTGAGTCGCTCACACATACGATTACATGTCCCGGCTGTGCTTGTCCACTGATCAAGATATCGCCTCCCTGGGGGGAATATTTGATGGCATTCGAAATCAAGTTTGAGATAACTTGCTCCAGACGATTTTCATCGCCCACGATGATGGGGAAGTTTTTCGAAAAACTTACCTGCAGCGAATGATGTTCTGCTTGAGGGCGGAACCGGTCCACCGTCTGCAAGACCAGAGCTTCCAGATCGACTTCGTTTATGTTGAGCTTCAAAGCGCCGGCTTGCAGACGTGTAGCATCCAACAGATTCTCAATCAGGCCGGTCAGGCGGTCAGCTTCATCCTCAATGACTGCCAGGCTGTCTTTTACAATAGCCCGATCCCAGGTTGCATCTTCCCGCCGCAAAGTGCTAACATAACCCTTGATCAATGCCACTGGTGTTTTCAATTCATGGCTGATGACGGAAATAAAAGTGCTCTTGATCTCCTCTGCTTCTCGGAAGTGGGTGATATCCCGTATAGTGGCAATGATATTCAGCAATTGTCCATCGGGCGATTTCAGGGCCGAGTAGGTGATGCCTACCGCCAGAGATGAGCGCTCATTTCGTTCCAAGTCTCCTTCTACATACAGAGTAGCGTGAGGGGTTAAAGGCCACCCACCGGCTTCAGCATCTTCCAGAGTCGTTCCACTGGCGCGTTTGCTCCAGCGGATGATTTGCTGGTGGGCAGCGCCATACACCTGCTCAAGCGGCATGTCCAGCATGCGCGCCATGGCCGGGTTGCAGTGGGCCACCGTATGGTCGGGGTTGAGGATCAAAATCCCGTCGGCAGCCGAATCCAGCAGGGCATCCATGCGCTGCTTCTCCTGGCTCACCTGAGTATATAATTGCGCATTGTGGACAGCAATGGCTGCGTGGTCTGCGAAGCTTTGCAGCAAAGCCCGGTCATTGGCTGAAAATACCCCTGGGTAGCTGCGAAAAACAAAGATCACCCCGATCACTCTCTGGCGCGCAATTAGCGGCAAACCCACACCGGTTAGCCAGCTTAAGACGGTAGAACGAGTCAATTTCTGCAGCAGCCGGTTGATCTCCGGAAGCTCAAAGCGAGCCGGTTCCTCGTGATCTGGAACCGCCGCCAGCAACGGGTCCAGGTTACGTAGAAAGGTGGGGGGGATACCATGGGATGACGCCACAGTCCACCCCCCGCTCTCTGCGCGCAGGGCAATCAAACCGGACTGACCCGCCAGCATCTCTACAGAGATGTCCAGGATGCGCTTTAATAATATATCAAGATTAAGCTCCTGCGATATCGCCCGGGCGATCTCTAGCAGGTAATCTCGCTGCCGGACGCGGAAATCAGGCAACATGCTCGAGCAGACCCTGTGTTTCTCTCTCCGCCGCCATAATCGCTTGTTCGAAGATCTCCATGCCCCGCTCAATTTCATCTTTACGAATACTGAGCGGCGGCGATACGCGAATCGTGCTTTTCCCACAGCCCAGGGTGAGTAAGCCCCGCTCGAATGCACAATCCACCACCCGGTCACGGAAGGCAGGATTAACTTCCCTGGTTGCAGGATCCTTGACAAAATCCACCCCAATCATAAGCCCCATGCCGCGCACATCCCCAATCAGTGGGTGACGGACCTGAATTTCTGCCAGGATATCCTTTGCATATTCACCCACCTCGGCTGCATTTTGCATATATTCATCCTCAATGAGCCCGATGGTAGTCAATGCAGCCGCGCAGGCCAGTGGGTTGCCGCCATATGTATTTCCATGCGAGCCTGGCGGCCAGGTCACAACGCTCTTGCGGGCGATCATCGCGCCCAGGGGAATGCCCGAGGCAACACCCTTGCCGACGCAAATGATATCCGGTTCTACCCCAAATTGCTGGATGGCCCACCATTTCCCGGTGCGCCCCATTCCGCTTTGTACTTCATCTGCAATGAGCAGGATATTATACCGGTCGCATAGCCTGCGTAGGGCTGGGAAGAAAGCCGGGGGTGGCACGACATACCCACCTTCCCCTTGGATCGGCTCAACCAGGATGCCCGCCACATCGTTAGCCGCCAAAAGTTTCCCAAGAATCTGCTCTTCGATATAGCGCACAACAACCTCTCCATAATCTTCGCCTGGCTCCGTCCTTAAGATTGGGCGGTAAGCATTCGGGAAAGGAGCATGCACCACACCGTTCATCAGAGGGTAAAAACCATCTCGGTAGACCGATTTACTGGCGGTGAAGGACAGAGAACCCAATGTGCGCCCGTGGAATCCGTCCAAAAAGCCGATAAATTGGCTGGCGCCAGTATGGTAACGGGCTAGCTTGATCGCCGCCTCCACACTCTCCGTACCGGAATTGGTCATAAAAGATACTGCCTGTTCAGTAAAAGGCGCAATCTGGTTGAATTTCTCTCCCAGCTCAACCCAACCCGAATGATAAAAATCGGAAGAGATATGCAGGAATCTTTCAGCCTGCTGCTGAATGGCGCGCACCACTTGTGGGTGGCTATGCCCTGTCGAAGTAACCGCAATCCCGGCAGCAAAATCAAGGAAACGGTTGCCATCCACATCCCACACATCACAGCCCTGACCCCGATCCATGACAAATGGGTAGCCACGCACATATGAAGGGGAAATCACAGCTTGATCTCGTTCGATGATCGCCCGGGCTTTGGGGCCGGGCAATTTCATTGGCTCCATTTAATGTCTCCTGTTTGATCCTATGGAAGTCAGCCCTTCGCTGGCCCTGGCAAAAGGAAACACGGCAAATTGACGGGTATTGGTATTACCTGCCACTCACCGTGCTTTTTTGAACTGGAAATCCAGTGATCATGCGCTCCCACAGGTTGTAGTGATTCACCTAATTGACCAGTTGGTGAAATTATATCATCACACCTGGTTTTGGGTATTCAAGCTCATTGGGGACAAACGTAGTGTAACCTACTTCCAATGCTCCTCCCGTTGGTTTGGATAGAGCTCAAAATACCTGTGGTATACTCGTGCCTTGGTGCACATAGATACAAAAAGTGATCCGCGATGACGAGCGAATATTTTAAATTTAAACTGCTAGCCAGCGAAGGCAATGCCCGCGCCGGTGTCTTTTCGACGCCCCATGGCGAAATCCATACACCCGCCTTTGCCCCGGTTGGTACACAAGCTTCTGTCAAAGCCACCAGTCCAGCCCAACTGGAAGAGTTGGGCGCCAGCCTGATCCTGTCGAATACTTACCATTTGTATCTCCGCCCAGGAGATGATCTGGTGGCAGAGATGGGTGGTCTGCATGCTTTTATGCGTTGGCCTGGCCCAATCCTGACAGATTCGGGTGGTTTCCAGGTGTTCTCCCTGGCAGACAATCGCGTCATCGACGACGATGGGGTTACGTTTAGGAGCCATATTGATGGCTCGACCCACCGCTTTACCCCGCAGAAAGCCATTTCCATCCAGGAAAACCTGGGCGCCGACATCATCATGGCCTTTGATGAGTGTGCTCCCCCTCATGATCACGCCTACAACAGCCGCGCTATGGCCCGCACCCATACCTGGGCTGAACGCTGTTTGGCAGCAAAAACCCGTCCCGATCAGGCATTATTTGGCATTGTTCAAGGCGGTATCTTTCCGGATCTGCGCGAAACCTCAGCGAATTTCATTGCCTCCATGGGCTTCCCCGGGCATGCCATCGGTGGTCTCTCGGTCGGTGAGACCAAAGCGGAGATGAATTCAACCCTGGAAGTGGTCAACGCCATCCTGCCCCAAGACAAGCCGCGTTACCTGATGGGAGTGGGCACTCCTGAAGACCTGGTCAATGGAATCATGCGCGGAGTGGATATCTTTGACAGTGTTCTGCCGACCCGCCTGGCTCGCCACAACGCCGCCATGACCAGAGGGGGGCGCTTAAATCTGGTCAATGCCGGGTTTGCCCGTGATCCGCGCCCGATAGACGAAACCTGCACCTGCTACACCTGCCAGCGCTTTTCGCGCGCCTACCTGCGTCATTTAATCATTGCCAAAGAGATGCTCTCCGCCACGCTGCTCTCGATCCATAACCTGCACACCCTGGTAAATATGACCCAAGAAATTCGCCAGGCCATCCTGGATGGACGCTTCTCTGCGTATGCAGCTGCTTATATCGAACAAAACTCTCAATAAGATGCGTGAATTTGTAAACTCATGACCATTATCCAATCCATTATTCTAGGCATTATTCAGGGTATCACCGAGTTTGTGCCCATCTCGAGCTCGGGTCATCTGGTTCTGACACCCTTTGTCTTCGGCTGGCAAATTCCCCCCGCGCATTCGTGGGTGTTCAATGTGTTAATCCAGGTCGGAACGCTGGTAGCCGTCATCATTTATTTTTGGCGAGATTTGCTAAATATCGCGCTAGCTTTCCTGGAAGGCCTGCAGCGCCGGCAGCCCTTCGCCACGATGCAATCTCGCATGGGCTGGTACCTGATCCTGGCGACGATCCCGGCTACATTCCTTGGGTTGGTGTTGAAAGATGCGGTGGAGGCCGCCTTCGATAGTCCGCGCGCCACTGCTGCCTTCCTGTTGCTTACCGCCATTCTCCTGTTGTTAGCTGAACGTGCCGGCAAGCGCCAAAACGAATTGGCCGACCTGACCTGGAAGGATGCCTTGGTGATCGGTTGTTTTCAGATACTGGCGCTATTTCCAGGCGTGTCACGCTCAGGGGCAACCATTACTGGCGGGATGCTGCGTAACCTGGACCGTCCTGCGGCAGCGCGCTTCTCCTTCTTAATGTCCGTCCCAGTAATGCTGGGAGCCGGGCTGCTAGCGACCATCGACCTGTTCCAAGTCCCTGACCTGGAGGCGCTTCTGCCCACCCTTGCAATAGGTTTCCTCACCTCGATTGTGGTTGGTTTTGTCTCCATCCACTGGTTGTTGCGTTTCCTGGCACGGCGCCCTTTGTATATATTTTCTGTCTACTGTACACTCATCGGAATGGTACTATTGGCTCTTACTTTCAGGTAATGAAGATAAGGTCGGGAGGATCATCCTATGGAGATTCATCCGGTTACGCTGAGTGGACGATTCGTTCGCCTGGAACCGCTCTCGCTCGAACACGCCAGCGGGCTGGCTGATATAGGGCTGGAACAGAGCATCTGGCGCTATATGCTGTACGGCAGCATGCACAACACAGTTGACATCCGCTCCTGGGTGGAAGACATGCTTAAACGACAGGCTCGAGGTACTGACTTACCTTTTGCCGTGCGCCATTTGGAAAGCGGGCGACTGGCTGGGGCTACTCGCTACTTAGAAATCCGTCCTGAACACCGCGCCCTGGAGATCGGAGGCACCTGGTATGGCCTGGACTTCCAGCGCACAGCGGTCAATACCGAGAGCAAATACCTCCTGCTCAGCCATGCTTTTGAAAAGCTGGGGGCCGTGCGTGTGCAATTTAAAACCGACCTGCGCAACCTGCCCTCCCAGAAAGCCATTGAACGGTTGGGGGCAGTGAAAGAGGGCATTTTACGCCAGCACATGATCACGCCCGAGGGCATCTTACGTGACTCGGTTTACTACAGCATTACTGATAAGGAATGGCCGACAATAAAAGCCAGGTTGGATAGGATGTTACAGCGCTGAACATGAGGCATCACGTTTCAGACAGACTGATCTCCCAAACGGTTACCAGCGCCTCGATATACTCTTGTTTCAAGGCTCGCGCCACCGAAATACGGTGGTGACCATCGCGCACGAAATAGCGTTCACCGATCTGGATCAATTCAACCATCAGAACTTACAGCTCTTCTTTCAACGTTCCATACAAATACCAATACGTACTCTCTGGGAATGAGCTTTTGAGTTTATCATTCCAAATAAACCTGCCTGGCTTGAACACTGCCCGCAGCAGCTCATTTAATCCTGCCAGCAGCTCCACCTCTTCTGCTGGTATCTCTTCAGCTTCAGCATACAACAGGTCCAGGACCACCCGGCGGGTGACTTCGTAGGCATAGCGATCCAGGTTCTCTGTGGGGTTCTTACGGTATTCCTCTAAGAAGTCCCGCCACAGGCGTAGGCGAGCGCTGAACTCCCGCACAGATTTTTTACCCCAGGCCACCAGCCATTGCTGGCGGACATCCTGTATGCGTTTGTTCAAATGGTCCAATTGAACTCGTTCGGCCGTGCTCAAGCGACGATCGCTTAACCGGGCGCGCGCCAAGAATAGATTTCCCAGAGTCATGCGGGGATAGGGAGTTTCTCCGGTCGGAGCGCTCGCATCTATAGCCCAATACAGTTCTTTGGACAGCAGGTACCCTTCCAGGTCTTCTAAACCCGCCTGCAGATAATTTAGGTCGTATTCTATCGAAGGCATTGTCCTCAATCCGGGATAGTTCCCCTGGAAAAGATGCTGGCGCACCTGTTCCAGTCTGTGGTACCTTCTCTTGGTCAGAGCAAAAGCCGCATAGGTTCTTCCAGGTAGTCTGCCAGGGCTTGCATGAAACGAGCAGCCTCTACGCCATCGCTAACCCGGTGGTCCACTGATAGGGTTGCCTTCATACGCGTGCCAACCGTCAGCTCGCCATTCACGACCACTGGCACTTCCTTGGCTGAGCCCACCGCCAGTATGGCAGCCTCCGGCGGGTTGATGATAGCGATGAAATGATCGACGTCGAACATACCCATATTGCTAACCGAAAAAGTCGATCCCTGGATATCGTCGTTCTTGACCCGCCCTTCCCTGGCACGATTGACCATGCTGGCTACCTCGACTGCAATCTGGCGCACCGGCTTGCGGTCGGTATCCTGGCAAACCACGGTCAACAGGCCATCCGGGACAGCGACAGCCACCCCAACATTGACCTGACCATGCCGGACGATCTTATCCTCGGCAAAGGAGGCATTCAAGTTGGGGAACTGGCGCAGAGCCAGGGCAGTTGCTTTGACAATGAAGTCATTGACAGAGATTTTTTCTTCCTTTGGCAGCAACTGGTTCACCTGGGCGCGCAGTTCCAGCAGGGGCGCCATATCGTATTCATGGGTAACATAGAAATGCGGGACTCTCTGGCGGGCTTCGGTCATTCGCCGGGCAATGATGGAGCGTAGCCGCGTCAGAGGAACTTCCTCATCTGGCGGGGGTGGACCAACTGGGGCCAGGGCGGGCATCAGCGCGGGTGCTTTTGCTTCGGCAGGCTTGGCTTCCGCTACAGGCTCTTCACCGGCGGGCGCTTCAGGCTTGGCTGGTTTTGCCAGCCAAGCCTCGACGTCTTTTTTCACTATCCTGCCAGATGGACCGCTGCCCTCTATCTTGGACAGGTCGAGGTCATGTTCTTCAGCCATGCGGCGAGCCACCGGGGAGGCGCGCAGGCCACCCGGCAACTGCCCCTCTACAGCTTCTTCGGCAGGCTGATCTCGCTCTGGCTCTGCCTCACCTGCTGGGGGTGTAACTTTTTCTTCAACCGGCTCGACTTGCTCCTCGGACGGCTGCGCCTCCTGCTCAGCCTCTGCTTCTTCTGCCAGCAGCTCATCAGGAATCTCTTCCCCCGCTTCACCAACGATGGCAATCGGGTCACCTACCGGCACGATATCTCCTTCATTAACCAGATGCTTGTGCAAAACTCCGCTATGGGTGGATTCAACTTCCACAGTGGCCTTATCGGTCTCAATCTCGGCCAGGATGGCGCCTTTATTGACCTCGCCTCCCTCCTGAATCACCCAGCGGACCAGCGTCCCTTCTGCCATATCAAAACCGAGCTTTGGCATGGTGATTTTTTCGGCCATTTACAATACCTCCTTGACGGCCTTGACAATATCCTCTACCTGGGGCAAGGCCATCTGCTCCAGCGCCCGGTTGTATGGCAAGGGCACTTCCTGCTGGGCAACCCGCTTGATGGGCATGTCCACATAATCAAACGCTTCTTCGTAAATCCTGGCAGCCACCTCGGAGCCAACCCCGTAAGAGCGCCAGCCCTCTTCTACAATCACAGCCCGGTTGGTTTTCTTGAAGGATTCCAATACCGGACCCATGTCCAACGGTCGCAGCGAGCGCAGGTCAACGATCTCGGCCTGGATGCCCTCCTTGGCGAGCTGCTCGGCCGCGCGGGTGGACAACTCTAACATCTTGCTATAAGTAACGATGGTCACATCTTTGCCAGGGCGCTGGATCTTTGATTTGCCCAATGGCACAGTGTAATCACCTTCGGGGACCTCGCCCCGCGTCTGGTACAGCGTGGCGTGCTCGATGAAGAGGACCGGGTCATCCGAACGGATGGCAGCTTTCAACATGCCCTTGGCATCTTCGGGGGTCGCCGGAGCGACCACTTTCAGACCTGGGAAATGGGCAAAGACTGCATCGGGAGTCTGGGAGTGGGTCGCTCCCAGCTGCCGCCCTCCACCTCCGGGAGCGCGGATCACCATGGGCAAGACAAACTGCCCGCCAAACATATAGTGCAGCTTGGCAGCCTGGTTGACGATATGATCCATGGCGGAGAAGGCAAAGTTGATCGTCATCAGCTCGGCAACCGGGCGCAACCCCGTCAGGGCAGCCCCAATGGCCGCGCCGACGATAACTGCTTCTGCAATGGGGGTGTCCTTGACCCGTTCGCCCCCAAATCTATCGTAAAAACCTTTTGTGACGGCATACGTCCCCCCCCACACGCCCACCTCTTCTCCCATAATGAAGACATGTTCATCGCGTTCCATCTCTTCCATTAAGGCCTGGGAAATGGCCTCTCGCATGGTTATTCTTGCCATAAGTTCCTCAATCGTTGCTTATCAATGACTGCTCAGAAATCCCTTCGCAGACTGGTTTACATTTCTGAGCAGTAATGCTCATCCAAGGTAATAATATACTCGTCTGGCTTAAGGTTCGACGTAAATATGCTCGAACAATGCCTCGGGGCCGGGTTCCGGACTTGATTCGGCAAAATCAATCGCTTCCTGCATCTCCACCTCCGCACGCGTGTCCAGGTCATCCAGTTCGCTTTCAGCAGCCAGCTCACTTTCAAGCAGGTGGCGCCGGTAGATTCCGATGGGATCGTTCTCTTGCCATTTCTTGATTTCGTCCGACTCGCGGTAACGCTCTGGATCTCCCATGGAATGGCCCCGGAAGCGGTAGGTGAGAATCTCCAGGAAATAGGGTCCTTCCCCAGCGCGTATCTTCTCCAAGATCTTCAGGGTGGCTTCGCGCACCTTAAGCACATCCATGCCGTCAATCTGCTCGTTCGGGATGTTATAGCCATCGGCCTTCTGGCGGATTTCCGATACAGCCGAAGCTCGCTCAACCGCTGTGCCCATCCCATACTGGTTATTCTCGCAAACCCAAAGAACCGGCAGAGACCAAACCTTCGAAAGGTTAAGCGCCTCGTGGAAGTAGCCAATATTGGTGGCGCCGTCGCCAAACATGCAGATGGTGACGCCGTCATTCTTTTGGTACTGGTCCCCCAGGGCCAAACCGGCTGCAATCGGTAAGTGTGCGCCGACAACAGCGTGGCCTCCCCAGAAATTTCGCTCAACATCCGCCAGGTGCATCGACCCGCCCTTGCCTTTAGATGTCCCAGTTGCTTTGCCTAATAGCTCTGCCATCACCTCGCTGGCAGGGATGCCGACATTGATGGCAACCCCGTGATCGCGATAAGCAGTGATTACCCGGTCTTGTGGCTTCCTGGCAGCCACCAGACCAGTGCTAACAGCCTCCTGCCCAATGTACAGGTGCAAGAAACCGCCGATCTTTCCTTGCTGGTACAGCTCTGCGGAGCGCTCCTCCAGCCTTCTGATTAAAACCATTTGATAATATAGTTCCAGGTGTTCTTCCTTTTCCATGCGGATAAAATCCCTCCATTTGAGAGTCAGCCCCTCAAAATAACTCCTTTGGTTCACCGTGAGAGGGTTCCAGATTTGGGGAGCGTCACCCAAAGATCCAGAGTTCAAGACGGTTCATACCCTGATACATCACAAGCAACACCGGGCAACCCGGTGTTGAATTATCTTATCACCCACTGTAAAAGCGCGCTGAAATTATACCAGATAGCCCTTATTCAAGCGGAAGCGTTGCGCAGACCTTTGATGAGGGGATGCATTCACCCACGCCAGCGCTTTCCTGGGCTACCTAAGCGAAACACCGCAATCTAACCGGTAGCTTTGAGATGTTCCCGTCAATTTTCTACTTCCCCCAGCCAATCTCCTCAACCGCCGTAAAAATATCCGTCACAGAGATAATGCCTACCAATGTCCCATCCGAATCCGCAACGGGCATATGGTGAATGTTGTACTGCTGCATCTTTTGTGAGGCTTCTTGTAAGGTCCAATCTGGGTTAGCTGTAAATACTGGAGCAGTCATAATATCTCGAACGGTCATTTCAGCCGGATTTCGACCTGCCACAATAATCTTGTCACGGATATCTGTTGTCGTAATGATCCCATATGCCGG
>JAWOHN010000155.1:0-5454 GCA_046485135.1 Anaerolineales bacterium | reverse complement strand
ATTTGGATGGCGTTGCGACAGACTCTTTCGCCCATTTCTGTGGCGAACAACTTAGCCATGGCAGCCTCTTTTGTAAAACGGCGGCGCTGGTCTTTCAGCCAGGCTGCATAATAGATCATCAGGCGGGCAGTCTGGATTTCGGTAGCAGCGTCTGCCAGCATCCATTGGATGGCCTGGTGATCGACTAGCGGAGCGCCAAATGCTGTCCGCTCTTTTGCATAGCGCATTGCTTCCTCATAGGCCGCCTGCGCCAGGCCTACCGAAAGCGCCCCAATCCCGATCCGGCCTCCGTCCAGGGTGATCAGGGTCTGCTTCAAGCCGCGACCCTCCTCGCCCAGCAACTGCCCAACGGGAACATGCACGTTTTCATACGTTACCGCGTTTGTGGGTGAGCCTTTCAGGCCCATCTTTTTCTCGGGAGGGCCGATATGCACGCCTGGTGTTTCCACTGGTACGATGATCATGCTAAGTGATCTGGCTCCCCCTTTTGGATCTGTGCGCACCAGGTTGATGATGAAATCGGCAATGCTGGCGTTGGTACACCACATCTTGCTACCGTTAATGACCCATTCATCGCCGATACGCTCAGCGCGCGTTCTGATCCCATCTTTCAAGTCTGATCCTGCCCCGGGTTCTGTCAAAGCTAGCGCAGCCAGCCTTCCTGCTCCGCTAGCTGCACGAGGTAAATAATGTTGCTTCTGTTCTTCATTCCCGAAGGCAGTGATGGGTGAGCAGCCTAATCCATTGTGGGCTGCGATGGATAGGGCGGTGCTACCGCAGCCCCAGCCCAGCTCTTCTACCGCGATGGCCGCGCTGATTGCATCTACACCTGCCCCGCCATACTCCTCCGGGATGTTCATACCCAGCAAACCCAGCGCTCCCATCTTGCGGGCAGCTTCCCAGTTAAATTTAGCCTCCTCGTCCACATCCTGTGCTTTGGGCTTGACCTCCCGCGAGACAAAATCATGTACAGCTTGTTTCCACATCAGCTGCTCTTGGGTCAGTTCGAAGTTCATGCTGGCACTCCTTTAGTTTTTATCCCAATAGCCGGTTCGCTAACCCCCGCAATGTCCTACATCGATTATATTACGATCGTGAGTTCGGGATAATGAAAATATGGTTGATTTTAGCCAAAAATTCAGGTGATCAAAGATCAGCGCGCTCGCACGATCTCCGAAACGGCTTCTGGATTCAGCAGGGAGGAGGTATCGCCAGGATCCAGGCCCAGGTAGGCAGACCGGATCATACGGCGCATAACCTTGGCATTGCGCGTCTTGGGCAGGTCGCTGACGAACAGCACTTGCTTTGGCGCCAGGGGTTTGCCCAGGGATTTGGCTAGAAGACTTTTTAGTTCTTTACGCAGGTCCTCACCGGGTTGCCTGTCCGGAACCAGGACGCAAAATACCACCAAAGCGTTGCCTTTGAGCTCGTCGGGGACGCCGATAGCTGCCGCTTCTACCACCTCTGGGTGGCTGACCAGGACCGATTCTGCTTCAGCTGGCCCAAGGCGCTTGCCAGCTACTTTGATTGTGTCGTCCGAGCGCCCCAGGATATACCACATCCCGTCAGCATCTACCGCGGCAAAGTCGCCATGGACCCACACATTAGGCCAGCGCGACCAGTAGGTTTCCTCATAACGGGCACGATCATTCCAGAACCCGCGCGTCATTCCAATCCAAGGTTTCTTAATGACCAGCTCTCCAACCTGCTCGCGCACGGGGCGGCCACTCTCGTCGAAAATATCCACGTCAATCCCCGGGCAGGGACCTGAGAAAGCCGTTGGTTTTAGCGGCAGGATGGGGTTGCCCATGACTATTCCCCCGGAAATCTCTGTCCCACCCGAATAGTTGATAATGGGCCGCTTCCCCTGGCCTACCTTTTCAAACAACCACAGCCACGGGGCAGGGTTCCAAGGCTCTCCGGTGGAAGCAAAGAAGCGCAGCGAGGACAGATCGTGCGCTAAAAAAGGTTCTTCCCCGTATGCGATCAAAGCCCGGATCAGAGTTGGGGATACGCCCAGGTGGGTCAGGCGGTGTCGTTCTACCATAGCCCACAAACGTTCAGGGCCGGGGAAATCTGGAGCGCCGTCATATAGGAAATATGTGCCACCCAAGATCAACCCGCCGAAGACCAGCCAAGGTCCCATCATCCAGCCCATATCGGTCATCCAATAGAGAGTCTGTCCTGGATGCAAGTCGGTTCCAAAAGCCATATCTTGCGCGGCTTTGACCGGAAAACCGCAGTGGGTGTGGACCGCTCCTTTTGGACGACCGGTGGTGCCAGAGGTGTAGATTAGCATCAGGATGTCTTCAGCGTCAGTCACCTCCGTCTCGGCTGTATCCGCTTGAATAGAGACGATCTCATGCCACCAATGATCTCTGCCCGGTTGCATGGTTACATCTAAACCCGTCCGTTGCAGGACAATGATATGCTCCAGGTTGGGCAATTTCTGAACAGCTTCGTCAACCACCTCTTTCATGTTTACGACCTGCCCCCGGCGGAAGAAGCCGTCAGCCGTAAACAGGGCTTTAGCCTGCGCGTCTGCCATCCGGGTTGAGATCGCGCCGGGACCATAACCTGAGAACAACGGCAGGATGACCCCCCCGATCTTAGCAATCGCCAGCATGGCTGCTGAGATTTCGCAGGTCATGGGCATATACAGGCCAACTGCATCCCCCTTTTTTAAACCCAAGGCGCGCAGCGCGTTGGCGGCCTGGTTTACCTGGCGCCACAGTTCCTGGTATGTCAGGCTGCAAACACTTCCATCTTCTGCTTCGGAGATCAGCGCTGGCCGGTCTTCAACCGCTGTTCCTATATACTTATCCAGGCAATTGTGGACGATGTTCATTTTTCCGCCCACGCACCATTCGGGCCAGGCGATGCCGCGTGATAGATCGACCACCTGGCGGTACGGTTCGTAGAAGCGGATGTCCAGGTAGCGCAGCAGGGCCTCGGTAAACCAGGCCACGTCTTCTGTTGATTTGCGCATCAATTCGTTGAAATCTTGGATGTGGTGAAGGCGCATGAAGCGGGTCAGATGAGCTTGCTCGATATAATCAGGCGATGGTCGCCAGACGATCTCTCCGCCGAAACTACCCCCACTGCCGGTCTGATCGCTCATATGCGTTCTCCCTGTCTCCCTCGACGATACATATAAAGTATACACCAAGCATTGCTACTCGACCTACGGGGGAAAAGGAATATTTTCAGGGTCTGTATTAGAGAGCTGGTAAATATACCATCAAGAGAATGACCCACCCGTCCGGGTGAGTTTTTTTATTTCCTCATGAGTGATTTTTTTCACCCAGCCATTGGCTGATTGTCTCCCAAGTATCCAGTGATTCGCCGCGTTTTTTAGCATCGGATACCCTTTCAGCAGGTAAGGATGAAGATTGTGTAGTAATATGACGCCCGGCAACGTCCTCAAACCACCTTGAGTTGGCTACATAAGGATATTTGCGGGCCAGCGCATAAAGCTCGATAGCCCGCTCGATATTCCCCTGATCAGCTTCTAACAATGCCAAGGCGGGTAGGGTATGAATGGCAGTTCTCAAAGAACCAATCTTTTTCACTTCTACCAGGCAACGGACCAGGTACTGGCGCGATCGATCGATTTGATTCAGGGCGCGGGCAATATACCCAAGATTTGCCAGAGGCATCCCAATCATCAGGACTTGCTCACGCTCGGATGTAGAAGCCAGGCTTTCTTCTAGTTGATCCAGGGCTTCCCATAGTCGATTTTCGGCCAGATCGATTTCACCCATATGGTTTAAAAAGAGACCTATGAGCGGTTCATCGACCCGCCGAGCCTCTTCCAGACTCCTCATAGCCCAAGCTCGCGCTTTCGCATACTCGCCCAGGTGTAACAATGCTCTGGCAAGTACACTGTATCGGTAAAGAGCATGTGGGGCGTTGCTGGCTTGTTGGAGATGAATACTATCTTCTGCAACAGATTGTGCTTGAGTGAATTTGCCTGCGCTAATCAGTGTGGAGGCCCAATTGATAAGTATAACCGTCTCATCATGGAGATAGCCCAATTTACGGGAAACGTCAAGGCACTCACGATGGTATTGCTCGGCATCATCAAACTGACCTTTTTCCCTTAAGATTTTTGCCAGCAGATCCATTGAACTCGTTATTCCATGGTGTTCTCCGATCTTCCTCATTATCGCAAGACACTGCTGTGATAAACGCAACCCTTGATCTAGATCTCCGGTCATCCATGCACTTAATCCCAGATGATTTAAAGCTTCAGCCTGCCTGGCTTCCTCACCAAGAATCTCATACAGCAAGGCGCTTTGGCTCATAAGCTGTTTGGCTAATTTAGGACCAGAGAAAAGGAGAACACCCCCCTCGGCACTCATCAGGTTTGCTTTTTCAAGTTGCACCTCGCAACCGGTTTGTTCTAGTCTATTCACGATGGTGTTAGCTTCCTTGAACAATCTGGCAGCGACTTCAAGATCATTGCTGAAGAGACCTTGCCACGTCAACGCCCTGATCCGCAGGAGGCAGGCTTCGGTTTCCTGGCTCTCTTCTCGGAATTCCATCTCATTCAGGCGCTCAACTACGGCCCGGCAAGCTTCTTCACCATCTTTTCTACGGCCGATATTCAAGTAAAACTTACTCAGACTTTCTAAGGCCTGCCCCATTCGATCGAGGCGATTTGCACTAAGCGCCCACTTCCAGGCCGCTTCGACGTTTTGGATATCCGCCACGATTTCGGTAAATATCTCCTTTTGCTTGGGGCCATGCCATTCTCGCTCGCGTTGTTTTAATACCTGGCAATAATAGGCGCAGTGGTCTTCGTTAGCCCGCTTCCATGGACCCTGATCCGCTTGCAGCTTTTTAATGGCATACTGCCGGATGAGCTCATGGAGGTAGAATCGACCATCTATTTCAGGATGCACCCAGCATTTATGAACCAATGCAAGGATTGTCTTGATGGGAATTCTGAACGCTTTTTCCCCAGCCTGGCGGGTAAATCCCCCTCGAAAAATAGCAAGCATCTGGATGGAGCGCTGTTCATCCTGTGTGAGCATTTCCCAGGAAGTGTTAAAGACCGCTTGCATGCTTCGCTGCCGCTCAGGCAAATCTTGCCAATCCGCTTCAAGTAAATCTAGCCCAAGTTCAAGCTCGCTGGCAATGGCTTTGGGATCCAACACGGGAGTCCATGCAGCCGCCAGATTGATAGCAAGCGGCATGCCTTCCACCAGACGGCAAATGTGGGTGATGAAATGTTGGTTGGTTTCATCGAGCGCGAATTTTGACAGGCCTCTCTGTGCGGTCTGAATGAATAAGGCTGCTGCGCCATATTGCTGGATGTCCTCCGCGGAGTCGATGGGTGGAAAGGGAAGCCCTTCAACCAGAAATACCCATTCGCTCTGCAGATTTATGCGCTGGCGCGAAGTGACTAGCAAGGTCAGGCGAGGAGCATAATGGAGAAGCTGGCTCAGC
>JAWOHN010000062.1:0-6453 GCA_046485135.1 Anaerolineales bacterium | reverse complement strand
CTACCTGCCTGAGCTGCGCAAGGACCCGGAAACGGGCAAGAACACTTTTGCGGTGTTGCAGGCCGAAGACGAGCTGGCCGCGATCGGCATGACCGTTGGTGCCGGATGGGCCGGTCTACGGGCGATGACTTCCACATCCGGGCCGGGCTTAAGCCTGATGACCGAATACGCCGGACTGGCGTATTACGCGGAGGTGCCCATCGTTGTTTGGAACGTTCAACGAGTGGGGCCATCCACCGGCTTGCCCACCCGCACCGCTCAAGGCGACCTGACCGCCACCTATTTTATGGGACACGGGGATACGCAGCAAATCATGCTCCTGCCGGGCTCGGTTAACGAATGCTTTGAGTTTGGCTGGCGGTCATTTGACCTGGCAGAAAGACTGCAAACGCCCATCTTCGTGCTTTCAGATTTGGACTTTGGCATGAACAACTGGATGGCCACACCGTTCAAATATCCGGATGAGCCCATGGACCGGGGCAAGGTGCTCTGGGAAGGGGATATCGAGCGCCTGGCAGGAAACTGGGGACGCTACCGGGACGTGGACGGAGATGGCATCCCTTACCGGACCATCCCCGGCAACCGCCACCAGCGTTCGGCGTATTTCGCGCGCGGCACCGGTCATAATGAAGACGCCCGCTATACAGAAGACCCACAGGATTGGGAGATGGGCCTGGACCGGCTGAAAAAGAAATTCGAAACTGCACGCGGGTTGCTCCCGCTGCCGGTGATTGAAAAAATGGAGGCAGCGAAAATCGGCATCATCGCCTTCGGATCGACCGACCCGGCTGTACAGGAAGCACGCTATACCCTGGCAGAGGCAGGCATCCCAACGGATTATCTGCGTGTTCGAGCGATACCTTTCTCTCCCCAAGTGGCCGATTTTATCCGGCAACACCAGCGAACCTATATCGTAGAGCTGAACCGAGATGGGCAGATGCACCAATTGCTCACATTAGAAATGCCTGACCAGGCCACCTCGTTGGTCTCACTGGCCCATATCGACGGCTTGCCATTGACTGCCAAATGGGTGGTAAATGCTTTGCAAGAGGCGGAGGAAACCCTATGAGTGATCAAGCCACCACAACCAGCCCCCGTACCCAGGTAAACCTGGTCGGATTGGGCAAAACGGATTATAAGGGCAACCCCAGCACATTGTGCCAGGGTTGCGGTCACAACTCGATCTCCAGCCAAATCATCCAGGCCTGCTATGAGCTCAATATCATCCCTGAAAATTTGGTCAAGTTCAGCGGGATCGGTTGCTCCAGCAAGAGCCCGACCTACTTTTTGAACCGCTCCTTCGGGTTTAACGGCCTGCACGGGCGTATGCCCTCGCTGGCGACCGGCGCCATGTTCGGCGATCACACCTTGAAAGGTTTGGCCGTCAGCGGGGATGGCGATACAGCCAGCATCGGCATGGGACAATTTAAGCACGTGTTGCGCCGCAATCTACCCCTGGTCTATATCGTTGAGAACAACGGTGTGTACGGACTGACCAAGGGGCAATTCTCGGCCACAGCCGAGCTGGGCTTGGAGCTTAAAAAACACGGCCGGAACCCCTACATGCCGATCGATATCGTCTGGGAAGCCCTGGCCAGCAACGCCACTTTCGTCGGGCGTTCTTTTGCAGGCGACCCCAAGCAGGTTAAAGAGCTGATCAAAGCTGCCTTTAGCCACAACGGCCTGGCCGTGCTGGACATCATCAGCCCGTGCGTTACCTTTAACAACCAGGACGAGGCCATGCATTCTTACTCCTGGGGCAGGGAACACGAGGTAGCCTTGCACGACCTGGCGTACGTGCCGCCGGCCGAAGAAATTATGGTGGAGTACGAAGAGGGCGAGGCCAAAGAAGTGACTATGCACGATGGCTCGGTGGTGATCTTGAAGAAGCTGGGAGAGGATTACGACCCCACCAATCGGGCTGAGGCGATCCGCGTCATTGAGGAGGCCAATACCGGGCAGGTGTTGATCACCGGGTTGATCTATATCAAGCCAGAGCAGATGTCGCTGATCGACATGTATAACCTTCCGGATACCGCCCTGAACCGCCTGCCTGAGGACCGTTTGCGCCCCAGTGCGAAGACGATCGACAAAGTCAACGCGATGATGTTCTAAAGTGATGTTCTGCTAACGGGTGGAGGCGAGCGAACGATCTAGCACAAGAATTTACGAGTTCGCGTGATAAGCTTCTCCCAACCATTTCTTTAACTCGTCGTTAATATCATCTTTCGAGTCCAACAAGACAGTATGGTCAAAACTCTTATTGGCTACGCGGTCAATACTGAGAATCCTTTGATTAGCTATGCGATGCTGGGTTCGCAAGACTAATTTGAGCGATCGGTTCCGGATCAACACCGAGGCAAAAGGCCTGCTGTTTTCTAGAGAAATCGAAATCGCTTTCTGGATTTCTTGAACAGGCCCAAATTTATTAAGTTCAGCGACCAGAAGACCATACAGGTCCTGCACGGCTTGGCTTTTTCCTGCGAATATATCCTGGCTAGCATGATATGTATTTGAAACTAACATTTTTCCTCCAGCTCCTCCTCGGAGGAGCTCATTTTTAATAGGCTAGGAAACAATGACACCTGGCCTGTATATCAGAACCAGGTGCATTCAGTAAATCCTTCCCAAGACGACATTTATTGCCGCCGGGGTTGGCTTTTTCCATTTTTGTACGGGGTTTTGATTCCTAACCCTTTAAATATACCACGTTTTATCCCAATTGACGGGACACTTTGGGTGAGTGGGGGTGACCATAAAGTTGTTGGTGAATTCCGAATTTTCGGGTTGCGAACCGCGCAGGCCGTCACGCCAAATGCGGAATTTCTTCCTTTGTAAATATCTTTTCTTCTACTTGTTGTTCCTCTTGGCCAAGAATGGCATCAATCTGCGCTCCATCAACTGTTTCGTGTTCGCACAGCAGTTCAGCCAGGTTGTCCAATGCCGACCTATGATGTTCCAGGATGCTACTCGCTTCGGCTACAGCTTCCTCCAGGATACGGCGAGTTTCTACATCTACCAGGGTGGCTGTTTCCGGGCTGACTCGAGGATCCAGACCGAATTGCTGGCTGAGGAAATTCGCCTGCATGTCGGCTGCCAGGCGTACTGGGCCAAGAACGGTGCTCATACCAAATTCCGTGACCATCCGGCGGGCCATGTCGGTAGCATGCGCCAGATCATCGGCAGCTCCGGTAGATGCCTCACCAAAAACCAAGGCCTCTGCCGCCCTCCCGCCTACCAGGATCGTCAAGCGGGTTTCCAGCTCGCGTTGGCTCAGCAGAAAGCGGTCGTTTGTGGGAAGCTGCATGGTATACCCCAAGGCGCGCCCACGCGGGACGATGGTCACTTTGTGAACCTTATCCGCTTCTGGAGTCAGACTGGCAATCAGGGCATGCCCTGCTTCGTGAACTGCAACCACCCTCTTCTCGTTCGGGGTGATGGTCCGCGTCCGGCGTTCCGATCCTGCCACAACGCGCTCAAACGCATCGTCGAAATCGGCCATCTCTACAGCCTCTTTTCCATGTCGGGATGCCAGCAACGCGGCTTCATTCACTAGATTTGCCAGATCTGCCCCAGAAAAGCCCGGCGTCATCTGCGCGACTGCCTCAAGGTTTACAGTCTCCCCCAATGTGACCAGCAGGACGTGAATGATTAAGATTTCAAGGCGGCCCTGGCGATCAGGCAGCTCAACCATGATCTGACGATCAAAACGTCCGGGTCGCAAAAGAGCAGGATCCAGTATCTCGGGGCGGTTGGTGGCAGCCATGACAATCACACCTCGGGAGGTTTCAAAACCATCCATCTCCGCCAGCAACTGGTTGAGGGTTTGCTCGCGTTCCTCATGCACCCCCATCGCCCCTGCACCAGCCCTGCGGCCGCCTATTGCATCAATTTCATCGATGAAGATTATCGATGGAGCGCTTTTCTTGGCCTGATCAAAGAGGTCCCGCACCCGGGAGGCGCCAACCCCAACGAACATTTCGACAAATTCGGCTCCGCTCAGGTTGAAGAATTGCACGCCAGCCTCACCGGCAGTCGCCCTGGCAAGCAGGGTCTTTCCGGTACCCGGCGGTCCTACCAAGAGAACACCTTTGGGCATTTTACCGCCCAAGCGCTGGAAATGATCTGGGTTTTTGAGGAATTCGGTCACCTCCTTCAGATCGGTCACAGCCTCTCCGGCGCCGCCAACGTCATTGAAGGTCACTCCGGTTTGCTCGCCTTGTACATTGCGCGCCTTACTTTTACCGAAGGAGAAGAGATTGCTCATGGGACCACCAGCCCCGCCTTTGTTTCGTCCGATGAACCAGTACCACAGACCAACCATCAATACCATTGGGAAGATCCAAATCATCAAGAAGCCCAGGATTCCACCACTGCTTTCCACCTGCCCACGGATTTCCACTCCATGAGCTTCCAGCATTTGGGTTAGCTCCAAGTCATCCACCCGCACGGTAGTAAAAGCAGTGTCGTCGCGCAGCTTTCCGCTAATGTTGCTGGCGCTCACAAGCACGCTGGCGATTTGCTCATCCGTGAGGTATCTCTTGAACGCACTGTATGAAAGCTCTTGTGTCTGGGGCAGAAACCCACCGACCAGACGAAAGACCAGCAATCCAAGTATGAAGAGGGATAACAAGTAGCTGATCGAAAATTTAAACGGGCGTTTCTCGGATGGAACTGAATTATTTTCTTCCGTAAGGCGGTCTTCGTCAAATTTTTGAGAATCCATTCATTTACCTCGTTAAGATTCATCCTTCTTTTTGGGCGCTTTCGCTGGCTTCCTGGGAGTGAGCAGCGGGTTGGTTATGTTTGCATCCTTGCGGGCGGCCTGCTTCAGCCGCCGTGTATATGTGCGCTGCCCTTTAGAGGGTCGTTTGGTGTTGGTCTTGCTGGTTTTGTTTGCCATGGTAATTAATTTCCTTTTCTGTCTATACTGGTGAAAAAAGAGCAAAGGTTCCAACTCTTGGATTCCCTCGGCGCGGGGTTCTATACATTCGCCCAATACTCGTCGGCTTCTTTTTCCATTGCCGAGAGGCGTGTATAGTAATCTGGAAACTCTTTGAGATGGGCCAAGGCGATTTTACCGGTGATCAAGGCATCATCATCGGTTACGTTGGTTTGTGGGTCTCTGGCGCCGTGCTCTAACTCTACTTCCAGCCCAACCCGGAACTGCTCAACATCAAACGCAACCCAATCGATACCTAAAGTATCACCGATTTGCTTTACCTCAATAAGGCTAAATTGTTGATGTGCAACCACAGATGGGTCTCCTCTCCAGGTATTTTCCCTGGTAATGTATTCTGATTATCCTGAAAGTTTTTATTGACATCCATAAAAATTGGTAAACTCTACTTGGACAAAACGTCCCGCAGGTTCGACGTACCTCAGGCTTGAGTTGATCGAACCTGCGGGACGTTCATAACCAATTTACCTGAAGATCAATAAATGCCCGACTCGCCAGAGCAATACCAACAACTCAGAGATTAAGGCGCTTTCTGGGCGCAGCTATTGGTTCTAGCTGCACCCAGAGGGGATCGAAGCCTTTACATACCAGTACGTTTAGCGCTTCTTTTTGCCTTTTGGGGAAGACTTGCCCTTCTCTGAGACCTGCTCTGACAGATTTTCTGCCTTACGATCCATCAAAGCAGAGATACTTCCAGTAACGGGCGTAGATTTCTCTTTTGCTTTTTTTCGTTTACTGACTCCCTTGCGACCCATATTTTTCTCCTCATTTGATTACGAATAATTTGTAGGGCATCTAACTTGTGCCAGGGTTCCAGCCCTGTTACCTGTTGATTAATCCCTGGACAAAACGGAATTGTCAGCGACCGCGCAACGCTCCCCCACGCAAGAGCTTGACCACAAACAAGAGCAGGATGGCGCCTCCCAGCGTTACCAGCATAGTTGGAAGGGTGACTGCATCGTTGATCGTCCCAACGCCAAAAATGGGGGAAAGGAACCACCCTGCTATGAATGCGCCAACAACGCCCACCAGGATATCGAGGATTAAGCCCTGTTGCGAATTGGTCCGCATGATCCTGGAGGCTATGTAACCAACGATCGCGCCAGCGATGAGATATATGAGAATGTTCATTTGTTAACTCCTTGTGTGAAGGTAATAGTTTCACGGATTACCCGTGTTTGCGAAACTATCTCCCTTTTTCGAGGGAGAATGGGCGACAGCCTGGTTATAAACCAGGCTTCCAGCCTGCCGCTGGAATACAACTTGCGTTGGTCTCAGTCTTTATCAAATGCCTCTTTAACCTCCTTGATTCGCCGGTTAAATTCTTCTTCAGCATGCTCACGGGTGTAGCCATATTTCTGTTGGAGCAAGCCGACGATTTGATCGGCATTGCCGCCTGCCTGTTCCAGCTCGTCGTCGGTGAGTTTGCCCCACCATTCTTTAACCTGGCCGCGCAATTCCTTCCACTTGCCTTTGAATACATCTTCATTCAT
>JAWOHN010000021.1:0-9724 GCA_046485135.1 Anaerolineales bacterium | reverse complement strand
TTTATAATACACAGGTCGCATATCATAAATCTTTTTAGCATAGCTTTCGTCCATTGTCTCCACGTATGAAGTCCTAGAAGAGGCACGTGTGATCAATGATACGGTGGGAGGGACAGCCATCCTGGTCGTCTGGCAGCCTGGGACAGCTTCTGCTTTGGATTCGGAGTCTATCGCAGCAGGGCGGGACGTGGGCGCAGCCAACGCCTATTCTCGCCAGGTAGACGGCCAGCTCTTAACCTTCCGTTTCAAAGAAAACCGGATCGTGGATGACCAAACCAACAGTGAGTGGAATTTCCTGGGGCTTGCTGTGAGCGGAGATCTGACTGGCCAACAGCTCGAGCCCGTCGTTGCCATAAACCATTTCTGGTTTTCGTGGGCGGCGTTCAAACCGGAAACGCGCATCTACCAACCCTGAGGATGGCATACCGGTTCCTGGAACAGACAGACAAAAGATAGGGCAAAGAAGCTTATGATAATGTCTCGTAAAACAACTATCACAGGATTTCTACTTTTGGTGGTTTTTTTGGTTGGGTTATGGATCGGGCCAGGCAAGCCGCTGGCTCGATCCCAATCGCCCGCCAAAACAAAAGTAAGCACATCGGTTGGATCACTCGCTCCAGATATTATGTTCTCAGAGCTGGAAGGGGAACAGTTCCGCTTGAGCGATTTCCGAGGCAAAGTTGTGATGATTAACTTGTTCGCCTCCTGGTGCGGCCCATGCATTTTAGAGACTCCCCATCTGGTAGAGTTTTTCAAGGAAAACCATGAAGAAGTGATGGTGATCGGGCTAAATTTCGGCGAAAGGCGAGAGGCTATCGAGAACTACCGCGATCGTTTTGAAGTGAATTACCCGCTCATCTTTGACCTGAATGGTTCCATCGGAGAAATCTACCGTGGGCGTGGGCTCCCTACCAGCTGGTTTATCGATAGCGAGGGTGTCATTCGACATATTCAAGTTGGTCCCATGACTTCTGATTTTATCCTAAAAGTAGTCCAGGATATTAAAGATGGTTAGAACGAAATCCAAAGGAAAATTTGTTTCGTATGTCCTACCCAAAGGCTTTGCGAAACTCACTAACGGCTTTTGGTCCGTTTCTTTCTAATGCCTGAAAGAATGCTTTATGGTCTTGTGTGCGAAAATCCAAGCGCTCCACCTGGAAGGGGGCTAAACGATCGCCTTGGCGACGTTTCTCGGCAACCTGCAAGAAATACCTCAGCGCATTTTCTACGCTGTGGGCATCCGTCCAATCGGACTTGTATACCGGGACACCCGATGCTGTGAAGATCCAACTCATGTTGGGCATCGAGCCATAGGCGCGGTGGCAGGCGCCGTCTAAAGCGTCCACCAGTATTGGGCGTGTTACGCCAAGCACGTCTCTCAGATCTCGAGCATGGCGCAGCTTGTCTGCAAATGTTTTATGGTGTGGGTAGTTTTCACCCGGATGGGCTTCATGGGTGTATAGGAAGAACGAACCAACCCCCCGATCCCGGTACCGCTCGGCAATTGCATTCATAGATGGCGCCGCCATCCCACAATACGGTCAGGTAAAGCTGCCGAATTCGACAACCGTATACAGATTTTGGGAGATGATTTGCCGTAAAGATGTCTCTTTTTGTTCCAAATCCCAGAGCGAAAAATCGGGTGCGGATATGCCCAGAGCCGGGCTGGAATCAAAATTCATCCACGGCTCAAACTTGGCCGGGATGAATTCATCATAGTTGTAGCGGGAAATCAGATCAAGATCAGACACGGTAGCTCTGGCCGAAATCCGCTAATTCTGCATGGATGTGGCTTCAAAGACTCTTGCCAAGGCTTCGTACTCCTCATGGCAGTCGCGGCACCGGTCAAGATGCCTTTTAACCATAGGCAGAAGATGGGCGACGTCCTCTCCGCGCGCTTCTAATTCAACATACCGGTCGAGCAACTTAAAAACTTCGTCACATCCAATCTCAACCTCATCCGTGTTCTCCACCATACGGATAAGAGTACCCAACATCTCATCCGCAGGAGGGGCAGATGATATTGCTGGCGAAGTCCGCTTTCCAGCTTTCAAGCGTTTGATTAGTTTAGAGAAAAAGTTTTCTGTGCTCATAGTCTCTATTCAAAGATGATCCAGGTCAACAAAATCTTACCTGTTTTCGAAAACCGCCAGGACATCTTCAGGCGTAAGCCCTTCCTGAGCCAGCCGCCGTTTAAGTCGTAAACGGGTGTCGTGCATCAATTTGTAGAGGGCATTGCGATTGGTGCCCATCCGGCGAGCAACCTCCTCGAGCGGCATGCCTTTGATGGCAATTGCCACCATGGCCTGGCGCTGTTTGTCGGTCAGTTCTTCAGCCATAATCCGTTGCAAGCGCTGCATCATATCGGCGCCCTCAACCATGTTTTCTGGCGTGGCAGCATGAGGATCCACCATCAAACCACCCATCATAGGGCCTTCTTCGCTTTCAACTAACTCTTCCAACGAAACGTTCTCCCACCGTTTACGTCGCAGCTCAGTCAGGGCAATTCGCACGGCAATCTTATGCACCCAGGTGGTAAACTGGCTGCGCCCCTCAAATGTCTCTAATTTGTCTAAAACGCGCAGGAGAGTATCCTGAACAACTTCCTCTGCCAGGGAAGCAAAGCGAGGGTCACTGGTGGGAAGCCACTTGTTGAGCGCGTAAGGCAAGCCGGTCAGGACGATCTGCCGTAAGTCAGCCAAAGCCGATTCGCGTGGCTCGCCTTCAGCCTGGAGATCATTAAGCCACTGTTCGTTGGTGCGCTTGGACATCAAATAGGATTATACCCCATGGAGCGTGTAAGATTTATATCATAGACGTTGTCCAGTCCTATGAAGATATATTCCCGGATCAATCATCTGGGTCAGAAACAACTGAATTGCCAATACATGATAACCAAGGCATTATTGGAAAGGAAAACAAATGATAATAGCTATCTTTAATGGAAAAATGATCGCGGAAAGCGATCAGACAATCGTGGTAGAGGGGAATCATTACTTCCCTCTGGTTATTGATCGTCATCCAGGATGACCATGCGGATTCCCTTCATCACAACGCAGCAAATGGTTGAAGTCGACCGGCAAATGATCGAAGCGTACGATATCCAGTTAATCCAGATGATGGAGAATGCTGGCAGGAACCTGGCTGAGTTGGGCCGACGGATGCTGGGTGGAGACGTGCGCTCAAAACGGATTGCTGTTCTTTGTGGCGCCGGTAACAATGGTGGTGGGGGCATGGTGGCTGCCCGCCATCTGCATAACTGGGGAGCCGATATCCTGTTGAAAGTACTCTCCCCTCAAGATTTGTTAAAGGATATACCTGCGCACCAATTCCAGATATTGCAGAAAATGGGAATCCCCGATCAAGAGACGATTGACTTGAACACAGTTGACCTGGTCATCGATGCCATGATCGGTTATGGATTAACCGGCGAGCCACGTGGAGCCATTGCAGACTGGATCAGACGCGTAAATGCTGCTGCTCGTCCTGTGCTGGCATTAGACACGCCGTCCGGGTTGAATACCACCACCGGCATGCCGGGGAAGCCCTGCCTGCACGCCACTGCGACCATGACGCTGGCGCTTCCAAAAACCGGGTTGGCAAACCCTGAAGCGGCAGCATACGTGGGGGATCTGTACCTGGCGGATATCAGTGTCCCACCCCAGCTATACACGAAAATAGGAATCGAAAATCCGCCAAAATTTCATCACAATACAATCATAAAAATCTAGGAAGAATGAAAGATATGTTCGAGAATTTAGAAGCAAATCAGATCGAAGAAAATCAAATCCTGGTTTATAGCACCGTCTGGTGCCCAGATTGCAAACGCGCCAAGAAGTTCTTTGGCGAACAGCGAATCCCGTATGTGAACATCGATATTGAGCAAGATCCACAAGCCATGGCCTATGTTGAGAAGGTCAACAACGGCATGCGCATCATCCCAACCATCCTCTTTCCGGATGGCTCAATCCTGGCAGAGCCTTCAAACGCTGATCTGGCCAAGAAGCTTGGCTTACAAACCCAGGCGCAGCGCCAATTCTACGATACGATTGTGATCGGCGGTGGTCCGGCTGGTCTGACGACTGCATTGTATCTGGCCCGCGAAGGACAAGATGTTTTGGTCATTGAAAAAGCGGGGCTGGGAGGTCAGGCTGGCGTTACACAGACGCTCGACAATTACCCCGGATTTGATGAGGGTATCCCCGGGGCAGAGTTCGGCGACCGCCTGGGGAGGCAGGCGCGCCGCTTTGGGGTCGAGATTCTGCAGGCCAATGAAGTGGTGGATGTTTTCCCCCAGGGACCCTATCTGTGTGCAATTGCTGGCGATGGAATCGAGTATGGAGCAAAGGCAATTTTGTTGGCCACTGGGGCGCGTTACAAGCGTTTAGATATACCCGGTGAAGACGAATTGATCGGAACAAACGTCCATTTCTGCGCCACCTGTGATGGCGCATTCTATAAAGGTAAGCAGGTGCTGGTAATCGGTGGAGGCAACAGCGGATTTGAAGAGGGCCTGTTTCTGACCAAGTTCGCCCGCCAGGTGGATATTGTAGAATTTGCACCAGAAGTGAAAGCCAGCCGGATCCTGCAAGAGAAAGTTGCCAGGATGGACAACATGTCTGTTAACGTTAACCATGCTATCAAGGAATTTAAGATTGAAAATAACCGTCTGGCAAGTGTGGTTGTACAGGATCGCGGCACCGGAGAGCTGAAAGAATGGCAGTATGACGGTGTTTTCGTCTTTATCGGTCTTTCACCCAACAGCGATCTGGTAAAAGATAAGGTTGAAACGGACCGGTTCGGTTTTGTCATTACTGACAATAGTTTAATGACAACGCTGCCGGGTTTGTTTGCGGCTGGAGATGTACGCCTGGGTTCGACAAAGCAGGCAGCTTCGGCAGCCGGCGAAGGCGCCACGGCGGCATTGATGATCAGAGAGTATATGAAGGAAGTGGGGTAGATTACCAGTTTCCATTTATTGCGATCTAAATTCATGGTTTACAACAGGAAGGGGCCGCCCTTTTCTTTGGCAGCCCCATCCTTTATTTTAGTGAACGAACAACTTGCAATGATTTTTCAGCTTTCTTACCACCCCAATTCAATGGTGATTGGCCGAAAGTAATTTAACAAATATCTAGCTTCAAACGGCCAATCACTGGAGCAAACCGTCGGATTACTCATGAGTTTATAAAATTACTTATGGCGGTTTGCTAATCACTCGATAGGCGACCCAAATCCTGGAGCCGTGACCTCTTCAAAGACGGATATACTGCCGTCTGTCTGGTTTTCTGGTACCAAGTTCTTAATTCTAAACTGCATGATTCAACCCACTATCCTCCACACGAAACGGTGGGATTCCAATCTTCGAACATACCAGCCGGATTGTTCTGCCAGATCCAGACATGTAGGACGTAAAGGCCCAGTTGCGGGTTTAAGTGCAGGTCGTGGCCCAAAACCGAAGGTGGGTAGTTAAAATTTGCATCCCATGGCGCCGCCGGAACGATGTATTCGACAGCCGCCAGCTTCATCTTGCCGCTCGGGCTGGGGGCGTAAACCATGGCTTCTGGTTTAAGGGGATCCAGCTCAAAATCGACCAGGTCGAAGTTGACAAAATGGTAGCCCATGCCACCTACGCCAGGTAGCTCAACGCATTCTCCCACGTTCACGTTCACGTACCCAGCCGCTTCGGCTACTTCAGAACGCTGAAACTGGGCCGTGGCGGCGCGCACCGCGGCCAGGTCCGCTTTCCCAGCAGCGCTGGCAGTCGCTACGACGAGGGTTGCCAGGATAGCTACCATGGCAAAGATCAGAATTGCTTTTCGTTTCATTTGTTACCTCCTTGGTTTAATATGATTAATTGGATAGATTATATCATATTATAGTATTCTAACCCCTCTTATGCAAAAAGGGCGCGGTCTCCCGCGCCCCGCAAAAAATGATCTGAGATTATCTACTCTTTTTCTTCTGGGAACTGGCTATAAATCCATTCCAGGATATCCGGGATGTCCACGCGGTAATCGAGACCCGTGGCAATACACTGCATATCGCCGGTGGAGGTCACCGCCACAAGAATTTCATTCCCCTGGGGGTCATCCCAAAAAATGGGGCCGCCCGAGTCGCCAAAGCAGCTGCCGCTTTCACCAAACACCGCCCTCTGCGACAGGTGCAGGTGGACCGGGGTCAGTGCGACATATTGAGACTCGGATACGCGCCGGATGCGTTCATAGGCCAACACTGGTGGGGGCCATGACTCAAGCGTGCCGCCATAACCAACTGACCTGAAATAGACGCCTTCAGCGTAGCCGCCTCTCAAGGTTTGAACCTTCTTCAGCTGACCCAGCAAATCCGGCGTCGCCAGCGTAGCCGGCTCGATGCCGGTGACAACCTCATCCAGGATGACCACGCCCACATCGTGGTGGTCCCCACCGCCCCAAACATACAAGGGATGGGGGATAGGCGTGCCTTCGTAGGAAGTCTCACCACCATAGGGATACTCCGGGTTTGCAGTCATATCACTATCGAACCAGACGCGGGCTCCGGTGGCGCCATCGCCGGTACAGTGGCCGGCTGTCAGAAAGACGCGCGGCGCGATCAGCGTGCCCGAACAGCGCCAGGCCGGCTCTCCATCGATGTCAGCGATCATCAGGCCCACGTTGGGATGAGCTTCTCCATCCAGCTCACCTCCGGTGATGGCAGCTGCCGGCAGCGCACCCAGCGCCAAGATCAATAACAAAACAGCCAGGATCAAAAACCTTTTCATCTCTTGCCTCCTTCGTCAATCAGATTGTCGAGTCAAATAGCGGTATAGTTAAGACGGTAAATCACACCCAATGGTACGGGAAATAGTTCAGGGGGGTCTCTGCTGAAAGATGACATTTGACGTGCAAATGTCACATGACAAAATCCACCGGATTATGTATATTTTGAGTAGCGATCGGTCCCGGTATCCTGATTGATGAGGTGAAAGCCATGTCCCAATTATCGCGACGAGATTTTCTGCGCATGCTGGCGCTGGGCGCTGGCAGTCTGACTCTGCCGCAATTCCTGGCGGGCTGCGACAGCCAGGCCTCCCATTCCCGGCTGGCTGCCACGCCTCGGCCAAGTTCCACCCAACCGCGCCTGGAGACGCCTGATCCAACTGCCACGCTGCCAACCACAGGTGAGGCCGGCCCTGCTGCCGCCAGCCCCATGACAACCAGCCAGACCGCCACCCCGCTGCCTGCCAGCGCGCCAGATCTGGTGGTGGCTCGCGGCAGCGATCCGGAAACCATCGTGCGCCGCGCCCTGGCGGCTTTTGGCGGTATGCAGAATTTCGTACCCAGGAACGCCAGCGTGATCATCAAGCCCAATATCTGTGTTTCTTACCATACCTACGAGTATGCTGCCACAACCAATCCCTGGGTGGTGGCGGCGCTGGTGAAGCTTTGCCTGGAAGCCGGGGCGCGCAGCGTGCAGGTCATGGATCTACCCTTTGGCGGCTCTCAACAGGAAGCTTACGCCAGGAGCGGCATCGCCGAGCAGGTCGATGCGGCTGGCGGCGAGATGGTTCATATGTCTTCCCTGAAATATGTGTCCGCAGATATCCCGCAGGGCAAAGACTTGAAAAAGGTCAAAATTTTCGGCGATGTGCAGAAAGCGGACGTGCTGATCAATGTCCCGATTGCCAAGCATCATGGCCTGGCCCGCCTGACCCTGGGGATGAAAAATCTGATGGGGCTGATTAAAGACCGCCCTTCCATGCATTCCAATCTGGGACAGCGCCTGGCCGACCTGACCAGCCTGTTCCAGCCCACCCTGACGGTGGTGGATGCCGTCAACATCCTGATGGCAAATGGCCCTTCCGGCGGAAACCTGAATGATGTCAAGCCAATGGACACTGTGATCGCCAGCCCCGACATTGTGGCCGCAGACAGCTATGCCACCTCGCTGTTTGGGTTGCGTCCGGAAGATATCGCTTATATCCCGGCAGCGGCAGCCATGGGCCTGGGTCGCAGTGATTTGCACAACTTGAGCATCGAAGAGATCACGGCCTGATAACCGGGATTGCAGGGTAATGAACGGATCCATTCCAACGAGGTGAATATTGGACCAGCCAGACAGGGGGGGTAAACAACCGTTGACCAAGATACCAACGAAAGGCAACTCCTCCAGAGCCTGGATCACCGCCCGCAAGCTGGTCCAGTACGCTGCCCTGTTTGCCTTTTTGCTGTTCTTTTTGGTTTCCAAACAACGTGGCTGGCCCGCCGATCTGGCCAACCTTCCCATGCGCCTGGACCCTCTCTTGATGCTGGCACACCTGTTCGCCAGCCGCACATTTCTGCTGGGGTCAAGCCTGGCGCTGCTGGCTATCCTGCTCACCTTGATCTTTGGCCGCGCCTGGTGCGGCTGGCTCTGTCCATTGGGGACGGTGCTTGACCTTTTTTCACTCAAGCGCTGGCGTGGAAAGCGTCCACCGCCCCCCGAAAGCTGGCGCAAAGTCAAGTACAGCCTGCTGCTGGTCACCTTGGCCGCAGCCGCCATGGGCAATCTGACCTTGCTGATCTTTGATCCGCTAACCATTTTCTTCCGCAGCTTGAGCGTTGCCATCTGGCCCGCCATCGACCAAGTGGTCACCACCATCGAAATAGCTCTCTTCCAGGCGCCAGCTCTGTCCGATCTTGTTTCGACCTTTGACGGCTGGATCAGGCCGAATATCTTCCCCACCGAGCCTATTCATTATCGCGACACCATCCTGCTTGCCGCGGTATTCATGGGGGTGATCGCCCTCAATCTCTTTTCGCCGCGCTTCTGGTGCCGTTACCTGTGCCCATTGGGAGGCTTGCTGGGCTTGATCGGCAAATTGGCATTCTTCCGGCGCGAAGTCGGCCCAGAATGTCAGGGCTGCAACCTGTGCACCTCCGCCTGCCCCACTGGCACCATCGATCCCCACAAAAATTATGCCAGTGACCCCAGTGAATGTACCCTGTGCCTGGACTGCCTGGAGACCTGCCCGCGCAGCCTGATCAACTTTTCACCCAGGTTTTCCGTAGCGAGATGGAACCAATATGATCCGGGTCGCCGGGACCTATTGTTGGCATTCGGGGGTGCGGTGCTGGGGGTGGCGCTGTTCCGCAGCAACTGGTTAACGAAAAGAGAGCCACCCCACCTGCTGCGCCCACCCGGTGTGCGGGCGGCGACATCCAACAGCGTGGCTTTCTCAAATTGCATCCGCTGCTCAGAATGTATCCGTGCCTGCCCGACCAACGCCCTCCAGCCAGCCGTGTTCGATGCTGGCCTGGAAGGATTATGGACGCCCGTGGTCGTCCCCCGCATTGGCTACTGTGACTTTTCGTGCAATACCTGCGGGCAGATCTGCCCGGTCCAGGCCATCCCACCCCTCAGCCTGGAGGTCAAGCGCCAGGAAGTCATCGGCAAAGCTTATATCGATCAGGATCGCTGCATTGCCTGGGCTGACCAGCGTGACTGCATCGTCTGTGAGGAGATGTGCCCGCTGCCGGAAAAAGCCATCCAGCTCGAAGAGATGCAGGTGTGGGGGGCGGATAATACCAGCATCACCGTGAAGGTGCCGCATGTATTGCGCGAGCGCTGTATCGGCTGCGGCATTTGCGAATACAAATGCCCGGTGAATGGCGAGGCCGCCATACGGGTGTTTGTGCCAGAGACAGCAGTGTCCTTCTGACAGCCCTGAAATGGCCTGCTCCTGTTATCTCTCCCCTGTCCCGCT
>JAWOHN010000138.1:0-6206 GCA_046485135.1 Anaerolineales bacterium | reverse complement strand
CGAGCAGGATCGGGTCGCCGCCTGCCAGGGGCAAAACCCACACAGCCGGTCCGGACCGCATGGTCAGCGGGTCAGACTGGTTGACCATTACCAACCAGCGCCCATCGGGGCTGAAGGCGGACTGCGCCCAGGGCTCGGTGCCGCCTGCCATCATATACTCATGGATCAGGCGCCAGCTATCCTCAGCCAGGTCATATTGGCCCGTGCCAATCCAGCCCTGCTGGTCATAGAGCTTGTAAACTACGCTGCCCCCATCGACAGCCCAGGCGGGGTAGCCCACCATCTGCACCGGGTGACCCGGCACATCCAGGCTGAGCGAGACTCGCTCCCCCGTGTCGGTATCCAGCAGGGTGGGCTTTCCAAAACGGTCGTAAGCCACCGTCACGCCGTCCGGCGAGAGGGCCGGGGTGGACATGTTGCGCTCTTCGCTCTCCAGGGGGATGAATTCGCTGCCATCGGTCTTCAGCAGGGCATAGAAAGCGGAATAGCCCATGTCATCCAGGGGTTGGAAGGCGACCAGCAGCCAGCCTGGGCGGGCCCCCCACCACTGCAGGCCTTGCTCCAGGCGCTCGGGGGAATCCGTCAGGTTCAGCGGGGCAACGCTGCCATCGACTGGCTCCAGCCAGACATCATCCTCTTCGATATAGGCGATTTGAGCGCCATCCGGGGAAAGGGCGGCGAAGGGGCGGGTGCTGATGGTTTGCAGGCTGCCAAGCGCATCGAACCTGGCCAGCTCTAAACCGGCCCCCCGGCTGACCACCAGCCCGCTCAGGGGGTGGCTGGCCTCCGGCGGCGGTGGTGTGCTGGTAGCCGGGTCGCTGGTCTTAATGGGCGAGAGCGGTTCGGAGGCAGGGGTTTCGCTGGCGGCAGGCACAGGCTCGGCGGTGGCGGCGACCATGCCGCCGGTTGGGCCAGCGGGTTGCGGGGTAACCCCCCCGCTGGGTAAGCTGCAGGCTGTAAGCAGCAAGGTCAGAATGAAGAAAAGGCTGAAACGAACCATGGGTTAACTCCAAATTTCAAAAGGTGAAATGGTTTCGACAAACCATTGTAGAACTCTGTATAAGACGCACAAAACCGATAAAAGTTCCCTGGTTTTACCCCTCCTGTGAAGGTGGGTGGGCATCAGCGCTACCTGGAGGCGAGCGGAGACCAGGCAGGTGGGCTAGATGTGGCAGATGGGGTGAACGACCGCCATAAACTGGCATCAAATGCTGACAAATTCGCCGGCATCAGGCAGCCAGACCTTGATAGAATCAAACCAAACTGGAGGTGCTCATGGAACTCGGCTTAACCACCCCTGCCCTGCTTTTTCCAGCGATCTCATTGCTACTGCTGGCTTATACCAACCGCTTTCTGACCCTGGCAAACCTGATCCGCGAACTGCATAAAAGCTACAAAAACAACCCGGAGGAGATCATCCTGGCGCAGATCTCAAATCTGCGCTACCGGGTGCACCTGATCCGCGATATGCAGGTGTGGGGGATTGCCAGCTTTTTCCTCAGCTGTCTGTCCATGTTCTTCCTGTACACCGGGCAGGAGGCGGTGGGCGAAATCCTTTTTGGGGTCAGCCTGGTGATGCTGATGGTCTCCCTGGGCATCTCATTTCGCGAGATCCAGGTCTCGGTGGACGCGCTGAGCTACCGGCTGAGCGATCTGGAGGGCAAATTCCCGCAGGAGTGATGCGGACGAGGCCAGCTCCATGCAAAACGTCCCGATGGGGTAAACTTACCGGTATTCTCTTTTTTACATCTTCAATCTGCGAGGACAAACGATGAAAACCATTAAACGCATCACCCTGGGCCTGTTGGGCCTGCTATTGATCTTGGCGCTCTTCCTGGGCGGGTCCATCCTGGTCGATGCCGCCATCGGTGGGGGGCGCCTGGCAGCGGTGACCAACACGACCATCCCCGGTGTTAACGGCGGGCCAGACGTGGCGGCGTATGTGGCCCAACCTGCCGGGGAGGGGCCATTTCCGGCGGTGATCATGCTTCACGAATTCTATGGACTGAACGAAAGCATCGTTGGCAAAGCCGAGGGATTGGCTGAGGAGGGCTACCTGGTGGTGGCGCCGGACACATTTCGCGGCTCGACCACCGCCTGGATCCCGCGCGCTATCTTGCAGGTGATCACCACGCCCTCAGAGCAGGTCAACCAGGACCTGGACTCGGTCTACGCCTGGATCGCCAGCCAGCCTGAGATCGACTCCAACCGCACGGGCGTGCTTGGCTTTTGCTACGGTGGGCGGGCTTCCTTGAGCTACAGCCTGCATAACCCAGGCCTGGCAGCAACGGTCATCTTCTACGGCTCACCGGAGACCAACGCACAGGTCTTGCAGGCGCTGCCCGGGCCGGTGTTGGGGATTTTCGGCGGAGCAGACAGCTCGATCCCGCTGGCAGAGGTGTATGCTTTTGAGGCTGCGCTGGAGCAGGCCGGCGTCCCCAACCAGATCAGCGTCTACGTGGACCAACCGCACGCTTTCCTGACCAGCATGGAAACCATCCGCGCCGGTGGGGTGCAGGGGCAGGCCTGGGCGCAGATGCTGGCTTTCCTGGAAGTGCATCTCAAGTCAGGCGACGCTTCCAGCCAGGGCGGCGACGGGATCGCGTACCGCCCGCCCTTCGCCTGGGGATACTATGCCAGGCTGGTTTACGAGCATGCCTTTGGGAGCGCCAGCCATTCACATTAATGGGAAGACGATTTTTGATGGGGATCGCCACACCCCTGCGGGGCTCTTAATAACACGGAGAGTATTGACAGATTGCTTCGGCGCAAAGAGCGCTTCTTGCATTGAAGGTTTCTTTGGGAAAGAAGAGCGCGGGCGCGGTGGAGTTAATCGGTATAACAGTTACTGCAAAATAAAGTGTGCGAAGCGCTGTGCAGGGGACGGTCAAATTAACAGTTTGACCAACACTGAGGGGTGGGAGTGGGAACGCGATGTGGACAAAAACCTCGAGCGGCACCAAGGCAAGTGGTGTAATTGGCAGTAGGCCAGCGATAGTAAGATGTTCGTGGTATGTGATAACTTTTATTGCTACGGGCTTTTCTATGAGCTAATCAACGGTTTGTTCCCGTATGCGACGACAATGTCATCAGTAACTATTTTGACATTCTTCCGGTTGAAATAGTCACGCGTCCGATTCGAGTCCCTTTCGATCTCATGTGGGGGAAACTTTGCATACCACCAGGACGATGAGATCGCTGCGAAAAAGTCATATGCGGCCAGGCCGTTTTCAAACTCATTACGCCAGATTACACGCTTACTATGAATATTCTCAAGATTGGCTCTTTGGCATAGCCTTCGAATATATTCTTCACTTCTTGGCCACCATTCCAATCGATATCCCAGAATATATTGTTTCATGATACAACGAAAACTGGCATCGATTGCCTCCCAATAGTGTTCCGGTCCATGTGCGCCAACACACACCAGTCCGCCTGGCCTTACTACTCTAACCATTTCATCCAATGCTAACTTTTGGTCTGGGAGGGTACCGAATGTCATTCCGGACATCACCGCGTCGAATGAATTGTCCCGATACGGCAAGCCTTCCGCATCCAACTGGCAAAAAGAGTATTCTTCATTTACGGTTCCTGCTTTTCCCTTGGCCTTCCTCAGCATGAAAGCTGCAATATCACCGCATACTACTCCTGTCGCTCCTTTTTCAAATGCCACGCACGCCAGAGCACCTGTACCACAGCCAACATCCAGGAGGCGCATGCCTTCGAATGAGATTCCTTCTAACTGAATGCGAGCCGAGCGATCCTGCAGATGGTATCCAAACTCGTCGTATTGATGAACGTGGTGCGAGTATTTACCCTCGTAGCCTTGTTTTACTCGCTCCTTCATCCCTTGTAAATCGTTGACGTTCCCATTCAGAAGCGATAGTAAATTATTGGCCTCGACCAACATTTTCATCGGTAATGTGAGTTTTCCAGACCAGAAAAGTGATGGCATGCTGCCTCATTCCCCGTGCTGTCCAGCAGGGATGAATATAGGACCTTTTACCCCGCCCCCAAGCGGTCGATCAGGAAGGCGTATTCCAGAGCGATCTCTTTGAGGAAGTCGTAGCGTCCGGAAGCCCCGGCGTGACCTGCGTCCAGATTGGTCTTCAACAGGAGCAGATTATCGTCTGTTTTTACAGCTCGCAAGCGGGCGGCGAATTTAGCCGGCTCCCAATAGGACACGCGTGGATCGTTCAGGCCGGAAGTGATCAACAAATGGGGATACTCTACCGGGCGCACGTTATCATAGGGCGAGTAGGACATCAGGTAATCAAAATAATCCTTATCTTCCGGGTTGCCCCATTCGCTATATTCTTGAGCCGTCAGGGGGATGGTCGGGTCGCTCATGGTAGAGACCACATCGACAAAGGGGACCTTGGCGATGACGGCCTTGAACAGGTCCGGGCGCATGGTCGTGCAGGCGCCCACCAACAACCCACCGGCGGACACACCGATGATGGACAGCTTTTCAGGGGAGGTAAAGCCATGCGCGATCAAGCTTTCAGCCGCGGCGATGAAGTCGGTGAAGGTATTGCGCTTGTTGAGCATCTTGCCGCCCTCATACCAGGCGCGCCCTAATTCAGACCCGCCGCGCACATGGGCGATGGCAACCACAAAGCCGCGCTCGATCAGGCTGAAACGGTTGGCGTTGAATTCTGGATCCATGCAGAAGCCATAAGCGCCATAGCCATGCAGCAAGGTTGGGTTCCCCCCATTTTTGAGCAGCCCCTTCTTGTAAACCAACGACAGCGGCGCCTGTACCCCATCCGGCGCAGTGGCATACAGGCGCTCAGTAACATATTGGGCCGGGTCATGCCCGCTGGGGATTTCATCCTGCTTTTTGAGCTCCCATTGACCCGTATCCATATGGTAGTCGATGACCGAGTTGGGGGTGATCAGCGAAGAATATTCGAAGCGCAGTAGATCGCTTTGAAAGTGCGGATTTTCTGAGGGGGTGATACCGTAAACCGTTTCCGGAAAGGGTACATAGGTGGGCGCATGCAGGTCATTCAGCGAGGCGACGCGCAGATGGCGCAGAGCATCTTTGCGCTCCAGCAAGACCAGGTACTTCTCAAAAGCTATCACGTTCTCAACCAGCACGTCCGGCCGGTGGGGGATGAGCTCCTGCCAGGATTCCAGCTCAGTGGAATCGAGGCAGGCTGCCATCACCTTGAAGTTTTGGGCCGCGTGGTTGGTGAGGACATAAAAACGCTCGCCAGCATGCTCTACCCGGTATTCCAGGCCGGGGCGACGCTCCTGAAAGAGCTGGAAATCCCCATGCGGCTGGCCGGCCGCCAGGATGCGCCATTCATCGCTGTCCGTAGCGTGGGACCAGGCAGTGATATAAGCCTGGCTGCGCGTCTTGAACAACCACAGGAAATAATTCTCGGCCTGCTCATGGTAGAGCAACTGGTCACCGGCCGGGTCCGTACCCAGGACGTGGCGGTAGATCTGGTAGGGACGGTTGGCGGAATCCAAGCGGATGTAGAACAGGGTCTGGCTGTCATTGCCCCACTCCAGCCCTTTCTGAAGATACACGTTCCCGTAGATGTCCTGGATCTGTTCCGGAAGCAGCTCCCCGCTGGTCAGGTCTTTGATGTACAAGAGGCATCTTTCGGAGCCGTCCGGGTCGATGGCGTAGGCCAGCTTGGTGTGGTCCGGGCTGACTGCAATTGCGCCAATGCGGCAGAAAGCTTTACCCTGCGCCAGGGCGTTCTGGTCCAGGATGATCTCTTCTGGAGCGTCCAGCGAGCCGTGTTTGCGGCAATAGACAGGGTACTGCTGCCCGGCCTGGTCCCGGCGGTAATAATAGTAATCGCCGCGCTGCACCGGGACGGTGGCGTCGTCTTCCTTGAGGCGGGCTTTCATCTCCTGAAAGAGCGTTTCCTGCAGTGGACCGGTATGCTTGAGCATCTCCGCCAGGTAGGCGTTTTCCCCCTGCAAGTATTCCAGCACAGCCGGGTCTTTGCGCTGGCGCATCCAGAAATAGTCGTCCACGCGGGTGTAACCGTGCTGGGTGATCGAATAGGGGCGGCGGGGAGCAACAGGAAAGCTGGTCATCTGACCTCCTAAGGATACAATTATGGTATCCTTTTAGCCTGTCTGTCGTGAGCTCGAGATGAAGAAGGTAAGGTTGAATTTTTTTGTGGCCAACCAACTTTATCTCAAATCTTTGAATCCTGCAATGGATATTCCTATATGAG
>JAWOHN010000108.1:0-5983 GCA_046485135.1 Anaerolineales bacterium | reverse complement strand
TCAACAATTAAGGTATTAAATGCAGCCAAAACGCCACCTTTTTCTATCAATAAAGAAGAGGAAGTGGAAGAAAATGTGCGCTTGCATTACCGGTATTTAGACCTGCGACGTGAGCGTATGCGCCGCAATATTGTCTTGCGCCATCAAATGGTGAAGTTTATCCGCGATTATCTGGATGGGCGCGGTTTTATTGAGATAGAGACTCCCATCCTGTTCAAGACCACCCCAGAAGGGGCTCGCGATTATCTGGTGCCATCTCGGGTCCATCCTGGTGAGTTTTACGCTCTTCCCCAATCTCCCCAGCAGCTCAAGCAGATGTTGATGGTGGCGGGCTTCGACCGCTATTTTCAAATTGCTCGTTGTTTTCGGGATGAGGACTCACGCGGAGACCGCCAACCCGAGTTCACCCAGCTGGACCTGGAAATGTCATTTGTCGAGCGTGAGGATGTGATGGCCATGACGGAAGATCTTTTTACCAGCCTGGTGGCGGAGGTGGTTCCACAGAAGCGCCTGCTGGCCAGCCCCTGGCCGCGCTTGACCTACCAGGAAGCGATGGATCGTTTTGGAAAAGACAATCCAGACCTGCGCTACGGGATGGAGTTGGTAGACATTAGCGATCTGGCGGCTGGGTCTGGCTTCCAGGTCTTTGAAAACACCGTTGCTGGGGGTGGGTTGGTGCGCGGCTTGAACGCCCAGGGATTAGGGAATTACACGCGCAAACAGATCGATGAGCTGACCGAATTTGTGAAAGGGTTTGGGGCAAAAGGCCTGGCTTATATCGCTATCACGCCCGAAGGCGAAGTGCGCTCGACTTTTGCTAAATTCCTGACTCCAGAAGCGTTAGCTGCTCTCAAGCTCAGGTTTGAGGTGAAGCCCGGCGACCTGCTCCTATTTGTGGCTGATAAACCCGAGATTGTGTATGAATCCTTAGGAAGGCTGCGCGTCCATCTGGCCGAGCGCTTGGGACTGGCCGACTCGCAGGTGCTGGCTTTTTGCTGGGTGATCGATTTCCCGTATCTGGTTTGGTCTGAGGATGAGCAGCGCTGGGACCCAAGTCACCACCTGTTCACTGCTCCCATGCCGGAGGATATCCCCTTGTTGGATACCAACCCGGTTACAGCCCGCGGGCAGCAGTATGATATGGTTTTGAATAACTATGAGGTGGGTGGTGGATCGATCCGCATCCACGATCGCGCCTTGCAAGAGAAGGTATTCAAGCTGATCGGGCTGGACCCACAAGTGGCGCGCGAGCGCTTTGGCCATATGTTGGAGGCTTTTGAGTATGGTACTCCTCCGCATGGCGGGATTGCCCCCGGCATAGATCGAATTTGTATGTTGTTAGCAGATGAACCGAACATCCGGGAAGTGATGGCTTTTCCGAAGAATCAAGCAGCCCGAGATGTAATGGCGGGTGCTCCATCTCCCGTTGATGCTAAGCAGTTGCAGGAGCTTCACATTCAGACCATCGAATAAATTGGTTCAAAAATTGGATCTTGCAGGCAGCGCTGCCTGCAAGATCCAATTTTTAGGTAGTTTCCCTCTTATGTTGAGAACTGGCTTAAATTAACTCAATATAATCTTGGGTAACTGTCTCTTGCGGGGGAGCTCCCAGGTAATCCAACAGTTCGCTGGTCAGTTGGGCTTTGTGCTCGGCATCCTTGAAGGACCAGGTCCGGCTTTTCACCTCCAAGAAATGACCCAGATCTGGCTGCTCTACCGTGTCAATATTGATAAAAAATTCCGTACCCCTGAAGAGAATTCGCCAGCGCAGGCGATCTTTATGGATGGTCTTTTCTCCACTGGGGTTGAAGTACTCACGATAAAAGCGCAAACTATGGGTTGCCGGAGCAATGAAGCGACTGCGAGAAAGCAGCACGTCGCTGGGGAAACGGCGCTCGCGGGCCGGCCCCAGTAAGGTCAGGCGGTAGCGGATATTCTCAACCTGCCCATCTTCGCCAACAAATTCATCTTCTCGATACCGGAGATGGCCCTGTTTTGGGTCTTCAAACTCAAAATACGTATCATATTCATGATAGTGCCGGAAGCGCAGGATCTCAATTTCCGGTTGAGCCAGAGCTTCAACTATCGGGTTGACCTCCTGCAGGCGCACTTTCGCCTGGACCTCAAAGCTCTCTACCTCCGATGCGCCGCCAATGGCGATCAGTTTGGAGAGCACCGATTGCTCACGCTCGATCAAGAACAAATCAATGCGGCGGGCATACTCTTGAGCACGCTCCAGCAGGTCTTCTTCGTCTAAATTAACCAGCCTTCTTTCCTGCATTAACCATTTGCCATTGACCATTACATCGGTTACATCTGTTGATTTGGAGGCATAGACCAGTTGGGCGTACACCCCGCTTCCATCTCGCCGGAAGCGAGGGGAATTATGGGGGGGATGCAGATCTACCAGGATCAAATCCGCCCGTTTACCAGCTTCGATGCTGCCTGTCAGATGACCGATATGCAAAGCCTGAGCCCCCAGCCGGGTAGCCATCTCAACAACTTTTGGCGCTGGCAGCGTGGTTGGATCGCCCATGTAAGCCTTGGCAATGAAAGCTGCCAGTCGCATCTCCTCAAACATATCCAGGTCGTTGTTGCTGGCTGGGCCATCTGTGCCAATGCCGATGTTCAAGCCGGCCTCCAGCATCTTGCTCACCGGGGCAAATCCAGAGGCCAGTTTCAGGTTTGAGGAAGGATTGTGAGCAACCCCGGCTCCATGGTGTTGCAAGGTTTGGATCTCGCCGTTGTCGATATGGACGCAATGGGCAGCCAGCACCTTGGCTTCCAGGATATTTTGTTTCTTTACATATGGAACAACTGGCATGCCGTGTTCCATGCGGCTGTTCTCAACTTCAAGAGCGGTTTCGGATATATGAATATGCAGGGGGACGTCAAACTCAACCGCCAGAGCGGCAGTAGCTTGCAAGATTTCCTTCGTGCAGGTGTAGGGAGCATGCGGCGCGACTGATGGGACGATCAATTCGTGCCCTTTCCAGCGCTGGATAAACTCGCGCGACTCGGCCAGCGATTCCTCGAAATATTTGGCGTCTGGAGCGGGGAATTTTAGGACCGTCTGGGAGCAGACCGCCCGCAAGCCTGCCTTCGCCGTAGCACGGGCAACATACTCTTCAAAGTAATACATGTCGGCAAAGCTGGTGACCCCACTGCGGATCAACTCGGCGCAGGCCAATGAGGTACCCAAAGAGACAAAATCTGGGGAGACGAACTCCCGTTCCACCGGCATCATATAACCCATCAGCCACACATCTAGCCGCAGGTCATCAGCCAGCCCACGCAACAGTGTCATGGGGACATGGGTGTGAGCGTTTACCAACCCCGGCATGAGCACTTTCCCGGCGCAGTCAATGATTTCTGCGGCTGTGTAGGTTTGGCGTAGCTCTTGCTCGTCCCCAACTGCAACGATACTGTCGCCTTGGATAGCTACCGCCCCTTTCTCAAATTGGGTCAGGTTTATGTCCATGGTCAGGACGATGGCGTTTGTTAAGAGTAGATCAATGGCAGAGGTCATTTTCTTCCTTTTTCTAATTTCCGGATCAGATCGAGGGTGATGTTGACAGCCCAACTCTGGGCAAGCTGAGGGGGGCCGCCATAAGACCGTTTTAGGGTCTTCTCATTGTCCGGTGTGATCAATACGATATGGATATCTTGTTTTTCTCCCGCAGGATAAAGGCCTACCCCAATGCAAACGTGCACATCCTGAGCAGCCTTGAATTCGTTGGTTAAATCTTGCAGTTGGGCAGGTTGCGGAAGTTCCGTCAGGACCTTTCCTCCCACAAATGGGCCTTCTGCTGCAGCGAGCCGTTGGGTCAATTTTCCGTTCAGGCCAGCTTCAACCAATCCAAGGCTCCACCCGAGATCTGCCAAATGATCCAAGGCAACCTCCGGCAGGGTTTGCTCGTCAACTCCGTATATCCAATTTCCCAACCTTTGCCGGACCGATGTCTCGATCTCTCTAATCATCGCATCTGCCTGGTTGAGCGAATCTGCTTTGGCTGTAATACGGATATCTACTTGACCAGCGTGGGCGGAAAGTCCTACCGTAGGATTTGACCCCTTTTCCAGGTCAGCAATCAGCTCGTCGATCTGCGATTCTCCCGCACCCGAGGTGTGCAAGGTCAAGGACTTGATGACGTCATGCAGGGAGTAATGGTTTGCCAGGAAAGGCAGCACGGCATTTCTCATGAGATATTCCATCTCCCGGGGAACACCTGGGAGAGAGATAATGGTTTTATTATCTGGCCCCAGGACAATGAAGGCAGGTGCGGTTCCAACCGGGTTCTCGATGGGGATCGCTCCAGCCGGAATATACGCCTGGCGCTTATTATTATCTGTAGGCTGGCGCCCAAAGCGACGAAAGCGCTCCTGGATCTGCTCCCACAATTCGGGTACATATTCGATCTGCCGGCCCACCGCCATAGCCACCCCTTCTCGAGTCAGGTCATCAACGGTGGGACCCAGGCCACCGCTGGTGATGATGATGTCTGATCTGTCTAGCGCTTCGCTCAGGGCCAGGGCGATGCGGGCGGCATTATCTCCGATGGTAGTTTTGCGAAACAGATCGATGCCGGCGTCTTTCAACGCCCGGGCAATGTATTGAGCGTTGGTGTCTACAATCTCGCCCAATAAGATTTCGGTGCCGATAGAGATGATTTCTGCGCTTGGCATACGTGTTATTCTATGTAAATTTCATAAAAGGGCGTGGGGCTCGTCTGTCCCTCACGCACACCATTTTTCTAGATTTAGTCCACTTTAACGGATATTGGTTTGCTATTTTACCCCATAAAACAAAATCCCAGCATAATGTTGCTGGGGTTTTGTGGGAATGGTTCACGAGAGAGAACACCAGAGTTGTTACTGACAATGGGGTTCTGTTCGGGTAGGTTCAGTTGACCAGTCTGGCTCTGATATCCGATCTATCCAGGCGCAGGATAAGGTATGATGAGATTGCTATGCCGATGATGCTGAAAATCATCGCAGTCCAGTTGACTTGACCTGGACTGGGAACTGCCTGGTTGAAGAACATCATGATGCGGATGATCACGTTCATTCCCTGAATGAATATAGAGAGAGTCAAGGCACGTGAGCTACCCCGGTTCAGCATAAAGGCAAGTAGCGCGAAAACCACGACAACAAAGATTAAAATATAGGTGCCACCGCCGCCGGAGAGTATCGCTGGGGGGTAGGACAATACTGCAATGAGCGGAAGGACAAAGAATAGGAGTAGGCGGCTTATATTGTTCATGGATTATCCTGTCTATGAAACATCAAAAAGCGATGTGTTTAGTGACCTCCCAAGTAAGCTTCCACTACCGTTGGATCATGGAGGAGATCGTGAGCTTTTCCTTCCAGGACAATTTTGCCTGTTTCCAGGACATAGCCCCGGTCCGCGATGGACAGAGCCATTTGCGCGTTTTGTTCAACCAGCAGGATGCTGGTTCCCTGCTTATTAATATCCTGAATGATGTCAAAGATCTGTTCCACCAGGATGGGGGAAAGACCCATGGAAGGCTCGTCCAACAACAGCAGGGATGGGCGTGACATTAGCCCACGCGCAATCGCCAGCATCTGTTGTTCCCCTCCGGAGAGGGTGCCGCCCAACTGGTTGCGCCGTTCAGACAGGCGGGGGAACAAGCTAAAGGCGCGCTCTAGGCTTTTATTGATCTCCGCCTGGTCTTTAACGGTATAGGCTCCCATTTCCAGGTTTTCAAGGACAGTTAGTGTGGCAAAGATCTTACGCCCTTCAGGCACCTGGACCATCCCCTTTTTTACTGTTTGTTCGGTTTCTTCCAGGGTGATGTCCTCTTGCAGAAAGATGACTTTACCTTCCCTAGGTCGGAGCAAACCGGAGATCGTGGAAAGGGTGGTGGATTTACCAGCCCCGTTGGCGCCGATCAAGGCCACAATTTCGCCTTTCCCCAGGTGAAAGTTGACGCCCTTCAAGGCGTGAATGGCGCCATAATAA
>JAWOHN010000041.1:0-6022 GCA_046485135.1 Anaerolineales bacterium | reverse complement strand
CCCTTGTGTTTGTTACTCATAATATCTTCCAGGCAAAAAGATTAGCATCAAGAGTCGCTTTCCTTTTAGAAGGCAAGTTCATAGAAGTAGCTGAGACGAAGTCTTTCTTCGAAAAGCCAGTAGATCAACGCACAGCAGCATTTGTTAGGGGAGACATGGTGTATTAGCAGGTCAAGCTGATGAGCCTGATCAATAATAAATCACAAATGTACTAACATAGGAGAAAAAATGAAAAATACTACTACTTCATTAATCTATCTGCTGATAATTTTAACATTTGCACTGTCTGCTTGTACCACTGCTACCAGTGAGCCCCTTCAGCCAGAACCAGCCCCCCAAGAACCTGCTCCAGCAGAGCCTGCCAGCCAAAATGTGTTGCTGCTGGCTACCACCACCAGCACCCAGGATTCAGGCTTGTTGGACGTAATCCTGCCGGATTTCATGCAGAAATTCAATATGGAAGTTGACGTGATCGCAGTCGGCACCGGGCAGGCGCTCACCCTCGGCCAGGATGGCAACGCCGATGTGCTGTTGGTACACGCCCGCGCCCGCGAAGATGAGTTCATGGCTGCTGAGCACGGTGTGCGCCGTGAAGATGTCATGTACAACGACTTCGTCATCATCGGCCCGGAATCTGATCCGGCCGGGGTCATGGGCATGACCGACGCCGCCGAAGCCATGAAAATGATTGCTGAGACTGAGTCGCCCTTCATCTCCCGCGGCGACGACTCCGGCACCCATAGCAAAGAGCTCTCGGTTTGGAAAACAGCCGGCATCGAGCCTTCCGGCGCCTGGTACATCTCCGCCGGGCAGGGCATGGGTGAAGTCATCACCATGGCAAATGAGCAGCTGGCCTACACCCTCAGCGACCGCGCCACCTACCTGGCCCGCTCCCTGGCTGGCCTGGACCTGGTGGTCGTGACCGAAGGCGACCCGGTCCTGTTCAATCCCTACGGCGTCATTGCCGTCAATCCCAACAAGAACCCCAACATCCAGATTGATCTTGCCAACCAGTTCATCGATTGGATCATCTCAGTTCCCACTCAAGAAATGATCGCTGGTTATGGCGTGGATGAGTTTGGGGAATCCTTGTTCATCCCCTCTTCTGCACTGTGGATCGAGGCGCATCCTTAGTTCAAGGACAATTGGTCCGAAGAAAATATTTGACCACCGGGATAGTGAAGTAAAATAATCCGCAGTTCCGCTGGGTAGCGCTTCGGAAGAGAAGAGGACTGTCAGGGAGACGCTCACTCAAAGCGCCTCCCTTCCAATCTAGATTAATGTGAATTCGGGATAAGAGGAATTTTTGGATTGTATTTCATAATCGGGAGGTAATCTATGGGGCTTAGAAGAGATGAAAGCGGCCGGCTGCATATCCAATCTCAACTGGCAGCCGAATCACTGATGGACAAAGACCTGCTGGCCCGCACTGAGACGGAAAAGGTCTTCCGGCCTATGCCCGACCTGAACGTGATTAAGCTGGGCGGGCAAAGCATCATCGACCGCGGCGGGGTGGTGGTCTTGCCATTGCTTGAAGAAATCGTGGCGGCTCGCCAGGAGCACAAGCTTCTCATCATGACCGGCGGCGGTACCCGCAGCCGGCACGCCTACGCCATCGCCCTGGACCTGGGCATGCCCACCGGCGTCCTGGCCAAGCTGGGCGCCAGTATCAGCGAGCAGAACGCCCTGATGATCTCTATCCTGCTGGCGCCTCATATGGGCATCAAAGTCGGCCACGACGATGTCGTCAAGCTGCCCGCCCACCTGGCCCTTGGCGCCATACCCGTCATGCACGCTATGCCCCCCTACGGCCTGTGGGAAGAGCCGCCCCTCAAAGGGCGCATCCCGCCCCACCGCACCGATGTGGGCACATTTCTGACTGCCGAGGTGATCGGCGCAAAGAGCTGCATCTTAGTTAAAGACGAGATCGGCCTGATGACGGCCGATCCCAAAAAAGACCCTTTAGCCAAGTTCATCCCCGAGATCGAGGTCAATGAATTGATGCAAATGGACCTGGACGACCTGCCTGTCGAGCGGGCCATGCTGCAAGCCCTGGCGCAGTCACGCACGATCCATGAAGTGCTGATCATCAATGGGCGGGTAGCCGGCAACCTGACGCGTGCCTTAAACGGCGAGAACCCGGGCACGCGAATTTACAAAAAGACCTCGTGAAGAAGGCTGGTTCCTCAATATTTACGCAACGCTCGCTTATCAGCCGCCCTCGCCTGAGCCCCTTCCCGCGCGCTCTGCATCTGCATTGGATAAAGCGTGTCAGGCCCGATTTTTCCTGGCAGACGATGGGCGAGGGCCGCGCCTTGGGGCGTCCTCCACATCGACCGGACCCGGCTCGATCTGCAGCGCGCGCCCTTCCACCAAAGCCAGGGAGACCTGCTGCCGGGCCCGCGCCAGGATCCTTTGGAAGGTCGAGCGCGAGACGCCCATTTGCCCGGCTGCCTCGGCCTGGGTCAGGTCTTCCAAATCGGCCAGGCGCAACGCCTCCAGCTCTTCAGCCAGCAACAGCACCCGGCTCAGGTTGTCCAACGGGACGCCGGCAGGCTTATAGGTGGCGGTGTGCGGCGGACGCGCCAGCCGGCGGCGCTTACGCGGGCGCGGCGACATCAATCCTGCTCAGCGGCCCGTCCCCCTTTACGGCGGCGGCCGCGCCCACCCTTAGGACCGGCCTCCCCTTCGCTGCCCTCCCCACGCGGCAGGTACACGATCTCTGCCCCCAACACCTCGGCTATCTTCTCCAGCTCGCTCTTGCGCACATGCGAATGGTAGACCCTCAAGTCCACCTCATTCACGCCCACGATTTCAAAGCGCGGCCGTCCTTCGCCTTTGCCTACGTTACCTCGTTCACGAACGAACAATTTTCCCATCAGAACCTCCTATCAGTAATCGGTCGAATAGAATTATTATGGGCATATGCCCATAACTATTATAGCATGGTAATTTGAGGATGTAAAGCGATGATTTATATCGGATTGGACGATACCGACACCCTGCAATCGCGCGGCACCGGACGCCTGGCCCGCCAGATCGCCGGTCATTTGAGCGAGAAATACACTGTGCTGGGCGTAACCCGCCACCAGTTGCTGGTCGACCCGCGCGTGCCTTACACCAAGAATAACAGCAGCGCCGTTATCCATTTAGACGGCGGCGCCGAAATCGACCTGCCGGACCTGTTCGAGCAGGTGCGCCTGCTGATGCTGGCTGATTTCCAAGAAGGCAGCGATCCGGGTTTGTGCATCGTTGCCGCTGTACCCATGGCGCTCAAGGAATTCGGCCAGCGCGCCAAGCGCGAAGTCCTCACCCAAGCAGAAGCCCTCCACCTGTCCCTAGAGCACCAGGTCTTCTTATCCGGTCTGGGCGGCACCAACGCCGGCATGATCGGCGCCCTGGCCGCGGTCGGCCTGGCCAGCAGCGGTGAAGATGGGCGATTTATCCAGATTGGCCACATCCGCGAGCTTTCTGGGCTGGTGAACGTCGAGGCAGCCCTGGCGGCCGGCATCGCTTCGGTCAAAACCCTGGCAGGTATTCCGGTCAGCTCGGGCTTGATGCAGGTGGAAAAACTGCGCCCGGCTTTGCGCGGCGGCCAGGCGGTCCAGTACGTCGACCAGCTCGGTGAGCATTGGCTGCCGGTCAAATTGGATTAGGTACATTGTACTCTTATCTCCAAATTTAATTGGTGAAATCCGAATTTTATGATATATTAGATCAATTTGATGTATATTCCCTTCTTGCCAGGGTGGTTACTTGATGAACGATGAATCCTTCCAACAAGCCAAAGATTACGCTCTCTCACAACTCAAACAAAAATTACCACCAGCACTGACCTATCACAACTATTCCCACACGACGGACGAAGTGCTCCCCGCTGCCATTGAGCTGGCGAAGCTGTCCGGCTTATCTGGGCGTGAGACTTGCCTGCTGGAAATCGCCGCTGTTTATCATGATCTCGGATACAGCGATAACCCCAAAGAGCACGAACGGATCGGGGCCGAGATTGCCGGGAATGTCTTGCCCCAATTCGGGTTCGACCCGCAAGATATCGAGATGATCCAGAACATGATCCTGGCAACCAAGCTTTCTGCCCGCCCGCAAACCCTTCTGGAGCAAGTGCTGGTCGACGCAGATCTTTCCATCCTTGGCTCGCAGGACTTCTACAAACGCAGCATCGATCTGCGCAAGGAGCTGGCTGCCAGTGGACAGGATTATTCCGATTTGGAGTGGTGCCAGGTGCAGCTGAAATTCCTGGAAAGGCATTCCTATGTCACAGAGGCCGCGCGGGAGATATTTACAGACACCAAAAATAAGAACATCGCTCGCTTGCGCCGCTTGTTGGCTCAAGCCAGGGAATTAGAAGAATGTGAATAGCGGTTTTCCAGTAGGAATTACCAACAAACAGGTGTGCGTGAGAACAAAGCTTCTCACGCACACCTGTTTTTAGATCAATCCTGGTTAAGCTTTTACCTGATGTTTTGCTGGAAATCTTATGAACCCTTTGCGGCAGGCCTGCGCAGCACGATAGCCGCCAGCAGACCCAGTCCCAAGACCACCGCGCCAATTGCCGCCACCCACAACAGGGATGGCAAGCCGGACGAATCTGCCGCAGCCGGGACAACCCCCTCGCCCAAAGCAGATAGATCCTCATCAGCCATTGTCAGCTGCATGGTGCGATTGCACAGGCCGGTGGATAGTCCTGTCTCACTGCTGTTAGCGTACACCAGGTATTCCTCACCAACCGTGAAGTTATAACCACAACTGGCGCTCTCACGGGCGGTTGCCAGCGCAATGGCCCCGTTTTCCTCACCCTTCCACACCCGTGAAACCTCAAAGACCACCTTGACCGGATCGGCTGAGCTGATCATGGCCCCGCCTTCCTCTTCGATGCGCACGACCTTGCCGGCGAAGACCGCGTCCGAGTCGGCCATCGATTCCAGGGGCGGGCGGGGTGGGATGCAGGAGCAGGCGAAGGCCTGCTGTGGAGATGAGGCCATCAGACCAAACAGAAACAGCGATAACAATAAAAATCGGATTGTGCGAGACATGTGTGTTACCTCCAAGAGAACGATAATTTTTTACCATAAACCGAGTTCGTCGTTGACAAACATCTTGTTTTCCCGTATTAGACGTAACATTATCCGATTTTGATCCCGATTTTTAGAAATCAATTACAGGCGTAGGTTGGGTTGAGCGCCGCGAAATCCAACCTACGGATTCTGTAATTGATTTCTAAAAATCGGGATCAAAATTGGATATTGTTACGTCTAATACGGGAAAATGAGATGTTCGTCGAAAGACGAACTCCGTTAATGGTAAATAAAATAATCGTTCTCTTGGAGGAAACACACATGTCACGCACCATCCGATTTTTATTGTTATCCCTGTTTCTGTTTGGCTTGATGGCCTCTACCCCAGATCAGGCTTTTGCCTGCTCCTGCATTCCACCCCGCCCGCCCCTGGAATCGATGGCCGACTCCGATGCGGTCTTTGCCGGCAAGGTCGTGCGCATTGAAGAGGAAGGCGGAGCCATGATCAGCTCGGCCGATCCGGTCAAGGTGGTCTTCGAGGTTTCGCGGGTGTGGAAGGGTGAGGAAAACGCGGCCATTGCGCTGGCAACCGCCCGTGAGAGCGCCAGTTGTGGTTATAACTTCACGGTTGGTGAGGAATACCTGGTGTACGCCAACAGCAGTGAAACAGGCTTGACCACCGGTCTGTGCAATCGCACCATGCAGCTGGCTATGGCTGACGAGGATCTGTCTGCTTTGGGAGAGGGGGTTGTCCCGGCTGCGGCAGATTCGTCTGGCTTGCCATCCCAATTGTGGCTGGCGGCAATTGGCGCAGTGGTCTTGGGCCTGGGTCTGTTGGCTGCTATCGTGCTGCGCAAGCCCGCCGCGCGGGGATCATAAGATTTCGAGCGAATCCTGAGTCAAAAGCTTACCCAGAATTAATCCGAAAACAGGTGTGCGTGGGAAGAACGCTTCTCACGCACACCTGTTTGTTGGTAATACCTGCCGGG
>JAWOHN010000031.1:0-6600 GCA_046485135.1 Anaerolineales bacterium | reverse complement strand
GGCTTTGACACCCATTGGCGCGATCCTCTGGCCAACCAGTTGTTATCGGCCCTGGCCTATGCCGAGATGGTCAGCAGCCTGACCCAATATGCGAATGCCAACTGTAATGGACGGATTGCGTTATTTCTGGAAGGCGGTTATGACCTGGAAGCGGGTGGAGCCTGTCTGACTGGCTGCGTATCGGCCCTGCTTAACAGAGAGTGGAATGACCCCATCGGGCCTTCACCCCACCCGGAGAAAAACGGCTGGAGCGCGGTGCTGCAAAAGCTGCGCGCGACCTGGGGCTTGTGAAACAGCCCAGACATTAATCTGAGTATTCAGGTCTGAACAGGAAATACGCGTATCCAATTCCCAGCACCAGGTTGAGGACTACCGTGCCCCATCCCAGGTAGTTCAGAATCTTGGCGAGTTGGGCCAGGAGCGCCACAACAAAGGCCAAGCTGTAACATACCGTGCAAGCCTGTACGGCCGCCTGGCGGGCATGCGAGGCCGGGGCGTTCCGGCAAAACCAAGCCAGCAATCCCAGCCCGACCAGCCAGACACCCCCATAGCGCATCATTAGCTCGCCAGCTGGGTTGAGGGTACTTCCAAAAAGAGAAACCAGCGCTTGTGGTGCCAGCACGGAACCGGTTCCGAATAGTACCGTAGCAACCGCGTTGAAGATAAACAGGGCCTTGAGTTTCATCATCCGATCTCCTAACTGTTACGGTCGTTTTGTTGACGGATCTTTTCGATGTAAATATTCATAGGAGCAACACCAGCCTCTCCCATGAGCTTGAAGACGGAGTTGAAAGGCACTCCCAAAAAGAAGTGACGGTACTTCTTTTCCTTGAAATAAGCCTGCAAGTTTTCCACTCGACCGTGATCTTCGACCAGCATAGATGGGGAAAACTGGGAAAAGGCATTACCCCTACCATCCCAGGTGTTGGTGGAATCGAGGTGCACGCCATATCCCAAGCTACGGTTTTCTTTAGCTAACCTGGCTCTGCCACTCTTGAGCAGTGGGGTGTCGACGATAAAGCTGTCAACCGAGCACCACTGCCCTTCTACCTTCACCTCCACGTAGCTGTGACACAGCTCCTTTGGGATCATCCAGTACCGGCTGGGGGGGATGGCATCCTTAAGGATCTCTTTGGGAATTACGACAAAGTGCTGGTAGCTTTCTATGCCAGCAGCTCGAAACAGTTCTACCATGAGCCGGCTCTTTGGATTGCAGTGCCCGTACCCGCAAGACAGCAGGTAATCGGGTGGGGTTGCATCAAAGTATTTGTTGAAGCCGAATTTAACCCTTTCCCGCACATAGTCGTGTAAAGCGAGCGCTTTCTCCCTCTCCGTTGCTGCATTGACTATAACCTGACTCAGGACTTCTTTTACTGTGATTAATTTCGTCATTTATTCACCTCAAGCTGGTTGAAGTATGTTGAACACGAGAGTGGTATTATCTTTGATCAACATGTCTCAGCAAGGTTCTGCCTCCAAGATAGGTGGCAGGCCGGCATTAGCCGGCCTTCCCACCCTGATCTCCCCGCTATTGAGCGAGAAATCCGATTACTTATCACCGGGATTTAACATTGTTGCCTCAGATCTGACGCCTGAAATCGGCATTTTTCCACAATAGTCTGCAAATCCTGCTAATTCAGTTGGTGTAAGTGGGGTAAGGTTAGATTTGATCGATAATCCATTTAGCTCTTCTCCATACCCTTGCAACCGGGCAATGCCGCTGGCTCTGCTGGGAACAACCTGAAGGCTGAAACTTCCAGCCCAATAGTTATCTTTGAAGGCGGTGGGGTATATTTCAAGGGTGCCAAAGTACGTCATCACCCCTGCCACAGGATCGAAATTAAAATTTGGGTAGATCTTGCCGGTCCCATTGTGGTACTCGTTATCGGAAATCACAACGCTTCTGAGGACTCTATCCCTGAGATGCTGGATCCCATCTTCATCTACCCAAAATACCCCCGGGTCCAAGATTTCGCAGACAATGTTATATGCCACAAAGTCAGTCCTTGTCGTACCAGCTGCAGCCGGGCTAGCTACCAGAGATGCTGTGACCAAAGCAAATGCGATCAAAAGTGGCAGCACCAGGCTAATTCGAAAAATATTTCTTTTCATGATCGACCTCCTGAGATTTGAACTCGACACTGTTTTCCGCATAACATGTTCGTGTTTCTTGTAAACATTTTCCGCTTTTCAGCACCTCCTTTTTTGCAAAAGTTTTGGTAAAGTGTCTTACTCCCGGTTAGATATTGCGATCTTGGGTAAGCCTTTCTTTCTCATCCCGTAAATTCAGGCTCCAACCTGTTCCACTTTGTGCTGGAAGGCCTTCATTTTCTATACCAAATGATGAGGATTTCGAATCTCGAACCCAGATCAACCCAACACCTAACAAGCCACTGGCGATCATGCCGATGTCCTCCAGGATACCGATGGATACCCACAGAAAGCCGGATAGGGCGTAGAAAAATGGGATGATCAGCAGGGCTTTCGGCACTCGCTGTTCAGCCAACAAGAGCATCCCAAAAGTGAACGTGACCAGCGGGCAAGGGGTAAGTCCGAAGGGAGGCATGCGCGGATAGCCATGGCCGATTATTGTCCCGACTATTGGGTATCCCACCAATGCATATAAAATAAAGGTCAGTCCTGCCAGATTGTAGATATCCTTATGCATAGCAAAGCTGAGCTTTGGTTTCCGCGTATAGACCAGGAACAGCAGACCCTGGATCAGGAAGATCAATGTAAAGATAAGCGCCGGTAAAAACCCCTGCAGCAAGCTGGGCAGCCAGAAAAGGAGCGCCACCCAGAACCAGAAAAAAGCCAGAATGGCAGGAATGGCACGGCTTGAATGGGCTGTTTTGCGAACGGCTAGAATTACGGTGGAAAAGCCCAGCAGGTAGGCAACGATCTGCATTGGCCATATTTTCTGGTTATAGTCGGAAAAAACCTCCAGAAGCTGATCACCCGTGATCATGCGCTACTCTCCATTTTCCAGACTTCTCGACCTTTAACTGCATAACTCCTATGTCTATAAAGAAGATAGCATGAACCTGTATCCGGGTCGTGGAGAGAACATGGAGGCCAGAAAAAATGTATAATAGGTTAAGTTTGGTTTCAGTCATAAACGCCCGTCGTAGGAAACTGGATGATGCAAAATCCTGCGGCACAGCTAGCGATATGCGTCCTGGGTCCCCTAAAGGTAGAGCTGAATGGGGAGACGCTGCACGGTTTCCGTTCGGCCAAGGTGCGCGCGCTGGTGGCTTTCCTGGTTGTTGAAGCGCAGCGATCCTGGACACGCTCCCATCTGGCGGACCTGTTATGGCCTGACCTGCCTGAGAGAGACGCCCAAAGCAACCTACGCAACGCCCTCTCGAACTTGCGCGATATCACTGGCGACCACCAGAGAGAGTCTCCCTTCCTGCTGCTATCCCAGAATACCCTACAATTTAATAAAGACAGCTCCAGTTGGCTTGACTCAGACCACTTTCTGCGTTTAGCAGCGCTCACCCAGCCTGGTGGGCAGCCTTCCCCTCAAGCCCCAGATCTGGAAAGCCTGGAACAAGCCTTGAAGCTGTACCGGGGCCAATTTTTGGAAGGGCTCTATGTCCCCAGCCTCCCGTTTGAAGAATGGGTACTGCAGAAATCAGCCCAATTTCGCGAGATGACCTTGGAAGTGATGCGCAGGATGGTGCAGGGTTACCAAGCTGCTGGAGATCTGCAAAGGGCGGAGCAGCATGCCAGGCGCTGGCTGGAGCTGGAACCCTGGGATGAAGCCGCCCACCGCCACTTGATACACATCTTGTTTAATCAAGGCCAACGCAACGCGGCTCTGCTACAGTACGAATCCTGCCGGAAAATCATCCTGGATGAGCTGGGCATCGAGCCTGAACCAGCGACTACCCAGCTGTACGAGCAGATCCGAGCGGGTCAACTTGGGAGATTCCCGAGGGAAACCAGCGCTCCCGGGCGGGCAGGACTGGCGTCCTGGTTGGAGATTTTGAGCGGTGGGCAAAGGCCTGCAGAAGAGTGCCCTTTCTTTGTTGCGCGCCGGAAAGAGCTCAGTCGCCTGGATGCTGAGCTCGTCAAGACGATTCAGAAGCAGGGGCGGGTCTGCTTTGTGACTGGAGACCCCGGAAGCGGCAAGACGGCCTTGCTGGCTGAGTTTGCCCGGCGAGCGATCCATGCCCATCCTGACCTAGTAGTGGCTTGGGGGTGGTGCAATGCCTATACCGGGGAAGCGGATCCCTACTTCCCCTTCTTAGAGATCACCCACAGCCTGTGTGGAGATATCGAGCTGAGGCTGGCAGGCGGCGCATTGACCCTGGAGCATGCCACCCGCCTATGGAATTTTGCCCCTGCTGTGATCAGCACACTGGTGGTAGATGATCCGCAGCTCATCGATCGCTTCATTTCCGCCCAAGACTTGCTCGGTATCGCCCATACCCACCCAGATACAACGCCGGAGCAACTGGCACAGCTGCAAAGGCAGATCGAGCAGCATACACAAAGGTCCGCCCGCATTTCTCTGGAGCCGGCTTCCTTCTTAATTGAATTCGGCAAGTTTCTGTGGAGCCTTTCGCAGATAAAGCCGCTGGTCTTGATTCTGGATGACCTGCACTGGATAGATGCGAACTCCGCCAACCTGCTTTTTCATCTTGGGCGTAGCCTTTCCGGCAGCCGGGTGTTGATCTTAGGCGCATACAGGCCAGAGGAGCTGTCACTGGGGCGAGGTGGAGAGCGCCACCCGCTGGCTGGCCTGGTGCACGAACTGCAAACCAGCCTGGGGGAAATCCAGGTTGACCTGATGGAAAGCGACGGAGTGGATTTCGTCCAATCCCTGCTCGACAGCGAACCAAACCAAATTGGAATGGATTTCCGCAGGATGCTGCTGAGGCATACAGAGGGGCACCCGCTTTTCACCATTGAGCTCCTGCGTGGCATGCAACTGCGTGGTGATATCGTCCGTAACCGGCGGGGGAAATGGGTTGAGGGTAGGCAGATGAATTGGGATGCCTTACCGGCGCGGGTGGAGGCCGTCATTGCCGAACGGATCGGGCATCTACCCACCCGCTACCAGGAAATGCTCAGCCTGGCTAGCGTGGAGGGTGAGCAATTCAGCGCTGAGGTTCTGTCCGCTATCCTGGGAAGGGAAACGCCAGCAATCATTCGCGATCTGAGCCAAGAGCTGGGGAAACAGCATCGCCTGGTCCAGGCTCAGGGACGCCTGCAGATCCGGGGGAAGACCCTCTCCCAGTATCGCTTTCGGCATTTCCTGTATCAAAAATATCTCTACCAGCGCCAGGACGAGATCGAAAGGACCGTTTTGCATGAAAAAATTGGCCTGGCTCTGGAAGAGATCTATGCCCAGGACCTGGATTCGTACCCGGAGATGGCCCACCAACTGGCCCGCCATTTTGACCTGGCCGGTTTGGCTGATAAAGCAGGCGCTTATTTTACAGAATCCGGGAGATTCGCCGTGCGCCTGAGCGCGCACCGGGAAGCCATCTCCCATTTTGAGAGGGCCTTGCAACTGGTCAAGGGTCTACCTGAAACAGAAGCGCGCAACCGCCAGGTACTAGGTCTGTATCTCAGCCTGGGGCCCTCCCTGACCGCTACGCGGGGCTGGGCAACTGCGAAACTGGAAGAGAATTACCGGCAGGCAGAAGCCTTGTGTAATAAAATTGAAGATCATGCCCAGCTGGTCCCTGCTTTGTGGCTGCTGGCCGTTTACCACCTGGGACGCTCAGAACATGTCATGGTCGACCGCTTGGTCAAGCGTCTCTATAGAATGGCCCAAAAGCTCCAAGATCCTGGTTTGCTCTGCCTGGCTAACCTGCAGGTCAGCCCACTCTACCAGGGCAGGTTGGGAGAAGCTCGCCAGATTCTGGAGCGGGCCAGCCGCCCGATCGACCTGGACCTGCAACGTTCTCTTGCGTTCCAATACGGCATGGCACCCGCTGTTGTGGCGCTGGCCTACCTGGGAAATTGCCTGTGGCTGATGGGCCTTTCTGAGCAGGCCTCGCGCTGCATTCAGGAAGCTATAGATTTCTCAAAAGAGCTCAAGATACCGATGAGCATCTGTTATGCCCTGGGGCGTTCCTGCGTACAGGATGCCTTATCTGGGGAGCTAGACCAGTTCCGGTACCAGTCGGAAGAGCTGCTGAAGATTGCGCAGCAGCACGGCTTGACGAATTTTGAGCTGGGTGCCCTTTTTTACCTGCATTGGTTGGCTACTCAGCAGGGGACTCCAGATGCCCGTGATATTGAGAAGCTGTCAGAAAGCATGGATAGATATCAGAGCCTGGGTACTGTGCTAAACCGGACGACATTTTTGAATCTTTTCGCTCAATCCTGCATGCGAGTGGGTTTACTGGAGCGTGGGCTGGCTGCACTGACGGAATCCATTGAATTGGGACAGAAAACAGGGGAGCGCTGGTTAGAGGCAGAGGCGCTGAGGATGAAAGCAGAACTGCTCCTACAGAAGAGCGAACCCGAAACTGCGGATGAATACCGGCAGATTGAAAATATCCTACAGGCTGCCTGTGTCCTGGCTCAACAACAGGGTGCGTTGCTCTTGGAGTTACGGGCGACTACCAGCCTGTGCCG
>JAWOHN010000033.1:0-2913 GCA_046485135.1 Anaerolineales bacterium | reverse complement strand
GCTGCAATCTGGAACAGGCGCTTGCCCCGGCGGCGTTTGGTGATCCAGCGGATGGCTTCGGCAATCCCTACGCCGGCAATGGGGGCAAGAAAAATCGTGAAAAAGCCCAGGCTGGGGATCAGGCGGCTGCCGATATAGGAAAGGACCAGGATGGTAAAAAAGGTCAGCGGATAATCGTACCAGTAAGCTGTCTCAAATTTTTTCTGCTGCCTGTTCATGCATTCTTTACAGCTATAACCCGTAGGGGTCAGTACAGCGCATTTTGGACAAATCGGTTTTTCGCAAGTTTTACAGCGTAAGCTGGTTTCTACAGTTGGGTGGTTGGCACAATAAAGGGTGGATGGTGTTTCGCTCATCGAGAATTTCCTGTGGATGGGTTTTGACTCATATGGGGGGTGAGGTTACGGTAAAAATATCCAGGGTCTTGAAAGCGCAAGAACTGGACAGTGTGTTCGCTGGCAGAGACCTCCACCCGGTCGCCATCAGCCAGGCCGATCGGGACCTGGCCATCGGGAGAGAGCACCGCCTGGTGGTCGGTATGCACGGTGATGTTAACCGAAGCGCCTTCCGGCAAGACGATCGCCCGGTCTACCGATAAATGTGGGGCGACAGCAACCAGGAGGATATTGCGAAGCTCAGGCGGTAGGATCGGTCCGCCGGCAGCCAGGGCGTAGGCTGTGGAGCCGGTCGCTGTGGCCGCGATCAGCCCATCGGCAACATAGGTGGTCAGGTGCCTGCCGTCTACCTGGGCAGTCAGGTGAACCGGGCGAACGATATTACCGCGTGCAACCACAATATCGTTCAGCACATCCCATGAGCCTAAACGTTCGCCGGTGCGCCATTGATCGGCGCGCAGCATCATGCGCTTTTCAAACCAGTACTTGCCTTCTAGAAGTTGGGGCAGTACTTCCTGCCATTGATCCTGGCGGATTTCCATCAGAAATCCAAAACGTCCCATGTTGATCCCCAGGACAGGGATGCCTAAGGGGCCGCATAAATGCCCGGCGCGCAGCATGGTGCCATCGCCACCCAGGGAGATGAACAGATCAAATTCCCCTTTTTTTACCCGGCGGCGTAAATCCTCATCGGATAACGAGCCATGGTGAGTGGAAAATCCGTGCTCCTTAAGGAAAGCGGCAATCTTGACCGCTTCCTGGAAGCCTTCTTTCACCTGCGGATGGGCAGCAACAACGATAGAGTTGAAGGTTTTTAATTTGTTTGGCATAACTGTCCAATTATATTACAGAAGTTTCTGATCGCAGATGTTTCGATATCCGCACCCATTGCAGCGTTGACTGGATTCGTGCGAGCGGGCGATGGTCTTGCGGCGCTCATTGCTGCGGATGTCCTCTAAAAGATCTAATAAGGAGGTTTCTAGCTGGGGGGTGAAGTCAATGGCAAAGGTGTGCGTGGGATAGTGCAAAATACCATAGGCGGGTCGTTTGCCGTAGTGACGCTGCACCAGCAGACAATAGGCTGCTAACTGATAGATATGGGCATCATAGGGGGCTGCGCTTACCCGGTTGGATTTGACTTCGACGGGGATCAGCTGTCCGCCCTGTTCCACCAGGTAATCCGGACGGCCGACGAGGCCCAGCTCTGCATCGTATAAAGGCTGCTCAACTGCACCCCATTTGGAGGTGTCGCTGTAAATGATCCTGCCAGCTGGCAAGCCCAAAGATTGGCGTTGCCGGCGCGCTTGCCACAGGATCAGCAGGGCGATCAGGATGAGGAAGGCAGCCAGGTAGAGCATGAGGATTTCAGTATGCCTTTCTCATAAGGCCTGGGTGGTGAAGTAAATGGTAATCAGGATAATGGCCAGCCCGAGCAAGGCATACGCCAGTATGGAAAGGCAACCGCTTTGCATGGCGCTGCGTCCATGCTGGTAGTGCAGCTCACTTCCCGCTACCATGGCAGCCAGGTTTTCCGATGGCTCGCCGCGTTTCTGGTACCACCAGGCGCGCTGGCAGTAAAGATAGGTCCCGATTTCGGATGCCCGGATGGTGCGCATAGCTTAAACTTGGTTACAGTCTTTCTTCCAGTTGCTTAAGGCTCTTTTCCAGTTGTTCCTGGCGAAGGCTGATAGTCAGGTCGCCGCGCGTGCGCTCGGTGACGCCGCGCACGATATCGGTCAGGCGCCGTAAACCATTGGTGATGGCGTCTGGATAGTCCATGGTGATTAGTACCGCATAAATATCGTCCATATAGCTAAGCATGCGTTCAGCTTCCTTGGAATGCCCGTGGCGCAGGATATCCAAACAGCGGCGGCGCAGCTCGCCGGCGACTTCTGCCAGGCCGCGCAGGTAGGTGGCATGCTCCAGGGCTAATTCTTCCGGATCGGGCAGGGTGTCGTCCAGCACCAGGGAGTAGACAATACTGGCTTCGGCAAATTCCTTGAGGGCATCCTGTGTGTAACCGGTGTAATAGAGGTCTGGGTAGTCAGCCAGCTCAGTCTGCAGGGTCTTGACCAGGGTTTTGGCCTGAGTGAGGTTTTCCAGGGCGAGATCGCGTTCCTCGCGGTGCACGGCACGGATGGCGTTGGCGCAATAGCGGATCAGGGTGCGGGTTTGGGAAAGAGCGCGTTCGCGCGCCGCGGTGCGGGCGTCAAAAGTGAGGCGGATACGGTCGGCAATTTCTTCGATATGATGCATGGGTTTCCTATTCTGGGTTGGGTGGGTTCTGCTGGCGAAAGAGGTGCTCTGCCAGGGTGGTATCGCCTGGAGCCTTGATTTCGCCGAAGGCTGCCTCGTATCTGGTAAGATTTTCACTCAAGGCGCGCTGGAACAGCTTGGCGCTGAGCGGTGACATGACAATACGCGAGCTCACTCGGGCCTGGTTGGGTCCGGGGAGAATGTGCGCAAAATCAAAAACCAGCTCAGAGACCGAGTGGGCGATGCGCACCAGGTTGACATA
>JAWOHN010000009.1:0-4272 GCA_046485135.1 Anaerolineales bacterium | reverse complement strand
GATTTTATCGCAGTGTGGGGAGCTGAGACATTTCGGGAAAATCTGCCCTTGATCATGCTGGCCTTTGTAGCCGCGCTGCTCCCTGGCTGGGTCTGGGCTGTGTGGGTGATCCGTAAGAACAGGCTGCCAGCCGCTACAGCGAACCAGGTTAAAGTAGGTTACCTGGACAGCTCTTTCAGCGGTGAGTTGGGCGTCTTCTGGACAGCTACCCTGAAGGAACTGCGCCAGCTCTGGCGCACAAAACGCCTGCTGGTGATGGGGGCGGTTTTCTTGATCTTTGGCATGGGCTCACCCTTGCTGGCCAAATTCACCCCCCAGATGCTTACTATGGTCGAAGGGGCGGAAATGTTCGCCGATTTGATCCCAGAGCCTACCGCTGGAGATGCCATGGTCCAGTACATTAAGAACCTTTCCCAGTTTGGTTTCATCCTGGCAGTTTTGCTGGCCATGGGCATGGTGGTAGGTGAGAAAGAACGCAAGACCATCCCCATGATCTTGAGCAAGCCCATGCCGCGCTGGGTCTTCATCACCAGTAAATTTAACGCCCAGTTATTGATGTACCTGGTCATGTTCATTTTATCCAGCCTGGGTGCTTTTTATTACACCATCATCCTGTTTGGCTCGTTGGGCTTGGCCGATTTTCTATTGTTGAACGGGCTGCTGTGGCTCTGGCTGCTGACCTTCGTTGCATTAAGCCTGTTGGGCAGTACGCTGGGCAAATCAACCGTTGCAGCCGGGGGCATCGGTCTGGGCTTATCAGTAGCCCTGATGCTGGCTGGCAGTCTACCTCGTTATGGAGCGCTGCTGCCTGGCGGCTTGATGGGCTGGGCGACCATGCTCGGGCAACGCGCTGCTGGAGTGGTCGCCTCCATGCCCGGCGGCGCGTTATCTTCCACAGAGACAATGTCCAATGCTGGAGCAGCCGTCTCGGCCTTGGTGGTGATCGTCATGGCTTTGGTGCTCTCCATCGGCGTCTTTGAACAACAGGAGTTATAGCCTCCAATTTCTCGCAATATTACCTCGTTCCCACTCTGTACCAGGTATAATGGTCCTCACGCAGAGTGATAAATGGCATATTCCAACCAGGAACACACAACAGGCATCACCTGGATGCTGCATAGCGCACAAGTGGACGACGCAACTCTGGCTGAAGCCCTGGTTTCTGAATTCTACGCGGGGCTATACACATTTGCCTTGACCCTTTCCGGTCAATCACACCTGGCTGCTATTGCCGGACAAACTGCCATCGCTCAGGCCGTCAGCGGGCGCCACCGTTTCTGGGGCGAGACCAGCCTGCGTGCCTGGCTTTATCGACTGATCTATTTGCATCACCAGAAGGGTCCGTCTCAAAGCCGCTTATCCCTCTCTCTCATCTCTTGGGCTGCCAGGATTTTGCCCGCTGATAGACCATCCCCTCTTCCAGACAAAGCTGAACAGGTCACCTTGGATGACCCCCTCCCTTTCTTGTTATACTACGGGTATAACCTGGCGGAAGATGAAATTGCCCATGTTCTGGGGGAAAAGGCTTCTAACCTGCCCTCCCGTTTGAACCGCAGCCGCTTACAACTCCATTCTGCAGCTACCACAACCAACCTGCTTTCTGAAGAGCATTTTCACTACCTGGATTTACGCCTCTCGCCCCACCAAGAAACCCTATCCCTCGCAGAACAGGCCGAGCTTGACCAACATTTGATGGGTTGCTCGGTCTGCCAGGAATTCCGCAGTCGCCTGCCTGCAATGGAAAAAGCCTGGAGAGACCAGCTCAAACCCGCTCCTCTTCAATACGACCATACCCGGGCTGCATTGAGACAGGTGAATTCCCTTATCCTAGGACGTGCCAACGGGCGCAAACACCTGCTTCCGGTGAAAGAGATTTCTCTGGTAATCGTACTCCTGCTCACACTGGTCCTCTTTGGGCGCTCACAGGGAGTTTTTGAGACAACCGATCCCCGCTCCGCTTACACCCCTCGCCCTAGCTCCACCTCCAGCCCAACTCGCACCCCGGCGCCAACCCGTACACCCGCACCGCAACCGGAAGAATTGACTGGCTACGAAGGACAGGATTTTTTTTACTTCCATACCTGGACGAAGGAGGGAGATACCTGGGAGACATTAGCTGCCAAAGCTGGTTTGCGCGAAGAAGTAGTCCGCTACCTGAATCCCAATTTGCCTGAGCATTTGACCCGTGCCACCCGTGTCACCCTGCTGGGAATTAAATCTTCCCCGCAATTCAATCCCAAACCAGCTAATACCCAGCCGTCCACCTTATTACCACTCAATGCAAGCTCACCAGTTAATGAGGTGCTCTTGCGTGCTCAGCAAAGCTCTGTTTTCTGGAAAACCTTGTGGGTAGATCAGCTATTGATCTTCTATGGTCCACCGGGTTACAGCGGGCCACCCCTGCAGCCCTATCGCTCCCAGGTATATGCCAGTCAGCCGCATCATTGGATTTCAATTCAGCGTGAGATTGACTCATTCAGTAGCGTTGTCACCTATGGCGCGGGTGATTGGATCTTCAGACGCGCCTCCAGCCAACGCGATTTGAGCGCGGTCTGGGCGCCAGGGGGATTTAACGGACCTGCTTGGCCGTTATCCCCAGATCTGCTGCCAGTCGAAGATGCTTACCAAAATGCCGGCGAACAGGTGATTAACGGCAGACCGGCGCTAGCGCTGGACTGGATCAATCCAGACGGCTGGCGGCAGCAACGCTTGTGGTTTGACGCGTATACCGGCCTGTTGCTAAAAACCGAAACCTACGCAGGGCCGGATAAGGATATCGTCACACACAGTGTGCTCACCCTTGGTATTCTCTACGATATCCCTCTCCCAGAAGATTTCTTCTACCCACCCAGCAGTAGTTACTTAAAACATACTCTGGAACCATCAATGTTGGAAGATTTATTGCTCATGGGCAATGAAGAAAAATTAGCCCAAAGAGTCGTTCCTCATTGGAAGATCCCTCCCCCGCAGGGCTTCGACCCCGCGAGGTATCCCATTCTGTTACAGTTCCCGCTTGGCTCAAGCGCCAGCTCCAGCGCAAGCACCCCAGCACAACCAAGATACCTGGAATTCCAAGAGGTTCCATCCTGGGTAGACAACCGTAATACCCCGGACAAATTCTCTGAAGACAAAATCCAGGTCTATGCAGGTCCATATCACCTGGGTGAACTGGAGCTCGAGGGCAAAATTTTTCGCGCTTGCCAGCGTTCATCGGATGGAACTTCCGTTGCATTGCTGACCAGCAAAGACCGCTCGCGCAGCAAGCTGACCTGGTTTGATCTGTCCTCTCTTGAGGTTCATATCGTGACAGAGCTGGCTGGCGGCAGCACGGAGTTTGCTTTCTCTCCGGACGGTCGCCAACTGGCCTTTGCCAACTGCCGCATGAGCTGTGGCGTGTCCGTTCTCGATTTGGAAAGCGCACAGGTGACCGGCCTGGGACCGGTATATGACTGGATTTCTTATCTGGAATGGAGCCCTGATGGTGAACAACTCGCCTTCATGACTTTCCGCGGGACTTTGGGCCCGCGCCTGCACGTGGTTGATGTGAGCACTGGGCTGGAGATCCATGTTGCAGAATACGACTTCAACGCCAAGCAGGTGGTCACCCCAGGCTCTCCGATCGAATCCTGGGAGGTACCCTATCCAAGCCTGCAGTCCGAGGTTGGCTGTATGCTGCCTTAAGCATTCTTCGATGAAAACGTTGCGCCCTGCAGGGAAGTCAATCCGCAAGGCGCAATATCGATGTGAGTATTTCAATAATTTTTAAGTCAACCGGTAACTGCGTAGCCTGAGGCTGTTGCTGACCACAAAGAGGCTGCTGAAGGCCATTGCTCCCGCAGCCAGCATCGGGTTGAGCAGACCAGAGGCCGCAGCCGGTATGAGCATGGTATTGTAAAAGAAGGCCCAAAACAGATTCTGCTTGATCGTACGCAGCGTGCGGCGGGAAAGGGCAATGGAACGAGCTACCCCGCGTAGATCACCGCTGATCAGTGTAACCGGCGCAGCAGCCATGGCTACATCCGTCCCCGTTCCAATGGCGATACCAACGTCAGCCTGGGCCAGCGCAGGCGCGTCGTTAACGCCGTCCCCCACCATGGCGACCACCTCCCCCTGCCCCTGCAGCTTTTTGACCTCTTCTGCTTTTCCACCCGGCAGCACTTCTGCCAGTACTTGATCCACTCCCACCTGGCGGGCAATAGCCTCGCCCGTTTGGCGGTTATCGCCGGTGATCATCACCACCCGCAGCCCCATTTGCTTCAGGTCGGCAATCGC